>NZ_ATVV01000039.1:0-26585 GCF_000420905.1 Butyrivibrio sp. AD3002 | reverse complement strand
CTTCCCCTGGGGGCGCTCGACGTCCGGGGGACGTCGGTTCAGCGCGGACCGGAGTGGAACGGAGACAGGTGTCTGCGAAGCAGACGGATGAGGGGGTGGAGGTAAAAAACATGGTAGGACTCGTATTGGTATCACACAGCTGGAAAATAGCGGAAGGCATTAAGGATCTCACAGATCAGGTTGCACCTACGCACAAGGGGATTATATGCGCGGGTGGTCTTGAGGACAAAAGTATCGGAACCGATGCGGTTCGTATCTCAGAGGCTGTAAAGCAGGCTAATGACGGTGATGGTGTAGTTTTGCTTGCGGATCTCGGAAGCGGGGTTATGAGTGCTGAGACGGCAATAGAACTTCTTGAGGACGAAAACATAAACGTAAAGCTTGCGGATGCTCCCATTGTGGAGGGCGCCATTGCAGCAGCGGTAACTGCAGCAATTGGAAGCACAATGGAACAGGTCGTTGCCGCAGCGGAGCAAACCCGCGAGGTGAACAAGGTATTGGGAGATTGATAAGGCATTGGCCTTAAAATAAAAAGGAGGGTAGCAATGAAAAAACTTATTAATGGGGTCGACAATATTGTTGACGAGATGCTCGAAGGTATGGTTGCGGCATACCCGAACTATGTTAAGCGTCTTGATGGATTTGATGTTCTCGTAAGAGCAGGCGGATCCAAGGGTAAGGTTGCACTTGTGTCCGGAGGAGGAAGCGGACATGAGCCTGCACACGGCGGTTATGTCGGAAAAGGAATGCTCGACGGAGCAATTGCCGGTGCGGTATTCACGTCTCCCACACCTGATCAGGTATTTGAAGCTATCAAGGCAGCTGATGGTGGAAAGGGCGTTCTTCTGGTAATCAAGAATTATACCGGCGATGTTATGAACTTCGAGATGGCTGCTGATATGGCTCGCGATGAAGGTATTGAAGTTGATCAGGTTATTACTGCAGATGATGTTGCTGTTGAGAACAGTACCTGGACAACAGGAAGACGCGGAATAGCAGGAACAATTTTTGTTCACAAGATTGCAGGTGCATGTGCTGAGGCAGGTGGAGATCTTGCCGAGGTTAAGCGCATAGCTGAGAAAGTAATAGAGAATGTAAGATCAATGGGTATGGCTATTGATGCCTGCACAGTTCCTGCAGCAGGGAAGCCCAGCTTTGATCTTGCAGAGGATGAGATTGAGATCGGAATCGGAATTCACGGTGAACCCGGCGTAAGCCGTGAGAAGATAAGCACTGTTAATGAGATAGCAGACAAGCTTCTTGATAAGATTTTTGCTGAAGGAATCTATAATTCGGGTGATGAAGTTGCTGTTATGGTTAACGGAATGGGCGGAACTCCACTTATGGAGCTCTTTGTTGCGAACAAGCATGTTAAGGAAGTTCTTGATGGAAAAGGAATCAAGATTCACAAGACTCTTGTAGGAAACTACATGACTTCTCTTGATATGGAAGGCTTCTCAATCACCCTTCTCAAGGTCGATGATGAACTCAAAAAGCTTCTTGATGCTCCTGCTGATACTCCTGCATTTGTACAGGTATAAAATGTTTAATCAGCATTTTAGCAAATAATGAAAAAGAAAAATAAAAAGTAAACGGACAGCTCCGAGAATAATATCCCGGAGCTGTTTTTATGCTTAATTCTAGATTGTGATTATTTAACACATAATAAAAATACAAACAGGAATTATTTATTAAAAATATACAAAAAAATTGTGCTTTCTCGCAATAAGTGCTTACCAAAGTGCAATAATTGATAAGTGACTACTATCAATTATTGCTAAAATGATTTTGCTCGAGCATAGAAAACACATAAGAAAGGGGAAGCAATGAAAAAGCACTTAACGTTTTTATTGTCTCTTATGATGGTTGGGGGGCTTATCATAGGAAATGCAACAAATTCGTTAGCTGCCGAAGTAGTGGGAGGAACTTATGTTAAAGGGGATAATGAGAATAACCCTGTAGTTACTCAGAACTACGGCGCAGATCCCGGAGTGTTGGTTTACAATGATGAAGTTTTCATCTATGCAACCAATGACTCACAGGAACTCGCTGGCAATAACGAGAATACCTATGCTAAGATTGACACTTTAAATTGTTATTCATCAAAGGATCTGGTTAACTGGACAGATCACGGCAGTTTCAAGATTGCCGGTTCAAGCGGAGCAGCAAAGTGGGCTAAAAACTCATGGGCTCCTTGTATTGCATGTAAGAAAATTAACGGTAAAGACAAATTCTTCCTTTATTTTGCAAATAATGGAAGCGGCATCGGAGTATTAACTGCTGACAGCCCGACAGGACCATGGAAGGATCCTATCGGAAAGGCACTTATTACAGGTGCTACACCCGGCTGCAGCGGTGTTACATGGATGTTTGATCCTGCTGTTTTAGTTGATTCCGACGGAACAGGCTACCTCTATTTTGGTGGCGGCATACCAAACAATCAGTATGCACATCCCAAGACGGCAAGAGTTATCAAGCTTGGCGCAGACATGACCAGCGTTTCAGGCTCAGCTTCAACAATTGATGCTCCTTACCTCTTCGAGGATTCAGGAATTAATAAGATCGGAAATACATATTACTACTCATACTGCTCAAACTGGAACTGCTCAGGCGGCTTCAACAATGCAGCTATCGAGTATATGACAAGTAGCAGCCCTATGGGACCTTTTACCTATCAGGGCGAAGTAATGAAGAATCCCGGCGTATTCTTCAATGGTTCTACAGGTAATAATCACCACCAGATTTTTGAGTTTGGCGGTCAGTATTATCTTGCTTATCACACAAGATCTGTTGAGTCTAAGGTTATCGGAAAGAGCCTTGGCTACAGAACTACACAGATTGATAAGCTCAATGTTTCAAACGGTAAGATCAGCTCACTCACACCTACTATGAGTGGTGTATCTCAGACTTCTTATGTTGATCCTTACTCAGCAGTGCAGGCTGAGACAATCTTCACTCAGTGTGGTATTGGCGTTTCCGGTAACGGAGAGGGCGCTGCTTGGGTTGATAACATTTCTAACGGTGATTACACAAAGGTTAAGGGAGTTAACTTCTCTAAGGGCCTTAGCTCAATCACGGTTAGTGTTAACAGCAGAGGAAACGGTACGATCCAGGTTAGAGAGAACAGCCCCAGTGGTAATCTCCTTGGAACAATTAACCTTTCCAATACTAATAACAAAAATACTGAATTCACAGGCACAATGAAGAACGTGTCAGGTGTAAAGAACATCTGCTTCGTATTCAACGGAAGCTTTGAATTCGACTACTGGAAAGCTGCAGGCACCGGCGAGACCGCAGGTGGAAATGAAGGCGGCAACCAGGGCGGAAACCAGGGCACAGAAGAAACCGGTAATCAGGGCGGCAATGAGACTGCTCAGACAAATAATAATAAGTATGAGTGCGAGAACATGACTAAGAGCGGTCAGTATACAGGCACTATCAGCAGTCCGTTCAGCGGTGTTGCACTCTATGGCAACAACGATACTGTAAGCTTTGATCAGTATTTTGCATATGATACACATAACTTTACACTTCGCGGCTGTTCAAACAACAGCAACATGGCTAAGGTTGTTCTTAAGATCGGTGGAGAGACCAAGGGAACCTTCTACTATGGTGATGAGTATCCTGCAGAGTACACTATTGAGAATGTAACTCATGCTACAGGAGCTACTACTGTAGAACTTACAATTACATCAGATGATGGCACATGGGATGCTTATCTTGATTACCTTACATGGGATACCGGTTCAGGTCAGTCTCAGGGCGGTAACCAGGGTGGCAGCCAAGGTGGAAACCAGGGCGGCAATCAGGGACAGGCTCTGAATCCTTCAGATCTGACTCTTCTTAACACCTATGGTCAGACCTTCGGTTATTCAGGAACCTGCATCAATCTCTATCAGCTTAGAGATGCTAATACACTCGAGCTTATTAAGAAGAATTACAACAGCATAACTCTTGAAAACGAGATGAAGCCTGATGCGCTTCTTGGCGGATCTGCACGACTTATCTCTGTTGCTGACGCTAAGAATCTCGGTTATTACATTCCTGATAATTACAGAGAATCTTATGTACCGCAGATTAACTTCAGTACAGTTGATGAAGTTATGAAGATTTGTTACCAGAACGGTCTTAGAATGAGAGCACATACTCTTGTATGGCATTCACAGACTCCTTCATGGTTCTTCAGAAGCAACTTCTCAGGAAATGCCGGCTTTGTGAATCAGTCCACAATGGATGCTCGTCTTGAGATGTATGTGAAGACTGTGATGAACCATGTATATCTTAGTGAGTACGGTAGTGTTGTTTATGCATGGGATATTGCAAACGAAGTAATGCATGCACAGAATTCCGGATGGGAAGCTGTTTACGGAAACAACAGAACAAATGCTTCTTATGTAAAGAAGGCATTCACATATGCATATCAGACACTTGATTACTTCAACCTCACTGATTCTGTAAGCTTGTTCTACAATGATTACAATACATATCAGGAAGTTGATAAGATCATAACACTTGTAAACTACATCAATTCAGATCAGAAGATGTGCTCAGGTGTAGGTATGCAGTCACACCTTGGCACAAATTATCCTTCTGTGGACTTCTATATTTCGGCTCTTAAGTCATTCCTTAATGCGGGCTTTGAAGTACAGATCACAGAGATGGATATAACAAACAACGGTGACAATGATCTTTCCAATTACGTATACAATCTTTATAAGAATATTAACTCTCTTAAGAAGAATGGCGGTAAGATCACAAGTATCACATGGTGGGGACTCTCAGATCAGGTTACATGGATTAATAACGCTAAGCCGCTTCTGTTCAGCACACCTACATCCAAGAAGCCCGCTTATGATAAGGTAATCCAGGCTTATACAGAGACCTTCGGCACACCTACATCAGGCTATACACCTGAGCCTTTGCCGACACCTCAGCCTTCAGATGATCCTCAGAATGATGACCCTCAGAACGATGATCCTCAGAATGATGATCCTCAGAATGAAGAACCTGCACAGGAAGAACCTCAGGTAGAAGAGCCTCAGGGCGATACTCATGACAATGCTTACATCGAAAATGGCTGGTATTATGTAAAGAACTATCTGTCTCAGAAGTATCTTACAGTTGAGGGCAATTCAGCTGACGGATGGGTAAATGTATGCATAAGCAACGGCACCGGTGTGGACGGTCAGAAGTGGTATGTAACCAATACAAATGACGGATACATCAACCTCACAAGCGCGCTTGGCAGCGTTATGCTCGATGTTGCTAACGGCGAGAACGAGGATGGAACAAACGTTGGTATTTATCAGGGTTACGGCGGAAATGCTCAGAAGTTTGTTGTAAAGCAGACAGACAATGATGGATATTATACAATTGCCACAAAGAGCTCTGATGAGACAAAGGTTCTTGATGTTTACAAGAAAAAGACAGATGACGGAACAAATGTATGTCAGTGGTCTTATAACGGCGGAACAAACCAGCTTTGGCAGTTTGAGAAGGTTGGCGGAAACGGACAGAGTCAGCAGGGCAGTACTGAAGAGGAACAGCCAAATGAAGATCCTCAGACAGTAGAGCCGCAGCCTACACCTGCTCAGCCCGATCCTGAACCGGTAGAGGAGCCCACACAGGAAGAACCTACACAGGAAGATCCTGCTCCGGCACCTGTAGCAGACGGCCTTGATCTCCAGTATTCAATCAACAGCTGGGGAAGCGGATATCAGGTAAGCTTTAAGGTTACCAATAATTCATCCAGTGATGTAAATTCCTGGACACTTAAGCTCAACAAGAATGATATCAATATCGGTAATGCATGGAATGTTAATATCGATGAAGACGGTGATTATTATGTAATCACACCTGTTGGCTGGAATGCATATCTTTCAAGCGGACAGAGCACAGAGTTCGGTATTCTTGGTGATGGACAGATTGGTGATTCCATCCGCTACAGCATACAGAACTAAGAAAACGGATATATGTTTTCCTCCCTAAAGGAAATATATCAAGAGAAGGCCTTTCTCCCAAAAAAAGGAGAAGGGCCTTTTTGCATGTATAAATGAAACACGGAACAGTTATCGGCATTACTGATGCAGAATACAAAGCTGCTGTTGAAAAATGGGGAATCGATACAGAGGAAGAGGATACCTTTGAAACAACGCTTTCAGAGGCTGCTATTGCGCATTTCACCTTTGATGATAAAGAAAAAGGCTTTGCAGGAAAAGGTGCTGTAGCCAAAGTAAATAATGGCTATGATGCGGTAGAGCACGGAGATGGCAAGGCTGTTAAGCTTAACAAAGCAGATAAGCAGTATCTGACTCTTACAAAAGAGGATGGATCATCACTTCTTTCAGGCCTTAAGTCCTTTAGCGTAAACTATTGGAGTAATTCTGAGGTTAAGAATGAGACACAATGGCTCTTCTATGCGGCAGAAACAACGGATGCACCAAAGAATAATTACGAGAAATACATCGGTGTTATAGATCCGCTGTCGAATGATAGTAAGCTTCATGTTGAGAGATATAAAAACAGAGGTGTAAGAAGTGAGGCAAATATTGCTGATATCAGTGCATTTAACAACGAATGGAAGATGGTAACCGTAGTATTCTACAAAAAATACACGGAACTCTATGTCAACGGTGAACTCGTAAGTACAGTAGCTGCAACGGCAAGAGCTGATCAGATTCTCGGAAAGAACGCTGTAACACAGATTGGTAAGGCCAACTGGGGAGGCGGAGAATACACAACTGCCATGGTTGATGATTTCAGCCTGTTTAACAGACCTGTTTCCGCAGAGGAAGTAAAGGCTTTATATGAAGGAACAGCAAAACTGGAAGGTTCAAATGAAAACGAGAATCCTTCAGGAGAAGAGGATCCTTCAGGCGAAGAGAAGCCTTCTGAAGAGAAGCCTTCCGAAGAAAAGCCTTCAGAGGGAACACCTGCTGATAGGCCGGAGACAAAAACCGAGACAGAGTCTGAGACCAAGCCGGAAACCAAGCCTGAAACATCTGAGAGCGGACAGGCAGTTCAGACTGAAACAACAACTCCTAAGGTTGAGGGGACAGAAGATACTGCAATAGCAGATAATTCTTCAGAGGAAACAATCCCTTCAGTATCAGGAAAAATCAAAAAGATCAAGAAGGGCAAGAATAAGGGTAAGTACCAGCTTGTTCTTAAGGAAGGCGGTGTAGCAAAGGGATTTGTAACCTTCAAGGGCAAGAAATACTTCTTTGATAAGAAGGGACTTGCAAAGAAGGGCTTCCACAAGGTTGATGGCAAGAAGTACTACACTGATGCAAAGGGTAAGGTTTATACCGGGCTTAAGAAGATTGGCGGTGCAAAGTACTACTTTGACAAGGATGGAGTGATGCAGACCGGAAAAGTCAAAATAGGAAAGAAAACCTATCATTTTGCCAAGAACGGTAAACTTCAGAAGATTACTAAAGAAAAGAAATAATGTTTAAGCACAAAGTGCCGGTTTCTCGTGGACCGGCACTTTTACATTTTATTATGAAAAGAAATGCTGTATTTATGAAATTTTATAAAAATTTTATCAACTATACAAAAATGTCATGCTTATAGAAACGTGGGATACTATATAATTTTATTATGGAGTAAGTGTATTACCAAGACCTGAAAGTAGTATGAGATGATTTTTGGGCGGAGGGATATAAATGAGCAAGATTGAAAAGAGTGTTGTTTTTCTGATGGAAAAATCCAGCATTGTTATTAGCGGGCTGGAAAAGAAAATCAAAGCGGAACGTTTCGAAACAATTTCTATAGTTGAAGATTTTGATAAAATAGATAACTGCGTCAGGGATGCAGCTGTTTTTGTTGTGTATAATCCGCAGGACATTCTTGATGTTAAAAATGGTAAGAAAAACATGATACTGATAAAAGATCAGGTCAAGGATCACGATTGCAATATGATCTTTATAGCAGAAGCCGGCGACAGAGAGAAGATGCTTAGGGAGTTCCCTGATCTTATTTCATACAGATGGATGATTCGTCCTGTAGAACCGGAAGCTTTTGTTCTGGCTGTTGAAGAAGAGATGACAGACTATATGAAAAGACTTGATAAAAAAGTCAAGGAACAGCAGGCTGCCGAAGAAAGAGCACAAAACGGTGAAGGTGAAGAGGCGGTACTGGGTGACGACAGAGATTCCGTCATGATGTTAAACGAGGCAGAGCAGGATGCCAGAAAGAAAATTCTTATAGTTGATGATGACCCCTCATATGCGGGAATGGTAAAGTCCTGGATTAAGGATAAATATAAAACCGATGTAGTGACTGCCGGAATGCAGGCAATCACATTCCTTTTGAAGAAGCCGGTAGATCTTATTCTTCTGGATTACGAAATGCCGGTTGTGGATGGACCGCAGGTGCTTCAGATGCTGAGGCAGGAGCCTGCAACAAAAGACATACCTGTAGTGTTCCTTACGGGAGTGAGCTCCAGGGAAGGTGTTAAGCGTGTAATGGAGCTTAAGCCATCAGGGTATATTCTGAAATCCACAACAAGTGAGAATCTTCTTGCCATCCTGGAAGAAAAGTTAAGGAGCTGATTCGAGAGGTAAATGCATGGACCGAAAAAGCAATAATATATATATTATCTCATTGGTTTCAATATCCTGCATTGCAATGCTCTTTGAGGGTATAGCGCTTGGGTGGGAGTTTTGGGTTCCACCTCTTATTGTTATCGGAACTGTAGCTTTATGGGTCATGCACATTACCGAGAAACCGGAAGAAAGCATACGTGAAGTATGTTATCTTCTTTATGCGATGATGGCGGTCTTTTTTCATGGTGTTCATGAGACAAGCTATGTCGATATAGCAATTGTCGTTTGCTTTGTGCTTGTAGCTTATTCCCTTTTGGACCGCATTTACATGATGAACTTACTTCTTGCGGAGTATGTTTTTTTATTTTTGATACAGATTTGGCTCGGAATAATCGGGACCACAGTGGTCTTTGATTTCCTTACAATATCCAGAACACTGCTCCATTTTGTTGCTGTTATTTACGTTTATACCGGCTGCCGTAAATCCATACATGGAAGACTGGAAATGAAAGAACTGCTGGAGCTGAAAGATGATTATATCGATGCATATGACCGCGATATCGAGGACTTTCTGTCCAATATTTCCCATGAGCTTCGAACCCCTGTAAATGTTGTTAACGGAATGTCTGAGCTTATTCTGAAAAGAGGTCAGTCAAGAGATGCAGAGGCAATTAAAGAAGCCGGAGTACGTCTGTCCAGTCAGATTGAGGACATTCAGGACTACACCGAAACCAGAAGAAGCGCGATGATTCTGGAAGAAGAAAACTATATGAGTACGTCGCTTATAAATGACGTGGTAACCAGTTTCCGCATGGAAGCAGATAATACAGATCTTGAACTCATAGTTGATATGTCACCCGACGTTCCGACTATGATGTGCGGTGATGTAAAAAAGCTTCATAAAATATTCCACCATCTCTTGGGAAATGCCCTGAAATTCACGAGACAGGGCGGAATCTTCGTCAGACTTTTTTCGGAAAAGATGGAATACGGTGTAAATCTGTGCATTGAGGTTACGGATACCGGAATCGGAATGAGTCGTAAAGCGATTGCGACAGCATCCAACGGACTGTATCAGGCAAATAAGAAAAGAAACAGAAGTTCAGGCGGTGTAGGACTTGGACTGTCAATAGTATACGGATTCGTCCACAGAATGGATGGATTTGTGAAAATCGAGAGCGACATCGGAAAAGGTACTACCGTCAGAGTCACTATTCCTCAGAAAGTAGTGGATGCAACACCATGTCTGAAAATAGATGATTCCTTTAGCGGTGATATTTTGTTCCATGTAAGATCTGATAAGTACCTTGTAGCGAAGGTGCGCGATTTTTACCGTGCAATGGCTACTAATCTTGCGGCAGGTATTCATGTGCCGCTTTATCCTGCTGAAACAATACATGATATTGAGAGGCTCAGGCAAAAGCTTAACGTGACATTCATTTTTATGGGGCAGGAGGAATATCTGGAGAATTCTGAATATTTTGATGAACTTAGTAAAGGCGATGTAGTTATTGCCGTATCCGCAGATCATGGCTTTAAGACAAATCCCGGAAGCCGCGTAATGATAATGCCTAAGCCTCTTTATGCGTATCCTGTTGTTAAAATCCTAAACGAGGGACTTAATGCTGAAGACATCGAGCTTATTGATTCGGTTGAGCGTCCGAACATAAGTGGTCTTAAAGCGCTCGTTGTGGACGATGAGCCGATGAATTTGGTTGTGGCAACCGGCCTGTTTGAAGATTATGGAATGGTCATAGAAACTGCAAAAAGCGGTAAAGAAGCTATTACTAAATTCAAAAATAATGATTATGACATAGTATTTATGGATCATATGATGCCTGAAATGGATGGCGTTGAGACTATGCATCGAATTAAATTTGCTGCGGAAGAAAAGGGCAGAACAATTACTGTAATAGCACTTACAGCCAATGTGGTTTCCGGAGCAAGAGAAATGTTCGCTAATGAGGGCTTCGATGGTTTTGTAGGAAAACCCATCAATCTTATTGAGTTTGAACGCGTAATGTCACGTGTCCTTTCCCGGACGGGATCTACCGAGGGAGGTGCTAAGCAATGACATTTTTTAAGAAGATAAAGAAACTGTTTTCAATGATAAGTGATACTGAGCGCAATTTTTCAGAGAGAATCTTTGTGCTTCTTACGATAATTTCCGATATTGCTGTAGCTATGGCACTTATCGCGGATATTATTATCGGTGAAAACATATACGAGATAATTATTCTGACAGCCACTATCATATTAGTTCCGGCTGTAACCTTTTCATGCCTTTATAGGAACAAAATTCAGATTGCAATCAGACTTATAATTATCGGATTGGTATTTGCCATTCTGCCCGGAATATTTTTCTTTGGCGGCGGCGTTGAAGGCGGAGGTGTCCTTTGGATTATTTTTGCTTTCATGTACGTGGGACTTGTAATATCCGGTATATGGCGAGTTATAATGCTGACACTTTTGTTTATTCTTTCACTTTTATGTTATCTTGTGGAGTATTTCCACCCGGAACTGGTTCCGCAGCATAGCCGGGCAATGTTCTATATGGATTCATTCCTTTCACTGATACTGGTTAGCCTTGTCTGCTTTGTCATGGTCTTATTCCAGAACAGGATGTTTAACCAGGAAAATGAGAGGGCACGAAAGGAAGCAGAGAGAGCAGAGGAATTAAACCGGTCACAGAATCGCTTCTTTTCAAGTATGAGCCATGAGATCCGGACTCCTATAAATTCCATTCTTGGCTTAAATGAGCTGATTCTCAGAGAAGAAAATATATCCGATGAAGTAGTAAAGGATGCAACAGGTATTCAGGGTGCGGGAAAGATGCTGCTTGCACTTATAAATGATATTTTGGACTTTTCCAAGATGGAAGCCGGCAGTATGGATATCGTCCAGGTAGATTACAGGGTGGGCGATATGATGTCAGAGATTGTAAATATGGTCTGGCTTCGCGCTCAGGAAAAAGGCTTAAAAATGGATGTCAGTGTAGACCCCGGTGTGCCGAGTGTCCTTTACGGTGATGAAGTGCGCATAAAGCAGATTCTTATCAATCTGTTAAATAATGCAGTCAAATATACAAAGGAAGGATCTGTTGGACTGCATATAGAGAGCGAAGTAGCCGGTGATGATTTTGTAATGCTTCGCATCTCTGTAACTGATACGGGAATGGGTATAAAAAAAGATGCCATACCCTATCTTTTTGATGCTTTCAAGCGAGTTGATGAAGAGAAAAACAGACATATAGAAGGTACGGGATTGGGTCTTAGTATCGTAAAACAGCTTGTGGAGCTCATGAACGGAACCATATCCGTTAACAGTGTTTATGGTGAAGGCACTACCTTTAATGTAATGCTCAAGCAGGGAGTATCCGATTCCTCAGCTATTGGAGAACTGAGTATTCAGAATTTCGGTAAGGTTAAAAAGCATGCTTACGAAAGCCGCTTTACTGCTCCGGATGCTTGTGTACTTATAGTAGATGATAATATTATGAACCTCGAAGTTGAGAAAAAGCTTCTTCTTGGTACAAAAATGCGCGTAGATACTGCAATCAGCGGTAAGGATGCGCTTGAAGCGACATTAAAGACACACTACGATGTTATTCTTATGGATCATCTGATGCCTGAAATGGATGGTATAGAATGCCTGAAAGGAATTCGTTCGCAGGTTGGTGGTCTTAATCAGATGACCTCCGTTGTTGTTTTAACTGCAAATGCCGGAAGCGAAAACAAGGAGCTCTACAATCATTCGGGATTTGATGGGTATCTTATAAAGCCCATATCCGGTGATGCTCTTGAAGAGACGCTCATTCATCATATTCCGACTGAAAAACTGAATATCAAAAATCGTGCTCAGCGTATGGAGGGAAGCACAAATGCTACTGCGGGGTATAGCAGAAAAGCACCGGTCATTATCGGAACCAGCAGTATGTGTGATTTGCCAGATGTGGTGATGCGTGATCCCAGACTTCCGATACTTCCGTTTGTTATTAAGACAGAGGATGGCATTTTCAAGGATGGTATACAGATCGGTGCTGATGAGCTTGTAAAATATATTAAAAGTGGTAAAAAAGCACTTTCATCACCTCCTGAAACCCTGGAATACACGGAATTCTTTGCGGACCAGTTGCGTTCAGCACATCACATGATATATATCGCGCTTACTACCAGCATGAGCGATGATTATTACAGAGCTATGGAGGCTTCAAAAGCTTTTGATAATGTGACGGTAATCAATTCAGAATCACTTTCCAGTACACTTGGAATACTTGTGCTTATAGCAATTAAGCTCGCACAAAGGGATACACCGGTAGAAGAGATTGTAGCCGAACTTGAGTATGTAAAGAAAAGGCTTAAGTGTAGCTTTATTGTTGACAGCACTGATTTCATGATGCGTAACGGCCGTATAAGTGCCGGTATGAACAGAGTGGCAGAATCTATGAGCATCAGACCCTGCCTTAAAATTAAGGATGATCTGACGGGAATAGGCGGACTTATGATAGGAAACAGATGGACTGCATACAAAAGCTATATCAGAAGAGCCTTCCCGGTTGATCAGATTCCGGATTCCGACGTTGTATTTATTACCTATGTTGACCTTGATGAAGATACACTTCTTAGAATCAAGAAGGAAATCAGTCGCTTTGCTTATTTCGAAAATGTGGTATTCCAACAGGCTTCTGCTGCAATTTCTTCAAACTGCGGCCCCGGCTCTTTTGGTATTCTGTATTTTATTAAGGGTAATAAATCTTATAATGTTTCATCCATACTTCCGGTAGATATGGATGAGGGCATTATGAATGATATTGAAGAGCAGGCAGCCACTAACACAGGTGCCGAAAGCAACGCGAAAGGAGCGGATGCAGCTGAGAGTGATGAGCCCGCCTGGTATGAGAGCCTTGAAGGGATAGATGGAGAAATTGCTATACAAAACAGCGGTTCCGAGGATTCCTTTAAAATGGTACTGAAAATATTCTATGATTCCATAGATGAAAGATCAGAGGAATTAAAGAATGCATTTGAAGGTGAGGACTGGCAAAACTTCACGATTAAAATACATGCATTAAAGAGTTCTTCTAAGCTGGTTGGGGCCATGGAACTGTCAAAGAAGGCGGAAGCCCTTGAGATGGCAGGGAAAGAAGGAAACATAGAATTTATACGTGATAACTACGAAGATTTTATGGAAAAGTATCTGGAATATACCAATATACTTTCACCGCTTTATGAAAGCAAGGAAAGCAGCAGTGATGCCGGCGAGACAAAGCCGATGGCGGATGCTTTCCTTATGGAGAGTGTTTATGAGGCCGTTGCGGAAGCTGCAGATAATATGGACAGCGACGCCATAGAAGAGGCGCTTTTGGAACTTTCTGATTATGACGTGCCTGATGAGGATAAAGATAAAATTGCTGAGATAAAAAAATTTGCTTCGAAGTATGACTATGATGGAATCACAAATCTGATTAATCCTCAGTAATTGAAAGGATCTGTAAATTATTATGGAAACTATCACTCGGATTAATGATGCGGTTAATTCCTTTGCATGGGGAACTTTCGGACTGGTACTTTTGCTTGGTACCGGTCTGATTTGCACGTTTATTACCGGTGTTTTTCAGGTTGCGCATTTACGTCACTGGTGGGGAAAGACATTTGGAGCGATAAAGGGTGAAGCCCGCATTATCAATGATGCAGGTGCTCTGTCACAGTTTCGTGCATTTTGTATGGCACTTTGCTCAACAATAGGTACAGGAAATATTGCGGGAGTATCCACGGCTATCTGCGTAGGAGGACCGGGAGCTGTATTTTGGATGTGGATAGCGGCATTTCTTGGGATGATGACCAAGTACTCGGAAAACGTACTGGGACTATATTACAGGAGAAGAAATTCTGAAGGTGCATGGTCCGGAGGCCCTATGTATTACCTTGAAGACGGACTTGGAAGTATAAAAAAATGTAAACAGATCGGAAAAATACTGGCTGTTGCCTTCTGTATTTTTACAGTACTTGCATCCTTTGGAATAGGGAATCTCAGTCAGATAAATAAGATAACACTAAATATGGAGGCCGCATTTCTTGCCGATGTTGATATGGGAACCTTCTGGGGTGCCCCTATATTGGACTGGTGGATTGGCGTTGTACTTATGCTTGTCGGAGCTGTGATTATAATGGGAGGATTCAGACGACTGGCGTATGTCTCCGAGACACTGGTACCTGTAATGTCAATAGCTTATATTGCCGGGTGCCTAATCATTATCTTATGCAATATCGAGGCTATTCCGGCTGTATTCAGATCGATATTTCACTTTGCACTTGGTCCTGATGCCTTGAAAGGCGGAGCGGTTGGGACAGCGGTCCAGGTAGCGATGAATACAATAAAAAGCGGATGTAAGAGAGGTGTCTTCTCAAACGAAGCAGGACTCGGCTCTTCAGTAATGGCTCATGTTAATACCTGTGCCAGGGAACCCGTGAAGCAGGGGATGTGGGGAATGGCAGAAGTATTTCTGGATACCATTATTATCTGTACAATTACTGCAATTGTAGTACTGAGTTCAGGCGCGATTGATCTTAATACAGGTCTGACTGTAGTAGGTACTGATGATGCAACTTTGGTTGCACATGCTTTTAACCAGGTACTTGGTCGCCCCGGAGAAATATTTGTGGTTATTATAATAACGTTATTTGCATTTACAACTGTTATGGGATGGTCATATTACGGAGCGAAAGTTGTGGAATATCTGATCGGTGTTACGTGGGCGAAAATATACCGATTTATATTTATTATTCTTATGGTCTTTGGAGCTGTAATGGAATCATCTCTTGTCTGGGATATTTCCGATACCTTCAATGGACTTATGATGATACCTAATCTTATAGGCGTTCTTGTTTTATCACCGCTTGTCGTAAAGCTTACACGCAATTATGCGGACAGGAGAGTAAGGGGAAAAGATGTTGCACCTATGCTATCATATAATCGTGATATTCAGTCGGAAGCAATTCGTGCGATAAATAAGGGGGCATATTAGTGATGATGAAATTCAATATTTCAAAGTGACGAATCGCTGTAATCCGCATGTTTTCAGGCATGTGGATTATTTTTAAAAAAAATTAGCACTCACTTGACAAGAGTGCTAACAAGTGTTATAACAGTTATAGAACAAGGGAACAGAAATAAAGGGAGCAATAATAATTGTAATGACTCCGGTTCCGCTGCTCAAAGTAAATAATTTCATTCATATATAAGGAGGTAATTATTATGTTGATGCCTAGTATTTTTGAGGAGAATTTGTTTGATAACTGGTTCGATTTCCCGATGTTTAATGAATTTGACAACACCGAGAGGAAGCTCTATGGCAGGCATGCCGACAGGCTTATGAAGACAGATGTCCATGACAATGAGGATCATTATGAAGTAGATATTGATCTGCCCGGCTTTAAGAAGGAAGATATCAGCCTTGAACTCGACAATGGTTACCTTACCATAAGTGCCACCAAGGGACTTGATAAGGATGAGAAGAACCATAAGGGTAAGATCATCAGACAGGAGCGCTATCAGGGCTCAATGCAGAGAAGCTTCTATGTAGGAGATAACCTTACTGAGGAAGATATCAAGGCAACCTTCAGACATGGCGTACTTAGTCTCAATGTACCTAAGAAAGAACAGGCGAAGGTTCCTGAGAAGAAGACAATAATGATCGAAGGATAAGAGATTGTTATTGATTTATAAATTGTTTATGTATTCTTTAACAATATTTAAACATACATAAGGCTTAGTTAATAATGCACCGGCCCTTAAAGTGGTAGAATTATCTATATCACTAAGGGTCGGTGTTTTTATGACGAAACAGTCGGTACTGCAAAAAATACGTACGGTATTTATAGTGCTTAGCGTCATTTGTCTGCTGGTTGCCGTCATGTTCCTTCGGCAGTTCGTGACGACTGATGATAACACCTCGATGGTTGGACCTGTTTACAAAGGAGAGGTACAGCATCGAGTTCTTTTGCTGTCTTCTTATACTTCCCAGTATTATACATTTGAGCCGCAGATAGAGGGACTTAGACAGAGCCTCGATCCTAACGGTATAGAATTTGATGTTATGTTCATGGATGCCAAGAAGCATGCATCCAATGAGGATGTCGAGACTTTTCACAATTACTTTATTCAAAGAGTTAATTTAAAAAATGATTATGATGGCGTTATTCTGGCAGACGATGAGGCTGTTAAATTTGCCATGAAATATAAGGAAGAACTCTTTACGGATATTCCGGTTGTGTTCTTTGGTGTCAACAACATGACACTGGCACAGATGGCTGTTGAGCGCTATGAAATGTATGGCTTTTATGAAAATGATTACCTTACAAATACAATAGAGCTTTCAATGAAGATGATGCCTGATAGAAAAGTATACTATGGCATACATGATAATTCTCCTGCCGGCCTTGCTGACATGGTTCTTTATAACCGTGAGAAAAGTAAGCATCCCGACTATACCTTTAATGAGATAAATATAGCTAAACTTCCTTTTGAAAAATTGCATGAAGAATTAAAGTCAATTTCCAGTGATGCTGTGCTCATTTATATGACCTGCTTTAAGGATTCATCCGGAGTGGTTCATTCCACAAATGAGATGACCAATATTATAACTGCAACTACCAAGGTTCCGATTATGCGCAATTATTCAAGCGGCATGAGTGATGGTGTTCTTGGTAGTGTCGGCATGGATTTTACTGCCCAGGCAAGTTATGCGGGAGCATTGATGGCTGACCTTCTTGCTAACAGGCATGTTGATGAGCAGTTCCTTTCAATTGAAACACCCTATACCTCAGAGTTCGACTATCAGCTCATGAAGAAATTCGGTATAGATGAAAAGCTTCTTCCCAAGGATGCTGAAGTATTCAACAGACCTCTGACCTTCTTCGATATGTATGGAAAGATATTCCCGGCTGTTGGAATGATTTTCCTGTCTATGGCATTCCTTCTCATGTCGGCATATGTTACTGTTCTTGTCGGCAGAGCCACCAATCTTGAACTCAGAGAGTCTAAGGAGGAACTTGAAAAAACACAGGAGAAGATCAAGTATCAGGCTGAGCACGATGATTTTCTTGATATTCTTAACAGAAGAAGTGCGGTTGACTACCTTAGAGAACATCTGACAATTAAGCATGTCTATTCAATTCTTATGATAGACATTGATAATTTTAAGGATGTCAATGAAACTTACGGACACCAGCTCGCCGATGAGATACTTAAGTACCTGTCGCTTTCTCTTGAGAAGATTGCTGAGGAGAGAAGTTGGATGATCTCCAGATACGGCGGCGATGAGTTCCTTATCATGGTACCCAAGGAACAGCTTGATGAGAATTCCGATACAATAAATGAGATTCTTGAACTGTTCAGAACACCGATTCCTGTAGGAGATGAGACAATTATTCTATCCTGCAGTATCGGTATATCTGTCTCCGATGGTTCCACGCTTCCTGATCAGCATATTATAAATGCCGAGATAGCTATGTATGAAGCTAAGCAGCGCGGAAGAAACAAGGCTTTCAGATATTCCGAGGAGATGAAGAAGAAGATCCGTGAGGAAAACAAGATCAAGGCAAAGATCCTGGATGCCTTTGATAACGACGGATTTTACATGGTTTATCAGCCCCAGGTTAACTCCATGACCAAGGAAGTTACAGGATTTGAAGCTCTGGTAAGAATGAAGGAGCCGGGCGTTTATCCTAACGTATTTATACCGATTGTAGAGTCAAGCGGCTGGGTTGGAAGACTCGGAAGAGTAACTACGGAACTTGTCATCAAGCAGCTTGCAGCCTGGAAAGAGGATGGCTATAAACTTCATCCCGTCTCCATAAACTTTTCCAGTAATCAGATTGGCGATACCGGATATGTGGACTTTATCAGAGACCTCCTTTCGCGGTATAATATACCCGGAAAGTACGTTGAGATTGAAATAACTGAGGGGCTTTTCCTTGAGAGAACAGAACAGGCTGATAAATTGTTCCAGCAGTTTAGAGAACTGGGGATAAAACTTCTGATGGATGATTTTGGAACAGGCTATTCTTCTCTTGGATATCTTACATATATTCCGGTAGACTACGTAAAACTGGATAAATCACTTGTGGACAGTTATCTTGTAGAAGGTAAGGAAGCCTTCATAAAGGATGTCATTCAGCTTGTACATGATATCGATAAGCAGGTAATAGTTGAAGGTGTTGAGGAAAAGTGGCAGTTTGAGAAGCTTCGTCTTTTCAGCGCTGACATAATTCAGGGATATTATTTCTGCAGACCTGTTATGCCTGAAGAAGCTATTCTATATGAAGTTAAAGATGATTAAATAAACGGGAGATTGTTGTGGAAAAAGAAAAGTGGGAGGAGCTTAGGGAAAAGCTCTTTAAGGTGGTATCCGTCGGATACCTTGGGGATACCATAAGTATTGCATATGATGTTATTGGGACGGTTGCACTGGTATTGAATCTTGGTGCAGCCTTCCTTTCTACGTTCGATAACATAAATGGTCCTCTCGGAGGTGTGTTTAACAGCATTGAGAAATGGACTGTTTTGTTTTTTGCGATAGATTATATCTTACGCGCAATATGTTCCAAGTGCCTGTATCCTGACAGATCAGACTTCATGGCACTTGTTCTGTATTTCTTCTCATTTTCCGGAATTATTGATCTTTTGAGTTTTCTTCCGTATTACATGCCGTTTTTCTTTCCTGCGGGAGCGGCAGCATTCAGGATGTTCAGAGTTGCAAGGATATTCAGACTCTTCAGAATCAATGCTTATTATGATTCACTGAATGTAATTACAGAAGTTATAAAGAATAAGTCGCAGCAGCTTTTGTCCTCGGTTTTTATCATCGCCGTTATGATGCTTGCGTCAAGTCTCTGTATGTATTCTCTGGAGCATGAAGCGCAGCCTGATGTTTTCGAGAATGCTTTTTCAGGTATCTGGTGGGCTGCATCGACGCTTTTAACAGTAGGTTACGGTGATATTTATCCCAAGACAATTCTGGGAAAAGTTTTCGGAATTCTGCTTGCATTCCTTGGTGTAGGTATTGTTGCCATTCCAACAGGTATTATTTCCGCAGGTTTCGTTGAACAGTACACAAAGTTAAAGCACATGGGAGACTATGCAAAGTCTATTGATATGCATTTTATTAAAGTGCAGCTTGGAATGAAGGATAAGTGGGTTGATAAGAAGATAAGAGATATTGACCTTCCTCACGGCGCGCTTATTGCCATGATACAGAGACATGGTAATACCATAATTCCAAACGGAAATGTAATACTGGAAGCAGGAGATAAAGTGGTAATCGGGGCAGAGGCTATAAAAAACGATGTACCGATGCATCTTAAAGAAGTCACACTGGGAGAAACTCACCCCTGGTGCGATCATTTTATCAGGGATCTTGATTTCCCCAGACAGACTATTCTTTTATCCATTAAACGCGGCTCCAGAACCGTCATTCCCAAGGGCGGCGTAAAACTTCAAAAGGGCGATACAATAATTGTAATTTCAAGAGTGCACCTCCCTGAAGAGGATGAAGTGGAAGTCTAAAAGCCTTCCCCCTCTGGGGGGAAGGTGTCAGCGAAGCTGACGGATGAGGGGGAATCTTAAAGCCCTCTCAATATTACATTTTTTATATATCTCTCCGCCGCCTGCCGATATGCCTCCATATCTTCCGCACTCGGCGAACTGAGGCTCTTATCCGGAACAGTATCACGCTCTGTAAACTGCTGTATATAATACGCCTTTGCACCACAAATCCATTCGCCGATTTTGGCAAAATCCTCTGCAGTATGAAACTCTTTTATTGCTGTAGTTCTGAATTCATAATCTACTCCTGAGTTCATAATTAGATTAATGCTTTCGGAGATTATTTCGGTATCGATTTTTACCCCACAGGTATCACTGTATTTTTCCGGTGAATTCTTAACGTCCATAGCGATGTAATCAACCAGGTTTTCACTAAGTAAATCTTTAAGAACATCGGGATGATTCCCGTTAGTATCAAGTTTAACGAGATATCCCATATCTTTTATTCTTATAATTAGATCTTTTAATGATGAATTGAGGCAGGGTTCACCGCCTGTTATTACGACTCCGTCAAGGAGTCCTTTTCTTTTATCAAGAAAAGAAAACAATTCAGCATCATCCATTATCGGAGCTGCAGTTCCGTCCACCAGTTCAAAGTTATGACAAAACGGACAGCGAAAATCGCAACTGCCTAAAAAGACGGTTGCGGCAACCTTTGACGGATAATCAAGTAATGTCATTTTTTGTAAGCCATGTATTTTCATAATGCTTAATTATACTAGCTTTTTTGCTGTTTTGGAATCTTGATTGACGTATGAAGAAGGGATGATATATCATCAAACTGATAGTATAAAAATAATCGAAACACAATATTTTAATATAACCAGATATACAACCGGAGAATACAAAAATGGATAAGCAAAAGAGATATTTAAAGGTATACGAAGACGTTCGTGAAGACATAATAGGAGGCAGGTATGAGACAGGAAGTAAGCTCCCATCCAAGCGTGTTATGGCAGAGGCAATGGGAGTCAGTGTCATAACAATTGAGCATGCCTACGAACTCCTTGCGGAAGAAGGATATATCATTCCCAAAGAAAAGAGCGGATATTTTGTGTCCTTTGATGACAGTGAGATTTATATAGGAAAAGGCTCGGCAGAGAAAAAAACGGTAATGCCCGGTAAAAAGATTCGTGTTGCAAAAAATATTGGAGAGGCTGCTTTTTCTTATTCGATCTATGCAAAGACCGTCAGGAGAGTTCTTAGCGAATATGACAGCCGTGTGATGGAAAAGTCACCTAAAACCGGTATGAACGAACTGAGAAGCGCAATTGCAAATTACCTCGGACGATCCAGAAGGCTTGAGGTTTCCCCGGAACAGATAATAATTGGTGCAGGTGCGGAGTATTTGTACGGACTTATAGTGCAGACCTTCGGACGAGACATTATATATGGCGTCGAGAGTCCGTCATATCAGAAAATCGCAAAGGTCTATGAGGCGGGAGGTGCGGAGCTTCTTATGCTAAAGCTCGGGAGCGACGGCGTTGAAAGTGATGAACTATGGAACGGAAAAATGAAGCTTCTTCATATAACTCCATACAGAAGCTTCCCGAGTGGCGTCACTGCTTCGGCGGCCAAGAAGAGAGAGTACCTCAAGTGGAGCAGAAAGAAGGACGGATATATCATCGAGGATGATTTTGAATCCGAGTTTACACCCAGCAGAAAACCTGAAGAGACGATTTTCTCTCTTGATGAAGAGGGGAGAGTTATATATGTAAATACGTTTACGAGAACAATCGGAAGCTATGCAAGATGCGCATATATGGTTCTTCCGATGAACCTCATAAGTGCGTTTTCAGAGAAAATCGGATTTTACGAATGCCCGGTTCCAACACTGGATCAGCTGGTAATCGCTGAGCTTATAGAAAGCGGCGATTTTGAGAGACATATAAATAAAGTCAGAAGATATAACCGCAAAGGTGCTCAGTCCCAAAAGTGATTATTGCAATACAGCAAGAATTGCAATGCAAAGAACAAATGCAACAATGTGAAAAGTAAATGGGAAAATCTAGTATTGTGTATGAGTTTTAATGACATACACAAGGAGCACTGAAAAATGTACGAAGAATTAAAAGCAAAATTTGAAAAGATAGGTATTATTCCTGTCGTTGTTTTAGAAGATGCGAAGGATGCACATGCACTTGGAGAGGCGCTGATGAATGGCGGACTTCCGGCTGCGGAGGTGACATTCAGAACCGCTGCTGCAGAGGAAGTAATAAGGATTTTGTCAAAAGATTTTCCGGATATGCTTGTCGGAGCAGGCACAGTCCTTACTTCCGAGCAGGCAGACAGAGCAATGGCTGCAGGCGCAAAATTTATTGTGGCACCGGGATTCAATCCCACGGTAGTTAAACATTGCCTTGAAAAGGGATATCCTATAACTCCCGGAACTCAGACACCTTCCGAGATGGAACAGGCTATGGAGCTTGGACTTGATTTTGTTAAGTTTTTCCCGGCAGAACCTGCAGGTGGTCTTTCGATGATCAAGGCAGTTGCTGCACCCTATACTAACCTAACCTTTATGCCCACAGGCGGTATCAACAAGGATAATGTTAGAGATTATCTGGCATTTAAGAAGATTGTAGCCTGCGGTGGTACCTGGATGGTGAAAAATGATCTGATTAAAGCCGGAGACTTTGCAAAAGTTGAAGAGCTTACAAGGCAGGCCGCTGAGATAGTAAAAGAGGTTAGAAGCTAATAAATCGGAAGGAATGAATACTATGAAGAAATTCATGGATGAGAATTTTTTGCTTGGAAATGAGACTGCGATAACCCTTTTTCATGAAGCGGCAAAAGATGAACCCATAATAGATTATCACAACCATTTAAGTCCCAAGGAGATATACGAGGATAAGTGCTTCGACAACATAGGTCAGGCATGGCTTGCAGGAGATCACTATAAGTGGCGCGCTATGAGAGCAAATGGCGTACCGGAGAAACTTATAACTGGTAACGGAGACTACTATGAAAAATTTGTTGCCTGGGCTGACACGGTGCAGAGACTTATAGGGAATCCTTTATATCAATGGACGCATATGGAGCTTCAGAGATATTTCGGAATTACAAAGACGCTCTCAGCAGATACTGCCAAAGAGATTTGGGATGCCTGCAATGAGAAGCTTCACACTAAGGAGTACTCCGTGCGAAATCTGCTTAGGATGCAGAAGGTATCAGTTCTGTGTACCACTGATGATCCGGCTGATACTCTCGAGTGGCATACAAAGCTCCGGGAAGACAATTTTGAAATACAGGTACTTCCGTCCTTCAGACCTGATAAGGCTCTGGGAATTGAGAAGGCTGATTTTCAGGAATATCTTGGGAGACTATGCAAATCAGCGGGAGTTATACTCAGAGATGTAGATTCTGTACTCGAAGCTCTGGAAAAGCGACTTGATTTCTTTTTGGAAAATGGCTGCAGAGTTTCGGATCACAGTCTTGAGAGTACTTTCTTTGTTGATACGACGAAGGAAGAAGTTGAATGGATTTTTGATAAGAAGCTTGCAGGATCCGAACTTACCGAAGAGGAGTGTGGTAAGTACAAGGGATATATGCTCACAAAGCTCGGGAAGATGTATGCCCGTAAAGATGTGGTGATGCAGCTTCACATAGGAGCTTTCAGGAGTAACTCCAAGAGGTGTTTGAAACTTATAGGTGCAGACACCGGTTTTGATTCACTAAATGATTTTAATTATGCTCCGCAGCTTTCAGCACTTTTTAATGCGATGGATTTAACGGAAGAACTTCCGAAAGCAGTTGTGTATTGCCTTAATCCTAAGGATACAGAAATGCTTGCTTCAATGGCAGGCAATTTCTGCGGCAATGAAAGCGGCATCAAAGGAAAAGTGCAGCTTGGAGCTGCCTGGTGGTTCTGCGATCACAAAAATGGAATGGAAAGACAGATTGATGCGATGGCTGATGTTTCTCTTATATCAACCTCCATTGGAATGCTTACAGATTCCAGAAGCTTCTTATCATTCCCGAGGCACGAACTCTATAGAAGAATCCTCTGCAACAAAATCGGAACCTGGGTAGAGAACGGCGAATACCCGTGGGACAAAGAATACCTTTGCGAGATGGTAAAGGATATCTGTGGCAGAAATGCAAAAAAATATTTGAACTTATAAACCTCTGGCTTCCCCTTGAGGGGAAGCTGTCAGCGTAGCTGACTGATGAGGTGTTTTGGGAGGAAACCATGAACTTAAACTTAAAATCAAAAAACGACTGCAAATACGACGCTGTTTCACTCGGAGAAATCATGCTCCGTTTTGATCCCGGCGAAGGTAGAATCCGTACCGCCAGGGAATTTAAAGTATGGGAAGGAGGCGGAGAGTATAATGTAATCCGCGGACTTCGCAGATGCTTTGGCATGACTACAGGTGTTATCACCGCTTTTGCTGATAATGAAGTAGGTCATCTGGTAGAGGACTTTATTCTTCAGGGCGGTGTTGATACTTCACTTATTAATTGGAAAAAGACAGACGGAATCGGACGTGAATGCAGAAACGGACTCAACTTTGTTGAGCGAGGCTTCGGCATAAGAGGAGCACTTTCCTGCTCAGACAGAGCTAATACAGCGATTTCTCAGGCTACAGATAAAGACTTCGATTTTGACTATATCTTTGGCGAGCTGGGAGTAAGATGGTTCCACACAGGCGGTATCTATGCTGCACTTTCTGAGCAGTCTGCTGATACAGTTGTTAAAGCAATAAAGACAGCAAAAAAATATGGAACTGTTGTTTCTTACGACCTTAACTACAGAGCTTCGATGTGGTCAGCAATCGGTGGCCAGAAGAAGGCGCAGGAGGTTAACAAGGAAATCGCTAAGTATGTTGATGTCATGATCGGCAACGAGGAAGACTTTACAGCCTGCCTTGGATTTGAGATTGAAGGCAACGATGCAAACCTTAAGGAACTCAATCTTGATGGCTATAAGAAGATGATAGATGAAGCAGCAAAGGTTTATCCTAACTTCAAGGTGGTTGCTACAACCCTTAGAACCGTAAGGACAGCAACTGTTAATGACTGGTCTGCATTATGCTGGGCTGATGGTCAGATTTATAAGGCCAAGGATTATAACGGTCTTGAAATTCTCGACAGAGTTGGTGGCGGTGATTCATTTGCATCAGGACTGATTTATGGTTTAATGACCACAGGTGATGCAGAGAAGGCTGTTAACTACGGAACCGCGCATGGCGCACTTGCTATGACAACACCCGGAGATACAACAATGGCAACTGTTACAGAAGTAGAAGCTATTATGGGTGGTGCCGGTGCACGAGTAAAAAGATAATTATTAACGTAATTTCGTTACTTCGAAAATAATCATAAAATGATATATCGTTAACAAAAATATTTGTAAGTTAATGAAATAACTGTTAAAAGCGCTGGAAAAATCCGGCGCTTTTTTAGTAAAAAATCGCATTGAGATTTTTTTTGATTTGAAGTATTCTATCAATTGCTTTGAGGGGAGCTATATATTTAAAAGTTTTGTTGGAGGAAGTCAGAAATGAAGAAGGTAGTACGTAGTATGGGTAACATGCTAATTGCGCTTTCCGTTGCAGTTAGCATGTTTTCTAATGCTTGCATTGGGGCGCAGGCAGCTGAGGATGAGCCAGATGTTGCACAGGAGTATGGGATAGAGAATCCCTTTACCAATATCGGATCTTTTGATTATGCAACAGAATTAGCAAAGGCTTATTATGATATTCAAAATGGTCACATTGTTGATACTGTTTATATCGATTTTTCACAGAATAAAGTTCAGACATACGAGGGTAAGCCCTTAACAACAGAAGCGCTTGACCAAATTGATGATTTGAAATTGAATGATGAAGCGAAGAATGTTGTGTTCATCAATTCTCTTTACAACTATAATCATATGTTTAGTGTTGAGATGACACCTGAGAGTGGTAGAGAAGCAGCTGAGGGACGCATGATAATTGATGAAGCGGCAGGTCAGTACATTAAGTTCAAGGCTGATGAAAATGGAACAGTATTTGATGCATCAGAAGCTTCCGGTGTATATGAGACTGTTATAACCTATGATGAGTTGTTTGAAAAATCAGGATCTTCTGAAGGTACTGCTGAAGAAGATGCTCAGATGGCACTCTTTAGCGCATATGAGTTGTATGGTGTAAATTCTATTTTTGGTTTTGGCGAAGATAAGACACCTAAGTTCACATTAAGAATCAATTTCGGGGAAGCTCAGAAAGCAGAGGAGGAAGCTACCGAAGTTGAGGAAGAGACTCCCGCAGTAGAGGAAGAGACTCCTGCTGTAGAGGAAGAGAACAAGGAAGAGGAAAAACCTTCAGAAGAGACTCCTGTAGTTGAGGAAGAAAAGAAAGAAGAACCCAATACTGAGGAAGATAATAAGGAAGTTAATAACACAGTATTAATTGATTTTTCTGAGAAAAAAGTACAGCGCTTCAATCA
>NZ_ATVV01000038.1:0-30374 GCF_000420905.1 Butyrivibrio sp. AD3002 | reverse complement strand
GGGGTTGCTACTCGTCCGGGGGACGAGTGCTTAGCAACGACCGGAGTGGAACGTAGACCGTCGGTTCAGCGCGGACCGAAGCGGAGCGAAGACAGGTGGCACGAAGTGCCGGATGAGGGGATTACGAGCCAAGCGCCGTAACCACGTGCTCGAGCATCTCGCTGACTACATTTATATATCTACTCGATGCATTGAATGCATTCTGGAACTTAATCATGAATTCAAGTTCTTCATCACTTGAAACTCCCACGATCTGCTCTCTCGCATTTGATACTGCAGACACTGTCAGTTCCTGATTGGACTTGATTCCCTTATATACATCACCTGAGTTCGCAACCTGTGAAACCAGCATGTTGTAATATCCTACGAAATCAGTTTTTGTTGCCACGTTGGGGTTGATGAGATATTTTGCTGTGGTGAATGCACCCTTCAGCTTTTCAACCGTATCATTATCTTCACTTCCGTCTGCGAGGAGGAACTTCATTGCGGTGGGCTCTGCCATGTAAAGCGGATTAACTGCGATGTTGGTAATTATGTAGCCCTTCTTATTCTCTCCTGCCTTGTGATTCTCATCGATGTCGTAGTTGAGGCAATCCTCTTCGTTAAGGACTTTGAAAAGATCGTAATCGGAAGTTCTTCCTTCCACCTCACCGAGAGTTACGGGGTTACTTCCCGCATCCTCATACACCTGATTTATTGCTGTGCAGATATTCTTGATCATCTGGTCGAACTCTGCTTCCACGTTCATGATAACTGACTGTGCGATGTTTGTATTGTAGTAGGCACCTGTCGGATCATCTGTTATATCGTGATAATTTGCGTGGTGGTCACCTCTTGCAAGAAGTGTTGAGCGAAGTTTTCCGATATCTGTGTTCATTGCTGTGGAGACTGTCTGTGTAAGGTCAAATACCTTAGCTCCTCTGATATCTGTTACTACCCATTCTTCCTGGATAGGATCGTATTCTTTCTTTGCTGCGAACTCCCAGTAAGGAGTGTTATATCCTGAAGGGCTTCCGCCTTTATCTGCCGGAAGTGTATTGTCACATGCCATGTGGTTTACATGATCAGTTGTTACGAACTGTGTTCCCTCAAACTGTACAAGTACATTTCCGAAGATGTCTTCGTAGTAGCTAATTCTTCCGAGCTCTCCGAGCTGATCGAGAAGAAGATTTCTCTCATCTCTAAGATCGTTTGCATGCTCCTGATTTCCCGACTCTATCTCAACTATCTGAAGGTTAAGCTCTTTTATCCTGTCACCGATCTTATTGATCTGCTCAACCAGATCCGCAACCTTGAGATCCATGTTATCCTGGTAATTTGTGAGGCCTTCGTATACGCTGTTAGCTCTTGTGATAAACTCGTTAGCTCTTGTCACGAGTGTGCTCTGGTTAACCGCGGATGTAGGATTTTTACTCATCTCCTGAACTGCTACCCAGAGGTTACTGAGAGAATCCGCGAACTCGTTTCCGTTCATCTCCTGAAGCTGATCCTCGATCTCTTCAAGGGTTGTAACAGACACATCATAGAAAGCCTGTCTTCCTGACTCCTGCCTGTAGCTCTGGTCAAGGAACAAACTTCTGACCTGTTTACAATTGTTGTAAACAACTCCGAGTCCTGTCTGTTTCCAGGAAATTATTCTGAAATCCTTTTCAGTGGTGATGTAAGGGCGAGTGCCCTGTGAAACCTGTTGTCTCGTATAGCCTTCCGTGTCTATATTTGACATATTGTGGGCGGTGGTGTTCAGAGCGTTACTTGATGTCTGAAGTCCCGATGCTCCAATATATAAGCTTCCCATTAAAGATGCCATGTATTTACCTCATTGCCTATGTGAGCTTGTCTAGATATCCCTTTTCCAGACTGACATCTGCTGTTTTGGTAAGGGCTATCCCTGTCAATTACACTATTACTCATATAATGTATCGGTTAATTTGGCTATTTACTTATATATATGCGCTCACTTTTTTTCTGTTTTCTCTTACCGTTTTTCATGCATAAAAATAAGTCTATTTCATGTTTTCACAGAAATAGACTTATAATTTTCAGAAAAAATCTTCTTTATATTGTTAATCCGTAAGTCCATTTCTTCAAAATTTGAAAATTGACTTACACCTATGCCAAAGTTTACTTTATTACAATTATTTAACATCACTGCTTCGCATCAAACCTTCCCATAGGTGCAACCCCGATAAGATCACCTCTGGTGCCGGCTTTTCTTGTATAGTTTGCAGTTTCAGGTGCACGTCTTGCTGCCTGAATGATATTCATCTCATACTGAACCATCTCAAGTGAACTCTGAAGCAGAATCTGGTTCTGATCATTAACTCTCTGAACATTTTCTGCCAGTGATTTAAGCTTGTCTCTCATCTGTGCAAGACTTCTCTGCTCATTGGGCCTTGAATCAAGCATTCTGATAAGTTCGATAAGCTTGAGATTGTTGCCCTTCTCTCCTATTACATCGGCGATAGCGTCCATGGCAGCTTCTCTTTCTTTGTCCACAGCTGCAATAAGGGAAACCACAGCCTGCTCATCTCCTGAAATCTTGGAAAGTTCTTTCAGATCTCTCTGGATTATCACCGGTGTCTTCTTTCCGGACAAAACCAGAAGTCTTTCATATAATGCACATTCTCTGTCAAGAGCATCAACAAGATTCTGTAATAAGCTTGCCATAGTACTACCTCCAGATGAAGTTCCGCTCTCGCTTCGCTCGCCGGAACTAGGAAACTCACCAGACTCGAAAGAACCTCGCCAGGTGATTTTCCTAAAAAAGGGCAAAGTTATAGAGCCTGCCTAATAGCCATCGGAGCTTTAACCGTTTGATTAAGCCGGCTCTAATAGTTTCTATATGTATTTGGTTAGGATTAACCTAATGATTCACTAAGTTTAGCGAGGAGCTTGTCTGCAAAATCCTCTCCGCTAACGTCATATGTGCCGTCCTTGATTGCACTCTTTAAGCGTGCCGTAACGTCCTCCCTGACATCCGGAGCCTCTTTCACAGCCTGCTTAGCAACCTGAATATCCTTTCCGATTGAAGAAATCTTCAGAGAATCAGAAATATTATTAGTCTTCTGAGTCTTAGCGGTCTTATTCACTTTGCTGGTGCCATAAACTTGTTGAATCTGGCTGTAAGCTTCTATACGCATATCGTTTCCTCCTTCCTTGGAGAATTTCTTTAGTTCTACTACATTTATCGGCGTATTCTGCAATTACTTTAGAGTTTTTTGAAAATATTTTCAAATATATTTTCCGACCTCTCACCGATGTCATCCTGATCAATCTATCTTGTGGACATCGGACTCTACATACCCGATATTGTGGTGTCGCTACTGAAAACCCAAGGTATTGTGCTTTATCTTCCTCACCAATAATAGTATCGGAGAGCCCTTAGCAAAACTTAACCCCTATTTATGAAAAAAATTTTATTTTTTTTTTAGAATTTCCAAATCCTCTGTCACCACCACCGGCTCATCCGGAAGGTAACCTAGATTATCGTTATCAACAATCACAAGATGAAGCTTCTCACCCGCCTTATGATAGCCAAGATCCACCACCTTCTGACAGGACGCGTTACCATAGCCACACAGACTCTCGCCCTCAAGCCTGATTTCAAGCGAGCGCTCATTCGTCCCCTCGCGGTTCATGTAGAAGTACAGCTCGCCATCGAGGTTCGGAGTAACCAGAAACTCAAACTCACCATCCGCCGGCTCACATGTTGCCTTTATAAAAACTTCATCCTCCGCATCCGTGAAATGATTCCACAAAAGTTCCTGCGCTTCAAACGGATTTGCCGCCGGCTCGATAATCTCCATAAGTCCCGGAATCGTCTTATCCGTAATGAGATCCGCCGACAGCGCATACTCATTCGTAATCACATTGTGCGTCGAACTGTCATTTATATGATACTTTATCCCCAGAATCGCATCAGCGCAGCTTGTATTCCAGTTGTCATACATCGTATAAAGACCGTTATCATTGAAACCCAGCCTGTACATGAAAAGTCTATTCTCAACCTTCAGAAGGCTGTTGTAAGTCGTAGTTCCTCTGTACCCAAAATGAAGACTTTCATTCGGTGTCCTGGGACTAAGCGACTCTATTCTGTAATTGCCGTTATCTGCCTCAGCCTTACTGCCGCCAGTCTTTTCGCTGTCAGTCAGCACCTCACCGTTCTCCGCCTCTCGGTCTCTGATAATTCTAAGCGCTGCCTCCGTCTGGATGCACTTCATCCTGTTTCGTGACGCAGTTTCGCCGTTCATCGAAGAATTTCTGTACACACATATAAAATTGAGAGAGAGGTCCGCCGCCAAAACGAGCCCCATAACCAGTAAGGCAGTGAGTCCAGCCTTCTGTACCGGCTCATTTTCCCTATAAAAACAGCCCCATATAACCACTGCCGCCCCGCCTGCAAGAATAAGCAATAAATTCAGGAAAAGAACTTTCCCTCCAAGAAATCTCACATGCGATAACGAAGCAACTCCATACAAGGCAAGCGTAATCACCCCGGCTATCGCAATCTTTCCCGGATGAATCTTCCCCTGATGATTTTTACGCTGACACATAGCAAGATAAGCCATGGTTAGACACACGAATGAAAAGACAAATGAATACCTGTAGAGATATCCATAGGCCTCGGTTCCGCCGTGAGCCAGCGTATTAAGCGGTTTTATGCAGAAAAATGCAAGCACAATTACAAGATATGAACCAAAGAGAGCTCTTACCTTAACACTTATTTTCGAAGTCAGGAAAAACAGAACGCATGGCATTATCAAAACCGCGCCAAAATAGATATTGGGCATGCCATCCATAATCTCCATCGTGTCATAGCTCATCGTGAAGAGCTTAGGCAGCACATCCAGGGGTGACAAATATCTCCCCACCGCTTCGGAAGACGGAAGATATTTCTGAAAAGCTTCCATCATCGGACCGGAATGATCCTTATTACTTCCCATAAGAGACATGACTGTGGGCACCAGAAACCAGACATCCAGAGCAATCGCAATCGCAGAGCCAATTAAAAACCTCCCAAAGCCCTTCAGGGTATCAGCCTTACCAAACAGCACCCATAATACCGCGAACACTCCAAGGAAAATCAGCACCATCGCCGCGATATAATAATTCACAAAAATCATCACCATTACAGAGAGCACATACAAAAGCGTTCCCCGCTTCTCATGATGAATCAGTTTATCGAAACCCATTGCCACAATAGGAAGCATGATCACAGCATCAAGCCACATGATATTTGTCATGTTGGCGACAGTCCAGCCACAAAACGCAAAGGCAACCGAGATTTGCAGATTGAGCAGAACCGAGCCAAAACCACAACGCTCATCAGCTCTCCTCCCAACATGCGACAAAAACAGCGACATGCAAAAAGCTATCGATGCCATTTTCAGCATGATAAGAAATGTCACCGCGGTGGCATAGTACTGCTCGGGAATAAAGATGAACATCAAAAGAAACGGGCTCGTAAGATAGTAGGCCCAGATACCGAACATTTCCGCGCCTAGCCCGCAGTTTTCAGAGTACAGAAAACCGTCCTTCCCATGCCACACATTGTGATAGTAGGAAAAGAAATCCACGTACTGCTGCTTCATGTCCTCGTACAAAAATGTGCGATCTCCAAACGGAGTTATATGAAGCACAAGGCACAGCGCCAAGAATAAAACAAGTGAAAAGCTGAAGGCATAGAGGGCTGTCAAGAAAGCCCCTCCGGTCCCGCCACTCCTATTTACATCACTCCCAAAAGTCTCGGACCTTTCATTACTTCCAAAAGTCCCAGACCTTTCATTACTTCCAAAAATCCCCAACTTAATCCTAAGTTTCCCCCTGTCAAAACATCAGCTCTCGCTTGCCCTCAGCGCTCTGCGCTGTGTGAAGCAGAATTTCTTCAACCGGGAAAACCTCTCCTCCATTTCAATTCTCTCAGGCTCCGTGATCTCCCTGTCGGAGTACAAAATCTCCTCATAGGTCCCAAGGAAGGAAAGCAGCTCAGCGCTGAATTTCCCGCTAAGTCTCTCCTCATACTCGCTCAAGGTCTCATCCTGTCTTCGTCCAAGATGCCGTCTCCTCAGAAGCTCCATGCTGTTTTTACAAAGAGTCGTGGCCTTTCCGCGCTCGCTCATTCTCAAATAGCGCCTTCTCTTTAGAAGCCTGTCCAGCGCAAACATCAAAAGTGTAAGCGACACTCCCGCAAAGACCGGAATCAGAATCTTGTACCAGTCTATCTTTATAGAGGTCTTCTCCTCTACCGGCTCCTCGTAGGTCTCTTCCTCTTCTTCGGAGTAAGCATGCGCCGCCAGGTAGGCCTCACGCTCCTTCTCAAGCAGAAGCTCCCTCTCGGACTGAACCGCCCAAGCGACATCACTTCGCATCCCGGGCGTGGGTTCAAAACCAATCCACCCCAGGCCTTCAATATACGCCTCCGGCCAGGCATGCGCAAGCACCGAACTCACTTCCACCATACTGTGCCTTCCCATCGGCACATTGAAGCCCTGCACATATCTCGCCGGAATCCCATAGGCTCTAGCGAGCAGCACAAACGCCGTAGCATAGTAGCTGCAGTACCCTTCCTTCTTATTCAAAATAAAATAATCAAGAAAATCGGCTTCGCTTTTAATTTCATCCGGAATTTCACCGGGGCTTTCCGTATATTTAAACTCAGCAAACATCCCCTCGAGGCGCTTAAGCTTCTCATAATCAGAGTCCGCACCCTCCAGAATTCCGTCGACATACTCCCTCATCTTATCAGACAACACTGTCTTTGGAAGATAATTGGCATAAACCGCTTCGCGATATTCCAGAAAATCCTCATAAGAAAAATCGCTGTCTATACCGCACTCCGCCTTCGCCGCTTCAAAGCTCTCCTTACTTACCTCATGGGAATCCCTCGCAATCGTATCAAAGAGCTCCGAATCCTTATTAAGGCGATAGAACACCACATCGTAGGGCTTTCTTGCAGCCCTCTTATTGGGAAATTCGATGTCTCCACCCTCACTCTGCCGCTTTTGCCACTTATCTCCAAGAGGCAGATATTTACCCGGTGTGAAAAGACATTTCGTATGCATATCCTTGTACTCAATCGTTAATGCAACCCTTTTCAGGACATCGGTAACCGGATCTTCGCCCATCTCATCCAGCGCGAAGCTCACGGTCTCAATAGTATCCGCAAGGCGCTCATCCATCTCGGAAGTGTCCTTCTTATCCCAGCTGTGACCGTCGAAGGTATCAAAAGTTTTCCCCGAAAGATAGAGCCTTGGGTCATTCTCATTTCCCGACTTCAGTCTCATGACGATTCTCTTATTCGCCGAGAGGTTCCCCGCAAACTCGCCGCGATTTGAAAAGCCGATCACCGCAGAGCCTGTATCCCAGCCGTTTTCGCCAAACACGCTCTCACTCAGCATGACATATTCACTTACAACAAAACCGGAAATCCTCTTTACAATCCCCCAGTCGTAGGGCTTATCCGAAACTCCAAGCGCCGAAACAAGCGCAAATACCACGATTAAAAAAGGTGAAACCGCAACCAGATGCTTCCTCGGTTCGGTATCTCCTTCCTTTACGGAGAATCTCTGAATCTCATCAACTGCCACAAGCAGCGTATATACCAGAATTACGCAGACGCTGATCTTCTCCACCGGCATCCCGGTAAAGAGCGACGATGCAAGGTATATGCATCCCCCCGCTGCGATGAGAATTCGCAGGTTCCGATATTTTCCCGAGAAAAATCCCACCACAAAAACTGCTGCCGCAACAGCCATCTCCCGGAAAATCCAGGAGTATTCCCGCAGCACTTCTATCCTGTCCTCAGAGGGCACAATAAGCCAGAAGGCGAGCACCGCAGCAAGCAAAATCCCCGCAAGCACAGCTCTGCCCCGGAGCTTTAAATGCTTCATCAAAAGCAGATAAAGCGTCGTACCTACCGCAATCACTATCCACGCCTTCTTCACCTCTTCGGGCTCGAAGTACCCGTGAGTAAAGGATGACACCGCTACAGACAGCGGCATTATGAATAACAGATCATAAAGAATCTCAACTATCATGCCTTCGCCTCCGCCGGTGTATCAACTCCAATCCTTACGATGTCAAATCTGCCGCTTACAGTATCTGCCACATCTCCGAGGCTCTCATCCTGAGCAAGATATACCCTTATCGGTGACAGATCCGCATTTATTCTGTCCGCCCCCTCAATCTCCTCGTGAGTCCAGCTCTGCGCCACAAAGATGATCATCCGATAGCCCGCAAGTCCGCCGTCTATGTACAGCTCCTCCAGAAGCTTATCCATATCGTTGTCCTCGCGGAATGAAAATCTGCTCATCTCCGAGTAGAGCGTATCGAAATCGCCCGCATCCCTTACATGGAGCTTTTGCACTTCCCCGGCCTTATAAATAATCTCCGTGGGAATGTTGTTCTCCATATAATAAAAAGAAAGTGCGAGTACCCACTCGATCACCTTATTTTCAGGGGGCAGATACTCCTCCATCCTCTTCTGATATCTTCCGGGATCCATTACTATTGCGATTCCGCTCTTTTCCTCGCCGCGGCGCTCCCTCACCATGAGTTTTTGTGAGATCGCGCTGGCTTTCCAGTTTACAAAGCGAAGGTCGTCGCCGTCTGCATATTCGCGCACGGGAATATCTGGCTCGGTTTTCCTCTGATAATTGTCGCGGTCGGAATCCGACAGAAGTTCACTCCCCTTAAGCTCTGATAAATGCACCATCGCAGGCACCACGATTACGCTGAGGGGCTCCTTTATAGTATAGGTAAACGAGAATATTCCGAAAAAATCTCCCACCACAATTTTCTTAATTCCAACATAATACTCGCCCCTGTAACGGCAGAGGAGCTTGGTCTTTTTCTGAATGGATGAATGCGGCGGAAGCTCATATACAGCGCCGTCGTCGATATCCGAGATCCCTGAAAAAGATGAATAGAAAATTATTCTAAGAGATGAAAATGAAAACCAGCCTTCGTTTTGCAAAGTAATATAAAAATCCGAGGGCGCTTTGCAAACCATGTCGCGCCCCTCGGTCTTCTGATAGATTTTAAGTGAAATTATAACGCACAGAATATACAGATAAGAAATCACGGGAATGAGCAGCACTGTCCAGAAAAAGACATAGGTAACAGCCCCTCCGAACATCGAGATACCGACGAGCGAAAGAGCAAAAAGTGCAGCTAAAATCAACATCCCCTTATTTTTCATAATCCGCCTCCATGGGGATGTTCACCTTCAAAACAAGAGACTCCAAAACATCTTTACTTGTCTTCTTCTGAAGTCTCATCTGAGTAGAAAGAATGAGCCTGTGTGAGAGAACCGGCACCGCCATCTTCTTTACATCATCGGGTTTAACAAAGCTTCGTCCCTCGAGGAAGGCCTTCGCCCTCGATGCCTGTAAGAGATGCAGAAGCGCTCTGGGACTTGCTCCGAGCGAGAATCCGCTGTCCGTTCTTGTGGCGGCAACTATTTGCTGTACATATCCGAGTACGCCGTCGCTAACGTGGATCTTTGATACCTCTTCCCTAAAACCGGTCACATCCTCCGCATTAAGAACCGCCTTCACGTCCTCGATTTTTCTTCCGCTCATGTTATCCCTGGCAAGCCTCAGTTCCTCCTCAGCGGAGGGATAGCCCACTGACAGCCTCATCATGAAGCGGTCGAGCTGCGCCTCCGGCAGCGGATATGTTCCTGAAAAATTGATAGGATTTTGTGTGGCGATAACCATGAAAGGTTGCGGAAGCTGATAAGCCTGACCATCAACAGTGACCTGAGATTCCGCCATCGCCTCAAGAAGCGCCGACTGTGTCTTAGGTGATGTTCGGTTAAGCTCGTCCGCAAGAACAATATTTTTCATCACGCCGCCGGGACGATAATTGAATTCGCCCTTTTTCATGTCATAGACAGACATACCGGTAACATCGCCCGGCATGGTATCCGGCGTGAACTGAATTCGTCCAAAAGATAGTCCGAGAGAACCCGCAAAGGTCCTGGCCAGCGTGGTCTTACCTACTCCCGGAACATCCTCCAAAAGAACATGCCCTCCGGCAAGAAAGCAGCAGAGCACATTGTCAACTGTGTCACCCTTCCCAACAAAGTAATCATTCATCTGCTCCCGAAAAGCATCGAGAGCCACCGTTTTTGTCCCCATTTACTCCTCCGTCATGTAATAAAATTTAAGCCTAAAACCTCGAAATTGTGATTATATTTTAACTCAATATTGGAATATTATCCATTATTTTCAGACACTGAAATTTAATACATATTTAAGACAAACCTAATATTCCATATAGTATCATGAAACTGTAGAGACCACATTCATGTTCTTCCTACAGCTTCCACTTATGTCTGCAGAAACAAGGATATTATTACAGCGTGAATATGGGCAGATACATCGCCGCCATCATAGACACGCTGAATAAGGGGAATTCTCTTACCGGAATTTCAAAACCGGCATTAAAGATAAAAAGCACTATTGAAAAGTATAATTCTAGAACCTGAAGTCCATATATCTGTCCATAACCTCGGCATATCTGCTCTTTGCGACCGGGATCATCTCTCCGCCGCGAAGAGTGATATCCGTTTTTGTGAGCTTATCTATTGCCGCAACGCTTACAGCCAGCGATTCGTGGCATCTTACGAAATCACTTCCGGAATGATTTTCCTCCATATACTCCGCAAATCCGATTCTGAGCGTCGGAGTTGAAACCACATCTCCCGTACTCATATGATACGAAACCACATGGTTTCGATACTCGATATAGAGAATCTCATCCATTCTTAGCGTCTGAAGTCCGCCCTTAACCTTAATGGTTATACACTTTTCTCCCGCCAAATCCACACGCGATATCGCAAGATCAAGCGTTGAAAAAAGCTTTTCCTTTTCAATGGGTTTCAAAATATAGTTGATCGGATTTACATCGAAAGATTCGAGCGCAAAGGAGCTCTCGGACGTTGCAAATATTATCTGCGCCTCAGGCTGATTCCAGCGAAGTTCTCTCGCCGCCTGAATTCCCGTGACCATCGGCATTACAATGTCCAGAATATAAATATGAGGCCTGAACTGCTCGCACTCCTCTATAAGCGCATCGGGATGATCAAACACTTTGACATCCGCGCTCTGATTCTTTTTCTGTAGATATTCCTTCACCAGTCCATGGACTCTCTCGCGATCTGCCTTATCATCATCGCAAATAGCAATCCTTAGTGACTTTCCTTCCTTTAATGTCTCCGTGTTTCCCATAGCTTCTAACTCCCGATATAATTTGAGTAATATTCCAAATCAACTGATCATCAGGTTTTAATCAATTACCTTCTTTGGCCAGTTGCAAATGCCAACCTCCAGGGCCCGCTCTTCCTTCAGATGAAAATCCGCATATTTACAGTACCAACACCCCTTTATGCTGGGTATAGCATCTTCTCTGGGGGTATAAGCCGGGCACATATCCTCCGGCCACACACTTCCTTCTCTCTTTGGTACATCATAAACATTAGACTTTTCATCCTTCATATATATTCACCTGCCTCAAAAACAAAATCGTTAATAAACTTCTAAGGCTAATCTATCATAAATAATTCCATTCATTATTCTTACACCGATTTAGTTCTGATTTACACGGATTGTTTCTTTTTCGATTATCTTTTCAATCCATTCCTTATCGATGATATTGTCATAAGCGCCCGCCACAGCAGACTCGTTGGCGAAGTTGTCGAACTCGGTCTGTTTTTGCTGCAAAATAACCATCATATCCTCATCGATGGTATCGGGACAAAGCAGCCGGTAAACCAGTACATTCCTGACCTGCCCCATTCGATAAACTCTCGACAGCGCCTGACTTTCAAGGGATGGCTTGATCTGTGGCTCGCAGAAAATTACGATGCTGGCAGCCTGGATATTCAGTCCGACACCTCCTGCAATTATCTGACATACAAGAACGCTTCCTCCGGGCGCCTGAGTGAACTCATCTATTATCTGCTGCCTCCTCTCAATCCCGGTATCACCGCTTATTACGCCCACGCATTTACTTTCCATGAGCGCACTCACTTTTGCTATGGTCTCTCTGAAAAATGAATAGATTACAACTTTTCGTCCTTCATCGCAGGCTTCTTCCATAAGTTCCAGAAGTCTTCCGCATTTTGCAGACTTAGTCATATCCTCCTGAAGAAACGAAACTCTTCTCATATCAGAAAAGCTGCCGCTGATTACCGCACCGGCATAGGCTGCGCGGTCCTCCGGAGTAGGAACGCACCACTCCTCTTCCTCGTCGATAGGAGGGAGCTCTTTTAACACCTGATCCCTAGTTCTTCTGATATAAGCCGGCGCAAGGCTCTCCCTGAATTCCGGCAGATGCGTAATATGCGCAAGCGATCGTACTTCCTGTGTCATGTCCGGACGAACGAAATCTATCAGATTGCACATCTCCTCAACCCTGTTTTCAAGCGGCGTTCCCGTCATGAGAAGGATTCGCTCCGACTCATTATCAAGTCTTCTAATATACATCGTCCTCTTGGCGTCAGGATTTTTCATGTAGTGCGCTTCATCAATGACCAGCATGGAAAGCCCCATGTGGTTATCGATTTTGTCCACGATTTTTCCCATGGTCTCATAGTTGGTGATCGCCGCGCCTCCCTTTTCCTGCCACATGGAAAAGGCATCGTCAGCCATCTGGCCATGGATCACATAGGTACTGAGACTGCTGAATTTCTTAATCTCCCTCGCCCAGTTGATAAGAACACTCGCAGGGCAGACTATGAGAAAATAGCAGGTCTTCTGCTCTGTCTGCTGTATATGTGACATTGCCGCAATTGCCTGAATAGTCTTTCCAAGTCCCATCTCGTCACCAAGAAGCACCTTCTTTTGATGAATAATGTATTTCACGCCAAACACTTGATAAGGTCTGAGCGTCCCCAAAAAGCCGCTAAGATCAAGAACCGTACTGTCTATCTCCTCCGCGAGCTGCGCAGGAATACTGTCGTAGATGAAAGGTTTGTTGCCTGAAATGTTCCCGAGATTTTCGAGAACAGCATAGAAATCCGCACTGTTTCCGCGGAAGGCTTCGGTCGCCTCATAAGCTGAAGTATTCAATGCTCTCTGATAATCATCGATCACCGAAAGCATGCGCCTAAAGAAATCACTGTCACAAAACTCGTAGATATTATCCGCCATATCAGCGGTATTTTGTTTTGAAGCTTTTGATGAAAAAAACCAGCGAACGCCGTTTCTAATAATGCCGCTGTTTTCAATCCTCTGTGCATAAGCATTCAGATTTTCCGCAGCCGGCCTGTTATCTCTTCTTATCTTTTCGCACTTAATATATCCCGAAAGCGCCGTGATAAGTTCAAAATTGTACCCACCCTCAGCAGGATTTCCATCTGCTTCTAATCTGATGGAAACCCTTGAAGAGAGATTATTTGCAGCCTCAGTTATTATGTTCCTGATGGCTTCTATCTGTTTTTCTCCGATACCGTCAATCGCAGCAAGCTCATAATCCGTAGCATCCGCGATCTTCCCAAAACTGGTAAAACCCGCATCCGCCAGTGGCTGAACACGAATCCCGGCCTTAGCATTTTTTAACTCCTCCGCAGAGATGTCATAGAGCGACTTCCTGGCAGAGTCCGCCGCAATCTTATTGCACAGATACCGAATGTTGTCTTCCTGCGCAGCTTTGTCATTATAGATACGCATGAAAACAGCATTTGTATCATGTATGGCCTTTATAAGATTATTTAAATCCTTGAAATTGGGTTTATTCATTTACTCTCCCAATATCTTTTTTCTTCTGGGCCTCAAACTCCTCGGCAGTGATGACTCCGGATTCCATGAGTCCCTTGAGTTTCATGAGTTCATCCGCTACTACCGACAGCATCACTGCGCACAGTAGAACCAGCACCAAGTTTCCAATTTTCCTCATGACTTTACCCTCTCTGACTTTTTTTCATAAAAACTATTTTTATTTTATCATAAACAAAGAAAACATCGCACAGCCAATTGACCGTGCGATGCCTATTTTCAACTCATATTCTCATTCTGCGCTGCTAAAGAATTCATCGACCTCCCGCCTTGTTTCGGCGAGAGCCTTCTTCATACTTTCCGTCTCAGTTGGAAAATCGAACATCTGATAAAGGTACCCCTGCTCTTTCGCAAGCTCCCTGCTCTTTGGATAAACAAGCTCAAAGACCAGCGCTATGTGTCCGATCTGGTGCTCCGCATAGGTGTGGGTTATGGCTCTGCTTACCGCTATTTTTTCACGCACCTGCTCCATAACCTCCTCTGAGACCTCTGACTCCATAAGCTTCTCTGTAGTAGCGCTGTAGAGATCCTCCAGAGGCGTCTCGACATTCACCCTCAGGATATCGATCTTGTCCGCATCTCTTAAGATATTGCAGAAGGTCAGTGTTTTTCCGGTTACAGACTCATCAATCCTGTACTTGTTGTGCTGTCTGATCACGACATCCATCATATCGTAGAGAGAACTGTCCTCAAGATATCCTCTGATGAGTCCCTCCTCTCCAAAGAGAAGATCCGCTCCAAGCTCGGCGTGATCCACCGATCTGGCGTCATTAAAAGTATTGTACCTTCTGACCTGTTCAAACCTTCCGACATCATGAATCATACCTGAAAGCCACGCAAATTCCACATCGTCTTCTGAAAGCCCCAGGGATTTTGCTATCTTTTCACAGTTATCTGCAACCCGGTAGGTGTGCGCAATCTTCAGCGCTATCTTCACATCCTCCGGATCGTAATTTCTTGTATAGGAAGCGAACTGCTCCCTTACCTTTTTTCTATCTAAAACCATTTATGAGATCCGTCTCCTTCATATTAATCATTTTACCAAGTACCTATTATAACAAGAAAAACCGATATGTCATCCGATTGTATAAAACCCGAGATTAAATTTGTAATGTGTTTTTTGTGTTTTCCTCCAAAAACCGCACCGCTTAATGGATTAAGAAATTCCAAGTTCGATTAATTTTCATCAATTACAATCAGCACTTCTTATGCTATGATGTTTGCAAAGTTACAGCAACCCTCACAAGCAATAAAGGAGTCATCGGATGCCAGATTTAGCAACGTTTCCATCCAGAATTACTATTGACGGATTTGTTTATGACAAGCAGGGGTACAACGATATTGGCGGTGTTTTCTACAATTCCAAGGACAACCCATCCGATATCACAAGTAAGTTCATCAGCTTATATCCTGATGGCAAGCTCACCTACCTGTTCGACGGACTTGAGCTCATCTGGAACAAGGATTATCAGGTTATAGCACAATAAAAAACATCAAAAAATATACCGGTCATCTTCGCGCTGAAGATAGCCGGTATTTTTCTGCTTTTCATTAATATAGTACTACTCAGACCTTCTCACAAACAGGGCTCTGTAATCCCTGGGTGTCATCCCCTTCTCCTCGCGGAACACCCTGTTGAAACTGGGAATACTCTGGAATCCCGAGAGCATCGCTATCTCCGTCAGAGTTCTGCCCTCCTCCGTAAGGAGCTCCGATGCCTTCTCAAGCCTTATCATATTAAGCCACTTACTGTAATTCATCCCCGTAGCATTTTTGAATATCCTTGAAAAATAATCCTTACTGATGCCTGCCATCTCAGCCATACTTCCCTGGGACAAATCATCTGCGGTCAGATTATTCCTGATGTAATCGGTCACCATCATCATTCGCTGCATAACGTCATCAGCATAACCATAGGGCTCCTCGGAAAGCTCCGGCGCAAGCTCATTTCTGTGCTCTAGGAGAGTCAGCATGAACTCCATGAGCAGCATGCAGCACCTGATCTCCTTCTCCTGATTATCCGAAAAAAAGATGTCCTTCATCTTCTCCGTAATAGCCTTCAGTTTTGCCGCAAGCTCAGGATGCGCTTCCACGCAGATAATATGGAGATTGCGATACATATGCATAATTCTCTGAAGATCGAAGAGCGAATTCATAAAGGAATTTGAAAACTGTATAACCAGCGCCTTCTCCCTGTCGGCATCGACGATAGCATGCATCTCCATCGGCCATACCAGCACAATGTCGTCCGGGACAAGCTCATAAGTACTCTTACCCACCTTATAAATATTAGTCTTCCCGGGACCTACTAGAAGAATCTCTCCATAAGAATGCCAGTGCATCTTGTAGCTTCTCTCCTTGAACCCCGTAGACATATTGAACGCACTCACATGATCAAAATCATAGGTTTCGTATTGACTGTAGTCCATTTCTTTGATGCCTTTCCTTCCGGTTATATGTAAAATCCGGACTGATGATATTACGTATCAGTGTCCGGATTAACATGTATCATAATATGTTTAACATTGGTGAATTTCTGCTCCACACTGTTGTGAACCTTTTCGGCAATCTCGTGCGCCTCCACCAGCGGGATCTCTCCCTTAACTGCAATTTCCAGATCAATATAGATTCTGTTTCCAAACTGTCTCGTCTGAAGCAGATCCACATGCTCCACTCCAGGTTGCTGCTCTATGAAAAATCTTAGTTTCTGCTCCATCTCTTTTCCGCAGGAGGTATCCAGCATCTTATCAAGAGCATCCTTTGAAATATCATAAGCGACCTTCAGGATAAACAGACAGATAATCAGACTCGCAATAGGGTCCATGATCGGGAATCCCAGCTTTGCAAGACCGATACCTATGAAGGAGCCGATGGACGAAAGCGCATCCGAGCGGTGATGCCATGCATCCGCCTTGAAGGCATCCGAGTTCATCTTCTTCGCATAGTACATAGTATACCAGAACATCGCCTCCTTAACGACAATAGAAACTACCGCCGCGATAAGTGGCAAAAAAGTGGGAACCTCAAGTTCCTGCCTTAAAATAATTTTCTGAAGACCTGTGTATCCTATTCCCAGACCCGTTCCGGCAAGAATAACTCCCAGAATCATCGCAGCGACGCACTCCAACCTCTCATGGCCGTAGGGATGCTCATCATCCTCCGGCTGCTTGGCCAGAAGCACTCCGATATATGCGACAATAGTAGCGAAAACATCTGACAGTGAATGTACCGCATCCGAAACCATCGCTCCGGAGTTACCCAGAATTCCGGCGACCAGTTTAAACCCGGCAAGCACTACATTCCCTAAAATCCCAACTCGGGACAATTTTTTTATAATACTGGCTTCTTCCATGACACGCTTCTCCCCTCAGCTAGTCCTCATACCAGATTACCATTATTGTTCTCCTGTAACAACTCATCTACACGATTAAGTATTATTTCCATATCCGTTGTACCGTTAACACAGTACGCAGACCCCATGGTTATCTTTATATCCTTCTTCTCAATCATGCGTCTTGCACATTCAACATCATTTTCAAAATAGGACTCCTCTGTCTCAAAACCGAAGCAGACAAAAACATTGCCGTTAAGTCTGTAGACATTTGCTTCTCCGAAGATTTCCATAAGAGTTTTGGCAACGTCTATAACCATTCTGTCGCCGGCATCGTACCCCTTTTCTCTGTTTATATCTTCAAGTCCAAGAATTTCAGCACGCATATAACCAAAGGCCGCCGACATATCCAGTCCGCTCTCCATGAACTTTCTGTACGCCATATGGTTTCTCGCACCCGACAGAGCATCATTATAATTATAATAGAACAGTCTCTTCTGCTCTTCTCTCTGCAGAATCAGCTGCGCAAGGAAATAGGATATGAGATTGATAATCTCGGCGATATCCACAAGCTTTTCTCTGGGCGCTCCGCTCACTCCGCAAAGTCCCGTGAGTTTACCATTTATCTGCAGCGCACCTATAACCAGATTTTCAACCTTATAGTTTTTCAGGAGATCGTAAAAGTACGGATCGGACGCTTTTACCTGCTGTATATCACTTACAATGAGCCTTCGCCCGCTCTCCACATAGGTGTCATAGAATTTATCCAGAAAGCCGTCATAAGGCAAATAGATAAGCTCTATTGATTCAGGCTTAAGTCCCTCTCTGCACCATTCATAGCTGCCGCGGAATTTTCCGGTCTTCTGATCTTCAAAAATGAAAATTCTGTTTGCTTCAAGCTCTTTTCCCATGAAATCGAGCATTGCCTTTATGTTATTCTCGGGAGAATCCGAAGACAGAGCGTACTGAAGAGCATGGTTAATGAAGCGCTCCCTCTGAATCTGTGCATGATCCTTCGTCCACCATTTGAGGAACCTGAACATCATATAGGCGATCAGAATGACCATTCCTGCCCTGGTATAAAGCCCCTGCACATCCGTCTGAATCTGAGCGGTATAATCTCTTACAAGATCCACAAGACCGCAGACAAGCAGCAGAATAAGCACAAAATATATATCCCTGATTTTGACGACAATTCCTTTAATTCTGCAATAATTCGCATTATCAATGGCTATGATAACCATGATTCCCATTATCAGAATAAAGTATGGAATCAGGAAAAGTGAAAAAGAATAGGCCATATCCAGATTAAAAAGATACCTGGCGCTTATAATACTCAGCTCAAATATCATTGAAAGCCAGAAGCTTAGATGATGATAAATCGAACTCTGTTTTACCGTGGTTGAATTAAAGAAAGTAACCAGGGGATACCCCACCCAAAAAGGCAGTGTCTTACTCATATCGCGCCACGCATAAATCGACCCCGTCAGAAGCTGCATGATATTCGTATCGATGAAAAGCCAGGTTCCCGCTATAAGCGAAGTCGTTCCAAGAGCAAGTATATTGAAGGGAAGTGTACTCTTATCAATGACCGAAAAGTACACAAGTATCTGTATCAATCCAAAGAGGATCATAAGTACACACAAAAGGCATGGCACCAGCATACGATGAAACATCAGGCGCATATAATCCGACGGCGGACATATGTATACATTCATAATTCTGCCGGTCTTTTGTCCTTCGTAGCAGCACGAACTCACAATCTTTATGGTTTTCCTCACGTTCAGCGAACCCAGTCCCACTTCATGAAAAACAATACCGGTACTTGTACCTGTCAGGTTGGAAGTACTGGTGAATTTATATATCTCCACGTTATCCAGGAAAACCGACAGATTGGTATTCTGGGATTCAAAGCAAAGAGAATCCTTCTCGGTAAGTCTTGAGGGAAGCCCTTTTTCGAAAATAACTTCTCCGCCGTGTTCACCTGCCATAACAGACTGAATATGAGCAATCTTTTGTCCGCCCATTCTCCAGTTTTCCGAAAAATTAATCGGCTGCTCCGTATAACCAGAAGTAAAAATATCGGATCTTATGGGCACCATAACAAAGATCAGCATCATTATGAAACCGAATAGGAGCCAGTATACACTTTTTATGATATCTTTATCCTTTTTCATCAAATATCCTTCATTTCATCGATGCTCTTAAGTAACTTAATATAATCTCTGTAATCCGTAAGAAGCCTTCCGTTATTCTGTTTTATAAAATCAACATCTCCCGCTTTCGCAGCATTTTCAAGCTCAAGTGCAAGCTCTCCAAGCTTCTTAGCGCCTACGGTTCTGGCAGAATTTTTCAGGTTATTGACGTTAATAATATAATTGTCATAATCCTTAGCCAGATAGCATTTCTCAAGCTCAGAGGCTTTCTTGTCGATCCCTTCATAGAACATCTTAAGCACTGCAAGGAAGGTTGCCTTGGACCCGGCAGCTTCCAGCGCCTTCTCATATTCCAGTCCGGGTACATGCTCATACCACTTCTCGTCAACACTTTTTTCTTTTTCATCACCGATTGATTCATCATTCACATACGAAACTTCACTGTCATCGACAACATCCCCCGAGAGCATCATGCTAAGATCATAAGGCGCCTCACCTCTTTCCAGGTAAGACAAACCGATTGCTCCCATGCCGCAGTTCAGCGTCATAACTGAGCATACCTTCTGGAAAATGATATGCTCAAAATGAATTCTCTTGTGGATTCTCTGCCTTATTAACTCCTTCTCATCTTCCGTGAGATTTATATACTCTACAAAAATCAGATCGGTATCGGGATTCTCAAACCTGTTCAGAACATGATCTATGTATTTGATATAACAGCTCTCTTTTTCACCCATGAAAAGCCGCCAAATGGTTACCCTGTTATCCCTGATGCGGATTACGGGCTTCAAATTGAAGGTACTCATGACACCATAAAGATTTCTGCCGATTATGCCTCTCTTCACCATGAATCCGGCATCGGTGGTAATAAAGGTACAACTGATGTTATCTCTTGCTTTTTTAAGTTCCTCCAGGATTTTATCGGTTGGTCTTCCCTGCATAGCCCTTCTCTGAGCCAGAAGCACCAGCAATCCGAGAGCACATGAGTTATTTCCGGAGTTAAAAATGATAACATTTTCATACGCTCTTGCCGCAGTTTTGGCATTTCTGTATTCATCGCTAAAGCCCGGAGCAAGCGTCAGATATATGATCTGATGTGCTTTTTTCATAACGCGTCCGAAGAAGCTCTCAAATTCCTCCACCGACGGCGGCGAAGAGTTGAATTCCACATCCTCCTGCATATAGTGAACAAGATCGTCGGTACTTGCTTCTACCCGATCACGGTAACTCTTTCCGTCCGCAATAATAGAAAACGGAATTATATCCAGATTCTTTTCATTTATAAACTTCGCCGGAAGGTCGCACATAGAGCTTGTGCAAATTGCAACCGGCAGTTTTTTACTGTAACCGCTTGCAGTATTCATCCGTGCTCCGGTACTGCTGCTGCCCTCGGTTCTGTTTATCTTAATCTCGGGAAGATGCCTAAGGAGCATATCCTCAAGCTGCTGTCCGGTCACCGGTTTTACCAGATAATCATCGAAACCACTTCGATCATACAGTTCTCTGTTCTCACTGTCCGCATTTGCCGTAAGAACAATAACAGGAACGTTGCGATTCAGTCCACTATCCTGATTTCTTATAAGCTGGAGACATTCAATACCGTCCATCTCAGGCATCAGATGATCCATGAGTATCAGATCATACTTGTAATTCAGAGTCATTGACAGAGCTTCCTGTCCGCTTATTGCAGTATGTATAGTGATCTGCGTATCGGTAAGAAGCTTCTTTTCCACCTCCAGGTTCATCTCATTGTCATCAACAATAAGGATTGCCGCTTCGGATGCTGTAAAGTCGGGAACATATTTCTCTGCCTTCTGCCTGTTCACAAACTTCACGATATTTATATCGCCGATGGCATCTTTCCTTGCCACCTGCTGCCACAGAGCAACCATGAAAGTCGACCCTTGCGTATAGACGCTGTTGACGGTTATCCTACCGCCCATCAACTCTACCAGCTGCTTAACGATTGAAAGGCCAAGTCCGGTACCCTCTATCTTGCTGTTTTTCTCCTCATCAATTCTGTGGAAGGCATCAAAAAGATAGGGTATTTCATCCTGCTTAATACCCATTCCGGTATCAGTCACAGAGAACACAAGAAGTATCTGGTTATCCCTTACTTCCTCCTTCTCCACCGTAAGTGTCACGGATCCCTGCTTTGTATATTTAACTGCATTGTTCAGGATATTTATGAGTATCTGTTTGATACGCATCTCATCGCCGAAGTATTCCGCAGGAATCGAAGGATCAACCTGGACCTTGAGTTCAAGCCCCTTTTCCTCCGCACGCATCCATATCATTCCCACGATTTCCGACAGCATCGTTTCCATACTGTAGTTGACGGGAACTATGTCCATCTTTCCGGCTTCTATCTTTGAAAAATCCAGAATATCATTCACAAGAGCCAGCAGCATTCTGCCCGCCCCCTGGATATTCTCGGCATCCTTTATTATCTCGGAGGAAGCATCCTCCTGACGAAGGATTATCTCGTTAAGACCAAGGATTGAGTTGATGGGTGTTCTGATCTCATGACTCATGCTTGAGAAAAAGCGGTTCTGCGCGCGGTTTAATTCCTCAACCTTCTTGGTCTCATCACGCGCCTTATTGTTTTCCTCCATAAGAAGCCATTCTTCGAACCACACCATGGCACAGCAGATAAGCCCCACCAATATCAGCGATATCAGAGAATCAATGTAAAACATACGCTCATTATGTTTGCCGACAAGTTCAGGGCGAAAATATCCGTTCAGGTAGAAAAGACAGGTCTCAATAGTCAAAATTGCGACCATCAGCGGCCTCCATTTTCCGCTGATTACAAGACCGGTGTACAGGTAAGCAAAGACTATCCACTGCACGCCGCCTCCCGTAACTCCGCCTCCAAAGAAAAACAGGATAGGAAGGAGTATCAGAACAAGTCCCACGACAATAATTCTTGTTGCTGTTTTTATCTTTTTCAGTTTTACTGACGAAAATGTGATGACAGGAATCAATACCGCTACTATGGCTACGGTAATAGTCTCAATAATATTCTCATTAAAAACCATATCCCCTATAAGTCCCAGGATAATGAAGAACTCCGTAACAATGGTAAGGAGCACAAAAACCCTCTCTCTGAAGTCGAGCTCAGGGCTCTTTAAAAGACGTATCAATCGGTTAAGGAAGCGTAATCTCATCTTGCACCTCCTTTACCCTGAAGAGTCCCGCTTTTCAAAAGGTTGTTCATAACACGCTCAAACGTATTAAGATTTATCGGTTTGCTTATGAAGCCGTCAAAGCCTTCCTGCAGGAACATCTCTCTCGCACCACTGATAGCGTTTGCCGTAAGCGCGATAACACATACATTCTTGCCATTTTGTACTGCAATCCTTCTAAGCTGCTTCATCGCTTCGATTCCATCCATCTCAGGCATCATGTGATCCATGAATATGATGTCATAGAAAGACTGCGAATACATGGTAAGAGCTTCTGCTCCGCTGTGCGCAACTTCAATATCAAGCTTGTATTCCTTGAAAAGTCCGCTGGCAACAACCAGGTTCATAGGTTCGTCATCAACTATAAGCGCGCGAAGCCCGTCAAGCTTAGGTCTTCCCTCTTCAGGAAGAAGCTTGGAAGAATAGGCCTCCCCGTTTAGTACACGAAGCATCTGATATCCGCTGGCGGGTTTTTCTGCCCAGATTATCTCACTGTCATCAGGGCGCTCAAAATCGTAGCGTTTTGAAACCGCAACAGTGATGTTTTCATGCGCAATTTTCTCAAAGTATTCAGGATCAAGGACATATTCCTCATACCCTATGAAAACATGAGTAATTTTTCCTTTGTCAATGAGCTTCTTAACTTCGGCGAGGTTCGGAACCGCATACAGATTAAGCCGCAGCCCCGTGGCAAAATTGGTTCCGAGCGACTTGTAGAACTCATTGACAGCCTGATATTTATATTTATTGGGAATCAAATAGAAAACAATATTGATAAATCTCTTGTCTGCAACACTCATGCAGGGCGACGGATCGAGAACCTCCTGCGCTATACTGACACGCACCGTGGTTCCCTTTTTCCTCTGACTTTCAATAGTGACAAACCCCTTCATAAGACGCGTAAAACCAAACACTATGGAAAGCCCCAGTCCAATACCGCCAACTTTTCTGTTGCGGCTCTGGTTCACCTGATAGCGTCCTCTGGTTATCCTCTCAATATCCTTCTCAACCATACCTATGCCTGTGTCGGATACCTCGATTATGAGATTAACTCCGTATTCTTTTTTTATTCCTGTAATTTTGAGATATACTCCGCCCGCAGCTGTGAATTTAAAGGCGTTATCAAGAAGATGATCGATTATTTTTCGAATTTTTACAGAATCGCCCCGAAGGAGCGTTGGCATATTGGGATCAAGATCAATAATAAATTCGATATTATCGTTCTTTGCAAGAATATTATAATTGGCAACTATATCATTCAAGAGAGAGGCCAGGGCATACCTGTCCTCTTCGAGCCTGGAATCCCCTCTTTGTATCTCACTGTAATCCTGGATGTCCTCGATCTGCAGCGAAAGGCGCACACCTGCATCCCTGATGATAAGGACATCCTCACTCCTCGTCTTTTTAAGCATCAGACTTGTTATACCGTTTATAACATTTACAGGGGTTCTCAGTTCGTGTGATATGTTTACAAGGAAATCCTCGAGGCCTATACTCTCGGTCTCATCATTGTTGTTCTTACGAATAAGCTCATCCTCAACAAAGCGCTCATACTTAAGGATAGCTCTTAGAGCTCTGTAACAGCATACCTCTAACAGCGACTGGAGAAGGATTTTGTGAAATTCGAGAGAACTGAACGCAGCGGCTCCGGAGGCCACTGTCCATATTATCTGCATGAAAATGATAGCAAAGAACTCCACCAGTAAGAAAACCAGGTATTCTTCGCGCTTTAACAAAGTTGCTGTAATCATCACCAGAACCGAGAAGGCAATCACATCATAGAGGCTGCTCCTGTGCGCGCCATGATAAAAAATCACCAGCATGCAATATATCAGGAAAATGTTTTCCCGAATCCTGGGCTCCAAATGGCTTCTGACATGTATTGCCCAGCAGGCAATAATCCCGACAATAATAAGGGGTGGCATCCAAAACTCCCATCCCTGCAGAATACTCTCCATTAAAGCACCGATACTTACGACGGTGATAATGATGATCACGACATTATGCTTTTTTGAAACCCGCTCATTATCTCCCACTCTGCTATCTCCGCATAAGAAACTGTGCAAAATCCCACAATTAATTATATAAGTCGAATAAATAGCAAACAATCTCATTTGATTACCACAATATTAAGTTTTTGGAAAAAAACATTAAACTCTTTAAGACAAAAAAATCCCCGAAGCATTACGATCAGAAACGACCGTAGACTTCGGGGAAAAAGTGGGTACTATTCAGTTTTTACTTGATCTCATTGGTTGTGCCGTCTTTCTTCACAACCATAAGCTTGCAGCCAAGACCGAATGCTGCAACACTGCCGGCGATAAGAGCCCAGGGAGCTGCTGCCAGTCCGAGGATACCGCCGATGATTCCTACGTTTACGGGAACGCTAAGGACAATCTCGTCATCCTTCTTAACCTGGATTCTGTCAACATTGCCTTCCTCAACGGTCTTCTTAAGCTTATCCATGAGGTTCTTAACATCCTCACCGATGTCCTTTGTCTGAGGCTGGATGAGCTTTACAGCTTCGTCCACATTGCCTTCTGTCTTCTCAAGAGCTTCCTTAGCTGTCTTGTATTCAACTCCTGTAAGATCCATTACCTTTTCAATTGCTTCGAGTGTTATGTTCATGTGTTACTCCTTTCTGCACTACTCTAACAAAACTTAATATATTTGCATCTATGATTATCGGTAGATTTCTTCCTTAACTCCGTCGTTAATTCTGAAACCGACCGGTTCTGCATTGACATAGGTCTTCTCTTCAATGTTCTTGTTTTCAAAATTTATATGACCGTCTTCAATGTAATCAGGAGCATCGCTCATTATGAAAGCAAGTATGATATAAACTGCAATGCTGGTTCCCCAGGCAAATGCGAGAACGCCCCAGATAAGTCTTACTATAAAAGGATCAATTCCAAAGTACTCTGCAAGGCCGCCGCATACGCCACAGATCTTACGATTGTTACTCTTATATAATCTCTTTCCACCCATGATTTTCAACCTTTCTCCTGATTACGAATCAGAAACCAAACTGTTCATTTGTTTATATAACGAATATAATCCACAAATGTCTTCAGATAAATTCAAAATAATGCAAAAAATTATTTCATATTTTTCCTTTTTGGAGTTTTTTGTGTGTGAAAAGGGATTTTTCTTCCTGATTATTTTCTTCCGCGCTTCTTATAATCCCTGTCTATCTCTTCATTCCAACCGCTCTGAGCAAGGCAGCATTCCATATCGCAGTCATCCTCTGCCATCATAACCGCGCTTACAGCCTTGGATACTCCGGCAAATACTGTCGCTGTACCCATCTCGTCGCATACATAATTGGCGGTCCTGTCTCTCCTGATTCCAAAGCGGTCAGCCTCCGCATAAGCATCGATATTTGCTCCGATGAAAATGAACTCCCAGCCATATTTCTCCTGCTCCTGCTTAATCATCTTCTTAACCTTGCTGTAGGAGTACTTTCTGCTGGCATTCTCCATTCCGTCTGTTGTGATTATGAAAATAGTCTTTTCGGGTCTGTCCTCTTTTCTCGCATACTTATGAATGGTTGCTATGTGATGAATCGCTCCGCCCACTGCATCGAGAAGAGCTGTGCATCCGCGAACGTAGTACTGCTTCTCGGTCATCTTCTTTATGTGGTCGATCGGAATTCTGTCATGAAGGACCTCGCAATCATCATCAAAAAGTACTGTAGAAACCAGCGCCTTCTCCCCGGTCTTCTTCTGCTTATCCATCATGGAATTGAACCCGCCTATTGTATCTGCCTCAAGCCCTGACATCGATCCGCTTCTATCCAAGATATAAACTATTTCTGTTAATCCTTTACTCATAATCTTTACCTCCGTTTGTATTACTGGTTTTCTGTTCTTGTAACCACATAATACCTTCGGACAAAAAAAAATGGTCAACCCGAAGGCGACCATGAAAAAATTCCGCGCATCCAAGGGGCCTGCCCACCGGGTGCGCGGAATTTTGTCTTCGATCAGGAGAGCGGATCGAGGCCGTACTCGTAGAGGACTATGTCGATTCGCATTACGTTGTATTCTTGTTTGCGGATGAAGTACTCCACCACTGCGTCTGTCTGTGATATCGGAGACATCGCGTAGCCGGCGAGTCGAAGGAAATCCACGGTCTCGTCCATGTTGAGATGAAGACCGACCGCAAGTGCTAGCATCTTCTCCTTGGAGGGATTTACCTTGTCCTTAAGAAGCTTTGAAAAATACTGCTTGGACATGTTGGCCGCAGCGTAGACTTCCGAATTCTTGAGGCCCTTCTTATTTATCAGCTGCTGGAGGTGCTCCCCGAAGGAATCCTTGTACATACTCTTTAAAGTATCCTCCAGACTCATCATCGGCATAGCAGCTTCGCTAGACATCTGCATCGCCTGCGCCGCAGGTGCAGACAGCTTTGATGCTCCAGCCATATCGGATTTCTTGAAGATGCTGCCGAGTTTCTTAATAGGATTAATATTATCGTCTTTTTTCGGTAATTCCTCTTTGATTATAATTTCATCGATTGACTCTTCATCGGAATCATCTATATAGAGGTCTTCATCAGATTCCTCCTCGGAAAAATCTTCATCCGCGAAAGAACTACCCTGTGTATAGATTGCCTCAATTTTCCAGTCGCGGGCATACTCATCGCTCTCGGCTTCCTCCACATATCTGTCGCTTATAAAGCTGTCGACATCCTCAAATAGCTCTCCCGAGATTCGATACGCCTCTTCCCCGAAAACCACGAGAGTTATTTCCATCTCATGTTCTTCCAGGAAATCCTTGAACGCATCGGTAGCAATTTTAATCCCAAGTTCCTTAGGAAATCTGTAGGACCCCGTAGCAAGAAGCGGATATGCTATAGAGTTGCAGCCTCTCTCAGCCGCCTCAAGAAGTGACTTATCATAGCACTTTCTTAAAAGCTCCGGTTCTCCCTCATCTCCGCCTTCCCACCAGGGACTGCTGACATGAATGATGTACTTCGCATTAAGATTGAAAGCAGGCGTCACTCCCACTTCACCGGGCTCCAGGACTCCGATTTTCTCCCTCTCCGCAAGAAGCGCATCCCTGCCTGCTGCCTCATAAATCGCATAGTCAACGCCATCTCCGATTGCAACGTCAGGATTTGCGGTGTTCACTATCGCATCTGCTTTTATCTTAGTTATATCATCACGAATTATCTTAAAAGGCATATCCCCTCCTATGCTCCTTAAGCTAAATTATTCAGGATTTTCCCAACCTCTTCATCGCCGGTCAGGTCATAGACCATCCTATAACAGTCGATCGCCTGCTCTTCTCTTCCTGCGCCCATCGCCTCTTCGGCCGCTTTATATAAAAGCGCAAGCGTAATGGGATTCGCCTCCGTCGGGATATTGTTGTCCTTCAAAAGCTGCTGAATCTCCTCAAGACTCTTATCCCCTACCGGCTTTCCTACAGCTTTCTCAAGAAATGCTATCTCCGCATCGGCTTGTTCCGTCTTATCAAAATAGTTGCTGTAAAGGTAGCAGGCAGCCGAGACGTCCGGCAAGTATTTTTCAAGATAATACCAGCCAAGGTTCCTGTAATAAGCCGCCAGCTCTGCCCTCGTGCAGCAGAAATTGTAGGAATCCGTCGTGTACGAATACTCGCCCTCGGTATCTCCAAGCTGCTTGCAGCACTGAATTATCCACAAAATTGCTTCCATATCCACCGGGTTTTCAAAGTGCGCCAGAACCCACTCCTGCTGCGCCTTCTTATAATCACCTTCCTGCGCAAGCTCTCTGGCCCGCTCCTTGTGCGGCGCCGCCGTATCCTCCGCGGCGAGCTCATATTCGTTATCCCCGAGGACATAATATTCATATAGAAAAACTTCTGAAATATGCGTTAGACTAACAATATTTTTGCCCATACCTTTTTCCGTTCCTTTTTTTCATAAATTAAGAATATCACAAAAAATGCAAAGCATACCTGCCAAGTTAATGGTATTATGTTATATGAATTGTATGTTATTAAATCACAGGAGAATTTATGGCAACCTATACTGTCTCAGACCTTCACGGACAATATCACATTTTTCAAAAGCTTCTGGAAAAGATCCGGTTTTCAGAGGATGACTTCATGTACGTGCTTGGCGATGCCATAGACAGAGGCCCCGACGGAATTAAGCTGCTGCAGACCATCAAGGATGCGCCGAATATGGAACTTCTTATCGGCAACCATGAATTCATGATGCTGAACGCAGTCGCCCCCGATGGCTCTACTGACAATTTTCCGGGAAAAGATGCCGCCTTATGGTTATTCTCAAATGGCGGAGAAATTACTTTTGAGCAATATAAAGGATTGCCGACAGAAGAACGGCAATCCCTTCTCGAATGGCTAAACAGCCGTGTTCTCACAACTTTAGTTGAGGTCAGCGACAAGACCTTTTGCCTGACTCACTCCTATTACAATGTGGGATATATTGATGTTCCTTTTAGGGAAATCGATTACCCCGTAGTGTGGAACATTGTCTGGATGACACCTTACCGCCCGGACATTTTCGTTCCCGTCTCCAACTATACAGAAAACGACTGGCAGTTCATCATCGGTCACGTTCCGGTTCAGCGAATTGCAGGTATAGGCTCCGGCTTTAGCGCTCACCACGAAAAAAATATCACCCTGATTGATGGCGGCTGCGCCTACAGAGGCCACAGTCTCCTTGCCGACAACGAGTGCGGAGTCATCTGCCTAAAGCTCGACGACATGAGCGAGACCGCACTCACCTTTGCGGAGTGTGAGTAATAATCTTAATGTAAGATATTGCGGCGGCTTTTATTCATAGAATTCAAGCCGTCTCCTTATCCAAAAAGGAATTTTTCATATTCCTTAACAGCCTGCTCATCATTAAGCTTTTTGAATATTTCCAGCTCCTCTTCATCGGACATACCCTCTCTCACATAGACATTGAGATTCAATGTGTTACCAGATCGTTCGACAACTCTTCGAGTTCTTCCCATATCTCCCAATCTTCTTCGTTATATTTGTAATCATTGAACCCGAATCTCCCCGAACCATTTTCAAGGCATTCATTAACCTTGGAATATGTATTTGCAAGTATATCAATAAACGTTGTAAGCTCAGGCTCGTATTTTATGGAAAAAGCATAAATGTCTTCTCCACCAGATACTTTACAACGTCCAGGTGTCCCTCAGCTATTGCTGCAAATAAGGGATTTTCCTTAAAAGTATCCACATATAGTTTGCATCCGTTTTCATACATTTGTTTGTTCGTCCATTTAACGTTCCCTCTTTCTTCGATTTTTTAACTCCCTCTTCCGGATATAATCTCATCCATAACTCAAACGGATACACGATTAGCCTCTTATAATAGATTATATAGCACTACTTCAGGTAAAGTTAACCCTTTGAAATTAAAAACATTTTTTAATCCTAAAAATGTTTTTCGCACTGGCGCTGACTAAAATGTGGATGTATAATTTTACATTGAAAAATAAGAAAAGTTTAGTGTTATAAGTAGTCTGCATCATAGCAATTCTCTTATAGCCAAATAGGTAATTGCGAAACTCAGTAAAAGTATATGCGCAACTTTAACATAAGCATTACGGAATGTATTTTTTGAAAGCCATGCAATTTAACTTAGAAAAAATCTGGTTTTAGGCGCACTTGAATAAAGCTAAAACATTATTAAGTTGGTAAGTCCTATGCTATAAGAGGCTTAAGGCTTCTGATGTATTCATGATGATGAATCTTGTCGGCAAGCACAACGGAGATAAGCTGTGTGATACCAGCAAGTATCAAGTCAGCATGCAGAGTTTTCTCGTTTCGTGTACGACGATTTGCTAAGCAAAAGTTATCCTTCATGTGATTGATTTCTCGCTCAACAGTGGTCCTGATTTTATAGGTATTATCCCATTCCTCAGTTCCGCGAAGAACACCGGGATAGGC
>NZ_ATVV01000037.1:0-34736 GCF_000420905.1 Butyrivibrio sp. AD3002 | reverse complement strand
CAATTCTATTGTACCATATCCGGTGAGGGGTTATTCATTTTTATTGCTAGAAAAATGCCGTATTTATGCGGCTTTTGGCGTTTCGCAAACGCCTAAGTATTTAAATAATCAAGGGGGAATTGAACAACAGGATGATAACTCTATAGAAATCCCATCAGATTTTGGATGCTTCTATTGCATGATGGAGCATGATGGTAAAAGCATTTTATACATTTTGAATCAATGTGCAACGACAGAAGGAACTTTATATCAGGTATTTTGTGAGGATGATAAAGTAGTATTTAAAACATTTATGGGGCTTTCGTGGTGTGATGATGTAAGCATCTATGAAAGCGGGATTCTTACTGTGTATCATGGTCAGCATTCACCTGCATGCGAATTTTACATGATGGCAGCAGAACCATTACATGATGTCTGGCAACCTGAAGTAGATGGGGAAAAAGCTAAACTGCTTATTGTATCACCCAAAGAATGGGTAACGGATGATGATATGGTCGAATATGAAGAGATGGCAGACCGTGTTATTGTGCTTGATGGATTGGATGCAAATGAGTGGTCGGATACTGAAAAAAGTGTTTTAGGGGATTCCTGGAACCAGAAACCATTGCTATGGAACGAACTTATTACAGGAACTGATATAAGCTAAAGGAGTGATAATGTATGGCGAGAGGAAGAGGGAATTATGATGGGACTCATTATAAGGTTTGTCCATGTGCCAAGATGACTTCATATGGCAAGGGTGGTGGATGGACTCAATATGAAGCGTGGTGCTATAGCCCCAAAAGACCTCAAACTAACGGAGGAACTACTGGATATCATATGCCTACTAATACGGAGGAGGCTGCAAGATGTGGAGGAAGAGTGCTCAAAGGATACGGAAGGTATACGCAGTGTCCATATTATGTCAGAGGACATAAAGCACCGGGTGGTGTTGATGTAAATGTACGAAGCAATTCCAATGGTACAGATTTATGGACGAAAGTCATAGCAGCAGTCGTATGCTTTTTGCTTTCGTCATCAGCCTTAAATAGTGGCGTGCAATATTCAGCGATTTTTGCACTGATATTCTTTGCACTGGGTGTATTGAGCATTGTGTCTATTTTTAGGAAAAAGAAAAAGTAGCTATGCTTTAGCATATGTAGGAAGAAGGATTACCAGATTTCTCATTGTTAAAATACAAAATAGATTAGGATTGATATAGGAAACCTGCATTTGTGGTCACAAAATGCGACCGCAATTATAATATTTTGGGGAAGAACAAAGAGTCTTACTCAATAGATATAATATCCTCTATCAGAATTACGGACTTATCATCCAGTACGAGACACCTTTTGAAGGTATCGATTTTTCCAATATTAACCTGTTTCGTGACATATTCCCCACCATCTTTTAATCCATCGGGAACAAAATATGTCACAGTCGCAGATAATGTATCACCGGGCTCATGGGAATTAATCATTTCCGTGAGCTTTTCATTTAGTTCTGACTGTTTTTCTTCAGTCAGCTCGATCTTCTCGCGGGTAAATCTTCCCGCTTCTGACACCTCGTCATCATAACCCACAAGAGCAGCAAAGGGCATGAACTGTGCAGCCCTGTTTTGGAGGGGCATAGGGGGATGTTTCTTCGAGATCGGTTTTTCATGATTAATTATTTCTGCGTACTTATCCATATCTAATAGTATAACGAGACTCTTTAACCGGTACAATGTCAGATTCTATCATTTATACACTGTTTTACATGAGAATATTTTTATACTTATTTTAGATAATCATTGTATGGAAAATGGTAAAATTAATGGATAAAAGTAATAAAAAGTAAATATAAGTGGATTTTTTCGGTTTTGGTACCCATGATTTGAGAAAATAGGGGTACCAAACTGGCAAAAATGAGCGCTCATTTACAACAGGTAATGAAAAAGCAGGAAAATCCGCCCCAAAAGGGTACCAAAAGTGCTATTTTGCTTCTGTATTTACTTTTTCAGCATTCTGCCCGGCAAAGAAAACATTCTGCCCGGTGCAGAAACCATTTGCCCCGGCGCAGAAAGGGAAAGCTAGTGGATAACAATAGCATCTTAACTTTTCATCCCGACGAAATAATCCTTCGTGAGGGAGAAGACAGCAAGGACATGTTCAAGATACTAAAAGGGAATGCCGAGGTGTATCTGGCACATGGCACGGAGAATGAGACACTTCTTGGACTCCTTGGGAAAGGTGCCTGCTTTGGGGAATTCGGACTGCTGCTTCACGAGAAGTCTCCGTATACGGTAATTGCCTATTCGGACATCATCATATACAGAGTGACAGAGGATAAGATAGATGAGTTCATCCGTGAAAACCATGTGAATATCCTGCAGATGATGAAGAGCATGGCGAGCACGATGATGCTGATGCAGAGCCATATAAATCAGCTCAGCACGGAACTGGATGAAAAAAACAAAGTCAATAAACGCATAGTCGGAAAAAATAAGGAAATGCTAAAGCGGTATATCTATAACAGATAAGGACAGACATTATGAAGATAAAGAGAAATCGCGTAATTCTTACAATGATTCTCCTGGGTGTCGTAATGACGCTTTTTTCCGCTGCCCTGAATACCATGTCATACCGCAAATTGCAGGCTGACACGGTGGTCCATTCCGGAGTCCTTAATACGACAAGTGCCGTGAGGAAGATGAACTATGCGCTGAGCTTTGGAAAACCGATCAATAAGTTCTATGGTCTTACGGACATCATGGAGGGCATAGCCGCGTTGTCTACAGACATTATCGGTGTGGAGGTCACTGACAGCAAAAGGGAGAGAGTAGAGGCAATCGGTGACATTGATGAGCCGGTAAGAAGAACTACTCCGGATGAGGAATACGTTATCAGGTCTGATGGTTTGTACGCTTTTGTGGATTTCGATGGCGGTGAGATGATTCTTAAGTTTGATAAGGAATCAGTAGAAGCTGCTACGAGAGAATATCTGGAATACATAGCAAGGGTAAGCTTAGCTGTCATGCTTACAGTAATCATAGCGGCTTTCGCCTCCTGTTTCATCCTGGGAGGAGAGGAACTTACCGTAAAGCGGATGCGCATTACGGCTATCGTAATACTTGTTGCATCCCAGTGTCTGCTTGGCACATTTTCGATGATGAAGGTGAGTTCTGCTTTCGATACTTCCCTGGATAAGATAGCGATAATGACAGCGCGCTCGGTGGAAAATGATATAAACGAGGTCATCAACAAGGGCGTAGATTATGATGAATTCACAGGACTTGAGGAATACCTTGAGGACCTGTCACTGAACATTCCGGAAATATCAAGTATGGAGATAATGACGGAAGCCGGGAGTGATGGCGACGAGAATAAATGTATAAATATTGATGTTCAGAACAAGGATGGAATTAACCTTAATTGTAATTACAGCATTGATTATATAAACAGAAAAAAAATTAACAATGCCATAGATATTATCATATTGATTCTTATAGCAATCTTTATGAGTTTGGAGACAATAAAGTTCCTTACCAATCACATCGAATACAGGGATAGCCGCCGGGAAAAAGAGCTCTATATCCCGGGCTTTCGTCTGTTTGTCTTTGCAGAAGGTATTGCCTTTGCACTGGACAGCGGCTTTTTCTCGGTGTTCAGTAATAAAATGTTTGATGCGATGAATCTGCCCGAGTCCATGTCCTTTTTAGGCGGAATGCCCAATACCATGTTCTCGGTTGCGGTGCTAATCGGCCTGTTTGGCTGCGGCACTCTGATAAACAGATTCGGTATGAAGAAGACGCTGATTGCCGGAATAGTAGCCGGAATCCTCGGATATATATTGTGCGCCTTTTCACCTAATCTGCCTTTCCTTATCGTATCCAGATTTATATTCGGTTTTTGCGACGGCATAATTGTAAATGCCATAAGGCTCTATGCGGCATCCCAGAAAAATCAGGAGATGCATAACAGACTTCTCGTGGAATACATGGCGGCAATTAATCTCGGTGTATGCTGCGGTGTGGTAATAGGCGGACTTATAGCGGATGTGGCATCCTATGCAGTTGTATTCCTGGTAGGTGCGGCTATCGGATGTCTGTGTCTGTTTCTTATATTCATCGCTCATTTCCCTGAAAAGCAGGAAAACGAGAAGGGAATTTCATTTTTCGAAGCTGTAAAGGAACTCAGAATCCCTCAGGTCAGCATATTCATGATCTTTGTAGTTATTCCTTTGTACATGGCTTCGCTGTTTGTGGAGTATACATTCCCGCTGTTCGGAGATGAGATGAATTTTTCCAATTCAATGGTGGCGGGACTCCTGATGGTCAATTTCATGATAATCGCATACCTTACAGATCCGATTTCGGAATGGGTTACGAAAAGGATGCGTACAAGGCCGGCGATGTTTCTTTATATGCTGTTTCAGACCCTGAGCATTGGTCTTTTTGTATTAACATCAAGTATCTGGGCTGCGATACTGGCTATCATTTTTACAAGCCTGTGGGACTGCTTCGGTATGGTTGTAATCGATTCGGGACTGGATCATGTTGAAGGAACCGTCACGGAGCAGAGTACACTTCTTCAGATGGTGTTTGGTAAGATCGCGATAGGAATAGGACCTATTGCAATAACCTCGCGTCTTAACAAAGGCGCTGCTAATGCTACCGGAATTATCGTGGTAGCTCTGGTAATCGGCCTGGTAGTTTACGGAGCGGCAATACTCTATTTTAAAAGCAAGGATAATAGAGCGAAGGAGGTGGCAGATAATGAAAACAAGAAATAAACTGACTGCAACTATCTGCATTATTTGTATTTTGATCATCTCCTCCCTTACTAAGGTGCGCGAAGCGAATGCTTCGGAAAATGTAACTCCCGGCACACCCATCAGATTCGGATATGTTGAGAGCGAGGAATACGGATCATTTACCCAGCTCCTTTTGGATATAGCCCTTGAATTCACCGCTGAAGGAAGCGTTGATGAATCTTTTGCCGGGAAGTATAAGGACGTAAACTTTGAAGAAAAATTATCATCGGGTGATACATTAAAATTATGGAACGATATCTGCGATGCCGGTGTTGCCGGGGCAAAATATGTATTTGTAAGAGATGCATTTTTCAATCTTGATGATATGAATGAAGAGGATTATAAGAGCGTCACAAACCGCGATGATGTAGATATTATTCTGTCGATGGGAACAGCATCGGGTGTTTATCTTAAAAATAACGAGAAAAAGAATAAGTTCATAAATATGTATGCGGCAGATCCCATTGAGTCGGGCATTGTAAAAAGCGAGACGGAGCGGTTCGATGACAGGTCATTTGCGCTTATGGATACTACGCCTTATATCAGACAGTTGGATGCCGGCTACAAATTCATTGGGTTTAAAAAGCTTGGAGTTGTATATGAGGATTCCCGGGATGCATATATCTATTCAGGAATCCCGACGATAGAAGCAAAGGCAAAGGAATACGGCTTCGAGGTTGTATATGAAAATGTGGATGAGCCTGTTACGGATGATGATTATGAAAGATATTATGATGAATTAAAACAGGCCTACAGGAAGCTCGCTGATAAAGGCATAGACTGTCTGCTTGTTACGATATCCTCCATTGAGTACGAGGAAAAAATGCAGGAGCTTCTTGATGACTGTATTATTCCGAAAAAGATTAAAACCATGGCTCAGGATGAGCTTATGCCTGTTGTCAACGGTGTCCTTTTCGGAATTACCATGACTGATTGCAGTGAGTCGGCAAATCATGTGGTACAGCAGATTCGAAGATATGCCGAGGAGGGGGTACCCTTTGATCAATTGGATATGGTTTGTGAAACTACGCCGAAGATAGGAGTGAATTATACAACGGCGCAGAAAGTAGATTTTGACATTTCATTTAGCAACCTTCAGCTGGTGGACTATATCTACAGAGATGATAAAAAGTGATGGGGAACATGGATGATGCACGAACCGGTCAGACCTTATGAAATAAAATCCATATTGCCGCTGATAGCGGAGTCTGCAAGGGCATATGAAAATATGCCTGCGCTTTATTGTGGGGAAAATAAATATACCTACGGTGAGCTTGATAAGCTTAGCGGAAAACTGGCAGCCTTTTTAAAGAAACAGGGGATAGTAAAGGGGGATGTCATTTCCGTTCTTGTGCCCCGCTGCGAATATATGACTATTGCTCCGCTTGGGATACTTCGCGCGGGAGCAGCGTATCAGCCACTGGATCCCTCTTACCCCGAAGAGCGTCTGCGCTTTATGATAGAGGATGCGGATGCACCTGTCGTTATAGTTTCAAAAGGGCTTGAACATCTGATAACGTTTGCGTGTGAAGGCGGAAAACAGCGCACAATACTCTATATGGAGGATATCCCTAAGCTGCCGGATACATCCGAAGTTATTTGGGAAAACGTAAACGGCGATGACCGCTTTGTAATACTGTACACATCAGGTACCACCGGTGTGCCCAAGGGTATCGTCCTGACACATGGCAATATATATTCTGCCTGCAAATGGCATCTGAAATATTATGAAGTGGATGATAGCTGCCGTATGGCACAGCATCCGAGTTTTGTCTTTGATCTTGCGATAGTGGAACTTTTGCTTCCGCTTACTTCAGGTGCTTCAATCTATATCATTCCCGAAGAGATAAGAACAGATTTAGGTGAGCTCAACAGCTTTCTTGAAAAGCATAAAATCACTCATCTTACCATGACAACGCAGCTTGGAAGACAGTTTGCAATGACTGTTTCAAACCACTGTCTTCGTCATCTGACAGTTGGCGGAGAAGCACTTGTATCAGTGGCTCCTCCGACCGGATACACACTGACTAACGATTACGGCCCGGCTGAGTGCACACTGTATACGACTATTTTTCCTATAGATAAGGGATATCCGGGTAAGGCTCCCATAGGAAGAGCAGTTGACGAAGTCAGATTATATGTGGTGGATGAGGACGGACAGGAGAAAGGACCGGGAGAGATAGGCGAACTTTGCATAGCAGGTCCCCATGTTGCACTTGGATATTTAAATCGTCCGGAGCTCACAGAGAAGTCATTTACGGACAATCCTTTTTCTGATGATCCCGAATATAAAAGGATGTATCACTCAGGAGATCTTGTCATAAGACATGAAGACGGAATCTTCGAATTCATGGGAAGAGCCGACAGACAGGTCAAGATACGCGGAATAAGAATAGAGCCTGCAGAGATAGAGGAACTCTTAAGAGGCTATGACGGAATTGATGATGTGGTTATCTCGACTCCCGAGGTAGGAGGACAGAGAGTTATAGCCGCTTATTATCTTGCGGATTCAGAACTTGATACCAATGAGCTTGAGGATTATGTGCGCAGGTTTAAGCCTTCTTATATGGTTCCGTCCTTTTTTATACGAATAGACAGTATTCCTCTTAATACAAACGGAAAGGTGGATTATGAAAAGCTTGAGGTGCCGGATTTTGACCTTAACAAGGCTGAATATGAAGCACCGGCGAATGATACGGAGAAGGAACTGACACAAATTTATGAAGCGCTTCTTGGCATTACGAAAGTCGGAAGAAACGACGATTTTATGCGGATAGGCGGCGACTCACTTCTTGCTGCAAGGCTCCTGTTTGAAATCGAAAAACATTTTTCATGCAGATTAAGCACGCGGGATATCATGGAGAATTCTATTGTTTCCGAGCTTGCTAACCTTATTGAAAAAAGGAGTCTGGAAGATACGGATTCGGGCTTTAGACCTATCGATGAAAAACTTCTGCCGGAGCAGGATTATTATCCTGTAAGTAAAGCGCAGGAGAGAATATATACAGCCCAAAAGCTCCTTGATGATAACGATCCCACGTATCTTCTTAGCATGTCTGTAATGACTGAAAAAAGGCCTGATAAAGGAAGAACCGAAGCGGTGCTTTATAAGCTTTTTGAACGTCATGAGAGCCTTAGAACTTCATTTTATATGCAGGGCTCTGATATAGTTCAGAGAATTCAGCCTGCTGACAGCAAGTGGATAACGGAAGCTGTAGAAAAGGCATATACAGAGGAAGCTCCCGCATGTTTTGAACTTGAAGATGCTCCGCTTTTTATGTGGAGTATTGGAGATAAGGGACTTACATTCTACTGGCATCACATCATAAATGATGGTACCGGAATGGCTATGTTTGGACAGGAATTCGCTGCTCTCTATAACGGAGAAGCGCTTGAAGATACAGCTATTCACCAGAAGGAATACGCTTCGTGGGAGCGTGAATGGATGTCATCTGATGCATATAAGCATTGTATAGACGAATGGACAGGACTTTTGGCAGATCATGCCGATAGCAGAGAATTAAGGCTTCCCTATGATGGAGTGTTTAATGAGTCCGAAAAGGCAAAGGCAGGGCATGTAAAGCTTGAACTCGGTGATGGACTATCGCAGGAAATCGGGAAAAACTGCAGGGATCTCGGAGTTACGCACTACATGTTTTTTGTCACGGTTTTCGCGGTTATGCTCCATAAGTATACAGGAAAGAAAAGGCTTATTCTCGGAACGGCAGTGGATGGAAGGCAGCAGCAAGGCACGGTAAAACTTCAGGGAATGTTCGCAAATACATTGCCGATAGCCATGAACGTAAAGGAAGGTATGACCTTTTCACAGCTCCTTGACAGTGTCAGGGATAAGGTACTTTTCATGCTGGATAACAGGCAGGCTTCACTGGAGGATATATCAGCCGGTTATGAAAAGCTTGGAGGCACAAGGCGCACTGCACACGGGCACCAGTTATTTGATGTCTTTTTTGTGATGCGTGATTTTGACAGTGCGCTGCCTGACATGGACGGACGACCTTCGAAAATGTACTGGCCCTATGATGAGATGCCGATGTACGACCTCACACTTGAAGGCGGAATAGAAAAGGACTCATACTATTTTGTTTTCGAGTATGACAGGAATCTGTTTGATGAGGAAAGCATCAGATGGATGAGCAGACATTTTAATACTCTTCTTAAAGCGTGTGTAGGAAAAGAGGAGGAATCACTAAGTGCTGTTTCCATGCTGGGTGAGGAAGAGAAGCCTCTTATTATGAATTATGGCGCCGGGAACGATGAGGTATTTTTATCGGACACTGTCATAGACAGAGTGGGGCAGCAGGCAAAGGAGCATCCCGATAAGAAAGCGGTTGTATATGGCGAATCAGTTATGACCTATAAACAGCTGTGGGAGGTTTCGGGCAGAATCGCCGGGAGACTTTTGAAGGAATATGGCTCTCTTGAAAATGATACGGAGAGTAAGGAGCGCTGGGTTGGCCTTATAGCGGGACGCGGCTTTTCGATGGTTGCGGCAATCTTTGGAATACTGCGCTCAGGTGCGGGATATGTGCCGATATCACCCGAATATCCAAATGAGCGTATTAGCTTTATGCTAAAGGATTCGGGAGCTGATCTTGTGCTGGTATGCGATGCGGATTCGGACATTTGCGATGACATAGAAGAGAATTTGAATAAGCTGCCTGTCATCAGGTTATCGGAAAAAGAGTTTGGTACCGGAACTGAAGAGAATGCTGATGAAAACTGCAGGCTTCCAAGGGTAATGCCGAACCGAAATGTCTACATGATATATACATCAGGATCAACCGGGGAGCCAAAGGGCGTTGTTGTAGAGCATGCACAGCTGTCGTCACTTCTTGATGCATATAAGAATATTTATGAGCTTGACTGCAACGACACTGTTCTTCAGTTCGCAAATTTTGTATTTGATCAGTCAGTGTGGGACATTTTTCATATACTTACCGTGGGCGGATGTCTTTGTACCATCCCTGAGAATATTGTCAGGGATCCGGAAAGACTCTCTGAATACTGCGAGGGCAAGGGCGTTACCGTTGCATCTCTCACTCCGGGATTTTTACGACTTATGGATCCTGAGAGACTACCGAAATTGCGACTCCTTGATGTCGGAGGTGAGGCACCGGATAAATCGCTTCTTACGGCATGGAGCAAGAACAGGACGGTATTTAATACCTATGGCCCCACTGAGACAACAGTAAATGCAACGAGCTTTAAGTTTGCGGACAAGGGCAGAATACTGTTTGAAGCTCGTGGTGAAAAGGAAAATGTTCCAATCGGAAGGGCTATCCCGGGAACAAGGACGTATGTCCTTAGAGGAGACAGTATTTGCGGAATCGGTGTGCAGGGTGAGCTTTGCATATCCGGAAGGCAGGTGACCAGAGGATATCACAACAGACCGGAACTCACTAAAGAGAAGTATGTAAATAATCCCTTTGGTGAGGGCAGAATGTACAGGACCGGTGACCTTGTAAGGGTGCTTAAGGATGGCAATATCGAGTTTATAAGCCGCATTGACGACCAGGTCAAGATAAGGGGCTACAGAATTGAGACAGGCGAAATAGAAGCAGCTATGCGTTCGCTCCCCGAAGTTAATGACGCTGTAGTTATAATTCGCAAGAATGAAAAAGGCGAGAGACAGCTACTTGGATATTGCATTTTACAGAACGCAGAAAATTCAGATGAGGAAATCCGGAATATAAGAAAACAGCTTGAAAAGCGCCTTCCGGCTTATATGATTCCTTCTGTGATCATTCCCGTTAAGGAGTTTAAACTCACCATAAACGGCAAGATTGACAGAAGAAGGCTCCCGGATCCCCAAGATTATCGGGAAGAATTTAAAAATGCAAGTAGTCGAGTCCTTCCGGCAACGCAGGAAGAACGGGACCTCCTTGAGGCGTTTGAGGAAGTTCTGGATATAAAGAATATGGGTGTCACCGATGAATTTCTTTCATACGGCGGTGATTCCATAAAAGCAATAATGATTGTATCGCTTCTTCGTAAGAAGGGTTACAACGTTGATGCGGCAGATATTTTAAGAAGCCAGACGGTGCGCGGACTTAGTGCGTATATTAAGAAGGAAGAGGAGAAGAAGTACAAGGAATTTGAAAAGGTTATCCCTACTCCTGTAATGCGCATGTTCAATATGGCAAAGATGAGCAATCCGTCGTACTACGATCAGGCAGCAGTTTTCACTATCAAAGAAAGTGCTGATGCTGCGTCGCTTGAACAGGCTCTTAATGCTCTTGTCCGGTATCACGGTATGCTCAGGATGGCACTGGAAAAGGACGGCACAATAAGGATTCGTGAAAAGGAAGAAGTTAGCAGGATAGACCTTCCCGTATACAGTGATCTCGATGAACAGGAAAGAATAAAGGTAATGAATGACTTAAATGCTTCGATTGATCCTGAGAGCGGAAGGATTATGAATGCTGCTCTTTTCAGAGAAAAGGCAGGTGACAGGTTATTCCTTACCTTCCATCACTATGTAATTGATGAGGTATCATGGGAGATTATAGCGCAGGATCTTAATTCACTTTACGGTGCAAAAAGCGGAGATGTTCTGCCTCCTATGACAGTGTCATTTGGTGAATGGTCTGAGGAGCTGGCAATGTACAGCAAATCTCAGGGCTTCATCCCGGAGAAAAATTACTGGGGCAGGATACATGAAAGAATAAGTGAATACAGAGAGGGTTACAAAGAACTTCTTAGTAACTTCTTGAAAAATGACGGATCACAGACAAATGGATCTGGCTATATAACTGCGTCTGTAGGGAAGGAAATATCGGATAAGCTGATAAGGATTTCGGGCAGCAGGTATAAGGCGAGCCCTGCTGTAATATTGCTGGCAGGATTAGTAAGGGCAATCAATGGCTTATACGACGACAGAACTGTTTTATTCCAGATGGAAAGTCACGGCAGAGGGAAGCTGGGGAAGGATATCAGATGCGATAGAACAGTAGGATGGTTTACCGCTGTATATCCTATGCTCATTTCCGCTACTGAAGACACGGATGAGCAGATCGTTCAGGTCAAGGAAGAGCTGGCAGCTGTGCCCAATTATGGTCTGGGATACGGCCTTTTATTTGATGATCTGGTCGATATCGGCGGATTTGTTTTCAACTATCTTGGAAGCCTTCGCAGCAGCCACGGAGCTTTAATAGAATACTCCGATGAATATGCTGGCCGTGAATCGGATGCAGAGAATGTTGATCCGGGGACAATATCCGTTAATATCAGGGCGGCCTTCAGCGGTTTTGAAATTGAGTGCGTATATGACAATATCTATTCCGCTGACAAAATCGAAGAGCTTATAAATAAATACATATCATTTATTGAATCTTCGATAGAAAGCATACCTGACGAGGGAAAAGTTATTTCGCCGTCTGATCTTTGCGTCTCGGATATCATGAGCATGCGAGACTGGAACAGGCTTACCATATCACTATCTCCTGAAGATATTGTGGCAATAGGCACTCCGACACCTCTTCAAAAGGGCATGCTGTACCGTCTTGCTGCTGAGCCCGGGACAGCCGCATATATGTTACAGGATAAGCTCCTTCTTAAGGGTGAATGGAATAAGGACGCTTTTTGTGCGGCTCTGAGTCTTGCAGCCGTTCGTTTTGATGCACTCAGAATACGTTTTGCTATAAACGGCTACGAGAAGCTCTGGCAGATAATACTTAGTGAAGGCACAGCTTCTCCTGAATTCTGTGAGATGAGCGGACTTAGCATCGAGGATATTGCAGCAAACGATTTACGCAGAGGCTTTGATCCGGAAGAAGATGTGATGCTAAGAGTAACCTTCAATGCGGATTCTGCGGACAAGGATTTAAAGGAACTTCTTATAACTTCCCATCACTGCATATTTGACGGATGGAGTTTCAGAATACTTATAGATACTGTTACGGATTATTATTTCAGATTATGCGGCGACGAGTCCTATGACGAGCTTAGGAATGAAGCGTTAAAAGGAGCTGCCGGGGGACTTGGGTTTGCGGAATATCTGCGTCTTACAGGCGACAGAGACAGCGAAAGTGTTCTCACCAAGTGGGAGGAATATCTCAGCGGAATAAATGAGGGAGCGGGAATCGGAGAATCCGCCGAAAGCGAGGGCGGGGGCGAAGCTGCTTATGTGAAACTTTCCATAAAAGGTGAAAAAGAAAAGAAGATAAGGGAATATGCGAAGAACAGAGCGATTACCTTAAGCACCTTTTTCGGAACGGTCTTCGGACTTCTTCTCGGTTTTGAAAATGATATGAAGGATATCGTATTTGGAGAGACGGTATCGGGAAGAAACATAAATGCCAAAGGTATCGAAGACGCTGTAGGCATGCTTATTAATACAATACCCACAAGGATTAAATGGGAGGCTGATACACCTGTTTCCCTCGTTATGAAGGGGCGACAGGAAGATTATCTTAGTATGCAGCCTTATGAAAATGCGCCTCTTGATAAGATAATGTCCAGAAAGAAGGCGGGCGCCGGTCTTATAAAAACTCTTTATGTTTATGAAAATTATCCGGCAGAGGACAGTGATGACAGATACAGGATAAGTATGGAACATGAGGAGGTTGATTATCCCTTCTCTATAGGTATAGAGGAACAGGACGGTTTCAGCGTTGAAATTCAGTATGATGAAACAATATATGAACGCGCTTACATAGACAGGCTTCTTGGACGATATGAGAACCTGATCCTTCAGATAATATCAAACGAGGATATAAAGATATCAGACCTTGAAAGGGTGCCTCAGAGCGAGATAAGTTACATGCTTTCGGATATATCGGGAACCCGTAAGGAGTTTGGCTCTGAAACCTTTATCCACATGTTATATGAGAATGTAAAGAAAAATCCGGATAAAGCCGCGGTAATAATGGAGGGCAATACTCTAAGTTATGGGCAGTTATGGAGAGGAGCCTGTACTCTTGCGTCAAAACTCGGCTTTGGAGAGGAACGTTTCGTGGCAGTTTATGCCGACAGGAATCCCGGAATGATAGTGGCGCTGATCGCCTCGTTTATTGCAGGTGCTGCGTATGTGCCGCTGGATCCCGAATATCCGGATGATCGTATAAGCTTTATTCTTTCCGACTGTGAACCTGTGGCTGTACTTCGGAGTATAAACCCGGGAACACAGGATAGATCAGAGCTTTTTAATGAAGCAGATTTACGTATCATAGATGTCTGCACCGAGGAACTTATTAGTCAGGAAGATGCGGATTATAGTGTGCCCAGGCCGGAAAGCGATGTGGCGGGGACTCTTGCATATATGATTTATACTTCGGGAACAACGGGAATTCCCAAAGGTGTTGAGATAGATCATGAGGCCCTTACTGTTATGGTAAGGTCCAACAGGGAATTTTTCGGTGATACGACAGATGTAATACTACAGATGGCCAATTATGTATTTGATGCCTCTGTATATGAAATATTTGTGCCTCTTGCGTACGGAGGCACAGTGTGCATGATTTCGAAGGAAAATCTTGGAAGCTCAGAAACTATTGCAAGGTATTGTAAGGAAAACAAAGTGACGTGCATTGCGACAACCAATGCCTTTTTGCAGGCACTTAATCCGGATGACTTCGAAACCATCGATGCTGTCTGTGCGGGCGGAGATGCGGCAAACAATGATATTTTTGCAAAATGGGTAACGCATGCAAGGCTTATGGTAAATGACTACGGTCCGACCGAGGCCTGTGTCAATGCGCTCTCCTATAAATATGAGGAGGGTCACCTGGGAGCCATACCGATAGGACGACCTTATGTAAATAAAAAGGTATATATCCTTCAGGGCGATAAGCTATGCGGAATCATGCAAAAGGGCGAAATCTGTATCGGCGGAATGGGCCTGGCAAGAGGATATCATAACAGAGAAGAACTTAATGCCAAAGCTTTTGTAATAAATCCTTATACAAAGGAGCGCATTTATCGTACGGGAGATATTGGATATTTTGATGCGAAGGGTGACGTATATTGCCAGGGAAGATATGACGACCAGGTCAAGATTCGCGGATACCGTATTGAGACCGGAGAAATAGAAAGCCGCATAAGAGAGTTCGGATCTGTCAGGGAAGCCGCGGTTATTAGCAGAAGTGATAACGGAAGGGAAGCATATCTTGCCGCTTATATTACCTGCGACGAGGCTGTGGATACGGATATGCTTAGGGCTTATCTTAAGAAAAAACTCCCGGCCTACATGGTGCCTGTAGCGATAGTAACACTTGATAGCCTGCCAAGAAATGCCAGTGACAAACTTGATACTGACGCACTGCCCGTTCCCGAATTTACTGAGAATAAAGCAGAATCTGAGGGCTATCTTGAAGAGATGATAGCAGCTCTGTATGAAAAAATACTGGGCATGGAGAAGGTTGGAAGGGATGACTCCTTCTTCGAACTTGGCGGAAGTTCCCTTGATATGATGCGCCTTATCTCGGAACTTAACGGATACAACATAAGTATTTCAGATGTTGCCAAGGCGCCTACGCCAAGACTTTTCGGTGAACTCTTGCTTGAGAGATACAGAGGATGGGAGCGAAGGAAAGATGAGGTAGCTCTGCTTAAAGAAGGAAGCAAGGATAAGCCGGCACTGTTCTGTATTCCACCTTCGGGAGGAATGCCGTTATGTTATCTTCCGCTGATAAAAGAGCTTGACTACGATGGAAGAGTATACGGCCTTACGGATGATAAGTATGCACTATTTGCAGATATGACGCTTGAGGAGCTTATGGCATACGAGCCGGAAAGTGCAGACATGTGGGGCAAAACTATAGAGCATTACTACGAAAGCATGCAAGGTCTGTTTAAGGACGGAGACATTATTATCGGATATTCGCAGGGTGGACCGGCTGCGTTTCTTACAGCACAAAGGCTTGAAAGTGAAGGCTTTAAAGCAGACAGGATTATTATGCTGGAAGCTCCGGAGCCAGGTGAAACATACGATGAAGAAAGTAAGTATGAAAGAATGTCTGCGGCAGCTGCAATCTTTGCGGGAAGGACAGAGACAAAAATCACAGATCCCGGCGCAGAGGATAGCCTGTCTGAGAGAACATTTTTTGAAAAGTATCTTAAAGAAAACTTCGGAGATAATGCTAATGATGCTTTGCTTCACGCTATATTTGAAACCTACCTGGTTTATTCATCAAACGTGATGAACAGCGTCAATATTAGCGGGAAGGTTAAGGCAGAGATAGACAGTGTCGTTCTTTGCGAAAACGGTGATATGAACGAAGGGAATGCGGCTAAATGCGATAATGATCCATGGAGCTCATATTCACAGACAGAAGGAGAGGCATATATTATCGGCGGACCTGATGACGATCATCTTGCATTTTTATCTAAATATAAAAAGCAAATATCGCAGATATTGAAAACACTTATGAGGTAGATATTAAGGGGAGATAAGCAGGTGGAAAATTTAGTCAGTCCAAATGACAGCGCTTATTCTAAGCGCGCTAACGCTGTTGCGACAATACTTTTCTTTATTTTGACGGTTTTGATTTTATTGCCAATATTGCTTGTGTTTATCGTATCGTTCTCAACTATGGACAGTATCACGGAAGTTGGGTACAGTTTTTTTCCGAAAGGGCTGTCACTCGATGCATACCGGTATCTTATGAATTCCGGGAGCTATCTGGTAAGAGCCTTCTTTAACTCTGTCCTGATTACCGTCTCTGCAACGCTCCTGGGACTTTTTCTGATGTGTCCCATGGCGTATGTCATATCGAGAAAAGAATTTCGTTATCGCCAAATTCTTCTGGTATTTCTTATGATTCCGATGCTGTTTTCCGGAGGAATGGTTGCCAGCTATATGGTCAACACACAGGTGCTGCATTTGAACAATACATATTTTGCACTGATCCTCCCGGGATTATGTTCCACCTGGTACATTCTGATTCTGAGGAACTATTTTCAAAGCGCTATTCCGGATTCACTAATTGAGTCGGCAGGTCTGGATGGGTGCCGCCATCCGCAGATATTCCTTTTTATAGTTGTTCCGGTGGCAAAGCCTGTAATAATGACCGTTGCAGTTCTTCAGATGTTTTTGTTCTGGAACAGCTGGTATCCGTCGCTTTTATACATTGACAGCAATCATACCGAGCTTTATCCGCTTCAGTATGTACTTGTAAATATGGAGAGAAGTATAGATGCCATAACAAAGGATGCGCAGTACTTATCGGGAATGCAGGCGAGCGTTGCTCCGGCTGCTACTATACGTATGGCGATGGTAGTAATAGTTGTACTTCCTGTTATGATACTGTTTCCGTTTTTCCAGAAGTTTCTGACCACAGGAATGACTGTAGGTGCTGTGAAAGGATGATTATGAAGAAAGCTTATCTGTATTTTTCCATAATTTTTCTCTTAATGCTGATCCTGACAGGCTGCAGTATAAGTTCAGCTAAGGGAGACGATGACATAATTACTCTCAGGTGGGTTACCTATGACAACGGAAGCATCCCGCTGGATGCCAAAGAGGTAATAGCTGCGGCTAACAAAGTATCAGCTGAAAAAATCGGAGTGAAGGTGGATCTGGAATTCCAGCCCAGTGAAAAGATCAATTTGATGATGGCTTCCGGTGAGTACTATGACATGGTTTTTACCAGCTCATGGCTAAACAGCTTTGATAAAAATGCGGCTGCTGGATGCTACCTTGATATAACTGAGCTCGTGCAAAGAGAGACGCCTGCGCTCTATGATACCATCGGAAAATACTGGGATTGTGCAAAGCTGGAGGATAGGATATACGGCGTTCCCACTCTTAAGGATATGGGCGCTGAAGAAATGTTCAGATTAAATGCCGATTATTTTGAAGGGCAGAAGGGGATGACAATTCCGGAAGAGATGACCTTTGATGAACTGGAACCATTCCTTGAAACTTATAAAAATGACTATCCTGATAAATATCCACTGGCCATGGATAAGAGTGGAGTTCCCGGGTATCTGAACTGCGTTGAGAGAATAGTGGATGGTATAATTGTGATCCCTTATGACTGCGATGATGAAGCGGTAAAGGCGATTCCTTTTTGGGAATGCGATGAACTTGTGAATAAGTACCGCACACTTCACAAATGGTATTCCAAAGGATATATACATCCGGATGCAGCTACGATTCAGTCGACGGCAGCAGACATTTCCATCCCTGTAAGGGGCGGTGTTGCCTGGAGAGGATATAAGGGATATTCAAATCCGGATCAGTGGGGATTTTACGTGAAGACCTCAATCTATGAGGGACCGTATCTGTCCCGCTCAAGTGAGCAGGGGGCTTTGTTTGCTATATGTGCAGCCTGCCCGGAAGAAAAAGCGGTGGCATGCCTTAAGTATCTCGAGCTCCTTAATACGGATCAAAAGTTCAGAGATATTCTCGCTTACGGGATTGAGGGAACACATTTTGAATATCTGGATAATGGAACAATACTTAGACTTCCGGCAGGAAATGACAGATACCATACGGGATTGTATCAGACGGGATCGGCAGTAAGTGCATCAGTTGAATCTGTAAGCCGGACTATTTTGGCGGATCCCGATCAGTGGAAGCTTGTATATGAGGGATATGATGAGGACGGCATTTACAGCAGAGCCGGCGGTTTTGCCTACAATCCTGTAAATAATGAGGATATAATAACCGCTGTCAGAGCTGTCTACAGTGATTATTCCACTGAACTGTGCACGGGAACCAGCGACCCGGACAAGGTTATTCCGGAGATAAAAAAGCGGATGGAAGCAGCAGGAATAGATGAGCTTTTGGATGATATAAACAGTCAGCTTCAGGTTTGGGAATCCCAGGCAAAATGAGACATAAGCCAATATTGAATGCATTTTCGGAGGTTGTATAAATGGTTAACAGGAAAAAAAGAAAGGATACAAAAGATCTCCTTCTTATGGCACTGCCGGCGATTATCTGGTTTTTATTATTTTCCTATCTTCCGTTGTTTGGTGTGGCCTTTGCCTTCAAACAGTTTACTCCGGTGCCGGGGCAGTCGCTGTTTAGAAATCTGTTTATTAACAGCCGATTTGTCGGGCTCAAGAACTTTTCATTTTTGCTGAGATCCTCCGACATGCCAAAGATAATTTTTAACACACTGTCTTACAATATAATCTTTTTAATACTGGGAATTGCATTACCTGTAATTTTGGCGATATGCCTGACGGAATTACATAATAAGGTTTTTGTCGGCTATGTTCAGATGGTCACGGTGCTGCCGTACTTTTTATCCTTTGTAGTAGTGAGCTACTGCGTATACGGATTCCTTGCAACCGATGAGGGACAGCTGAATCACGTTCTCCGCCTTTTTGGATTGCCCTCGGTGCAGTGGTACCAGTCTCCGCAGTATTGGCGATTTATTTTGATAATTACAGAGCTCTGGAAATCAACCGGATATTCCATGATAATCTATCTTTGCTCGATTACAGCGATAGACCGTTCGCTTTATGAAAGTGCATCTCTCGACGGAGCGACCTTTATGGACAGGGCGAAATACATAACCCTGCCGCTGCTTCAGCCAACCATTGCAACGATTCTGATCCTTCGGACGGGAAGTCTCCTGGCATCGGATTTTGGCTTATTCTATCAGGTGCCGCTGGATTCTAATTCACTGCAACCTGTGACACAGACTCTGGATGTGTATGTTTACAAAGCTTTGATGAAACAGGCCAACTTTAGCTTCTCATCCGCTGCGGCCTTTCTTCAGAGTGCAGTTGGCTGTATCCTCCTTATCCTGACCAACACCATAATTAAAAAGATAGACGAAGACAGTAGCCTCGGGTGATGCCTTATATGAGACTTCGCCTCCAACGGCGCCTGCCGTAACTGCCCCTCAGGCCCCGGCCCCAGCCTCGGACCATATACTCAGATAAATCGTCATCTTGGCGAAATTCATCACGCCCTTTGTTTGTCATCATGCGTGGGGCAACATGTTTGAAAGATGTTTGCATAAAGCCACTTACATTCTTAAGACTTTTTGCTTCTATATCCACTCGCTTGAATTTTCTAATGCTCACGCAGATTTCTTTTATTGTGCATGCTCGCTATAATCGCTTTTTCAAAGCTCGTTATCTCGCATGCACTTAAAATCTGCTATGTGAGCATAAGAAAATTCAAAGCTCAGAATAAATTGCTAAAAAGTCTTAAGAACGTTAGTGGCTTTTGCAAGCAGCCTTGAGTTTTGACCCACGCATGAATTAAAGAAAACAAAGAACGTGATGAATGTTCTTCGCCAACTGACGATGAAAATGAGTATATGGTCCGGGGCTGGGCCGTGGCCTGAGGGGCGGTTACGGCAGGCGCCGTTGGAGGCGAAGCTCATTTATGCGTGGTCGTGGGAGTAGAGGGTTTGGTACTCTTTGGGGGACATGCCGTATTCTTTTTTGAAGGCTTTGAAGAAGCTGGAATAATCTCGGAAGCCGAATCGTTCATACGTCTTGCTGATGCTCTCGCCGTTTGTGATGGCGCTCTGGCACTCGGCAAGGCGTTTTTTAATTATGTACTGGTGGAGTGAGATGCCCAGGGTGTCCTTGAACATATGTGATATATAATACTTGCTTACGAAAAACTGCCCCGCGATATCATCGAGGGAGAGAGACTCTTCGAGATTATTTTCAACATAGGAGAGGACATTCTGGAAAAGTGATAACTCATCATTTTTGGATTCCGCATGCTCTTCTTCATAGATCACGCGGTTTATTGTTATGATGAGATCGCATAGGCACAGATGTCTTGCTGTACTGCTGCCGTAGCGCTCGGCTGATATCTCCTCAAGAAGTCTTAAAAACCTGTGCTCCACCTGATGATATTCAGAGGGTGACAGGTGATATATGTACTTGTGAAAAGCTTCCGCTTTTTGTATGAGATACATGTAATCAACAGATTCTGCCGTAAGGCTCTCACAGCATTTTTTACTGATCCAGAAGACAAATCGTCTGTAATTCTGTGTGGAATCATTCATAATGGCATGGTGACTCGTTCCGGGAGGAACAATCATCAGATCGCCGGGAGACATCCTGTGAAGAGTGGATTCGCCCTTTCCGGTGAAAATCTCCATTGTAATATCACCCTCGATAAAAAGGTAGAACTCATAGTAATCGTGGGTGTGAGGACTGAGGGTTGGGAAATTCCTGTCCGAATAGTAGAACACCTCGAAATCCGAGGAGAGCATATATTGTCTTGTATTAAAGGATGATCTTAGCTTATTTTTCATGAAAAATATTATATGGCAATTTTTGCAAAGTGCGCAACAACTAATTCTATTCTAAATCAAAGGTCAAAAAAGTAAGGTATAGATGTTGTTATTTTGGAAAATTTTGGAGGTAATCTTTTTATGGAAATGACACTTCGCTGGTATGGAACAAATTACGATACGGTTAAGCTCTGGCAGATCAGACAGATCCCCGGAGTTCATGGAGTAATTACTACTCTTTATAATAAACAGGCGGGCGAACTCTGGGAGCAGAGTGAGATACAGGCGCTGAAAAAGGATGTCGAGGCAGAGGGACTTAAGATCGCAGGAATCGAGTCCGTAAATGTCTCAGATGCCATCAAGGCAGCAACCGCGGACAGGGATGAGCACATCGACAACTATATCAAGACTCTTGAGAATCTCGGAAAAGAAGACATCCACATGGTATGCTACAACTTCATGCCTGTGTTTGACTGGACCAGAACCGAGCTTGCAAGAAAGAGAGCAGACGGCTCAACGGTTCTTGCTTATACCCAGGAAGCAGTTGATGCCATCGATCCCGAGAAGATGTTTGAATCTCTTGCAGGTGATACAAACGGCTCTGTAATGCCGGGCTGGGAGCCTGAGAGAATGGCTCATGTAAAGGAACTCTTTGAGATTTATAAGGATGTGGATGAGGACAAGCTCTTTGAAAATATTGTCTATTTCCTTAAGGCTATCATGCCTGTCTGCAACAAGTATGATATCAAGATGGCAATCCATCCCGACGATCCTGCGTGGTCTGTCTTCGGACTTCCCAGAATCATCAACAATGAAAAGAACATCTTAAAGCTTATGAAGGCAGTGGATGATGTTCACAACGGCGTGACCTTCTGCTCAGGCTCCTACGGTACAAGCCTTGAGAACGACCTTCCGCACATGATAAGAGCTCTCGAGGGCAGAATTCATTTTGCACATGTCCGTAACCTCAAGTTCATATCACCCACTAACTTCGAGGAGTCCGCACATCTGTCTTCAGATGGAACCTTCGATATGTATGAGATCGTCAAGGCCCTTTACGAGACCGGCTTCGACGGCCCTATCCGTCCCGACCACGGCAGAATGATCTGGGGCGAGGTTGCAATGCCCGGCTACGGCCTCTACGACAGAGCCCTCGGCGCAACCTACATAAACGGCCTCTGGGAAGCAATCGAGAAAACAAATCAGGAGAATAGACCATGAAACTAAATTCATCAAGCATAAAAAACGACACAACCTGGAAGGAGAAAGGTTACATCCTTCCTACCTTCGACAGAGACAAAATGATAGAAGAAACCAAAGCCGCACCGCAGTGGGTTCACTTTGGAGCAGGTAACATTTTCAGAGCATTCCAGGCAAATCTCGCCCAGAGAATGCTGGAAGAAGGCTACGCTACCAAGGGCCTCACCGTAGTTGAGGGCTTCGACTATGAAATAATAGAGAAGATGTACAGACCGCACGACAACCTCTCAATCCTTGTTACTCTCAAGGCTGATGGCAGTGTGGAGAAAACAGTAGTTGAAAGCATCGCCGAGTCCTGTATCTTAGATTCTGAAAATGAAAAAGAATTCGAGAGACTTAAGGAGATATTCAGGGCAGACTCTCTGCAGCTTACTACATTTACGATCACGGAGAAGGGTTACTGTCTTACAAATCCCGCAGGGGAGCTCCTTCCCGCAGTGGCAGCAGATTTTGAGAACGGCCCCGAAAAGCCTGCGAGTTATATCGGAAAAGTGGCGGCACTTTTATATGAGAGATTTTTATCAGGTAAAATGCCCATCGCCATGGTAAGTACCGACAACTGCTCACACAACGGCGACAAACTCTTCGAAGCTATCAGTGCTTTTGCGGAGAACTGGGTAAAGAATGGCAAGGCTGACAAGGATTTCCTCTCTTACATAAAGGATGAGAGCAAGGTCTCCTTCCCCTGGTCAATGATTGATAAGATCACACCAAGACCCGACGACTCCGTTAATGAGATTTTGAAAAATGACGGAGTAGAAGAACTGGAAGCAGTTGTAACAAGTAAGAACACCTGGGTAGCACCCTTCGTAAATGCAGAGGAGAGCGAGTACCTTGTAATAGAGGATAAATTTCCGAACGGCAGACCCGCGCTTGAAAAGGTCGGCGTTATTTTCACAACAAAAGAGACAGTTGATAAAGTTGAGAGAATGAAGGTCTGCACCTGCCTTAATCCGCTTCACACATCCCTTGCAGTATTCGGATGCGTCCTTGGCTATGACAAGATTTCCGAAGAGATGAAGGATGAGGACCTTGTGGCACTTGTTAAGAAGGTTGGCTATGTAGAGGGACTTCCCGTTGTTACGGATCCCGGAGTAATCAAACCTCAGGAATTTATAGACACAGTAGTTAACGTCAGAATCCCTAATAAGTTCATGCCGGATACACCGCAGAGAATCGCCTGTGATACATCGCAAAAGCTTCCGATCAGGTTCGGTGAGACAATTAAGGCCTATGCAGCTTCGGATTCTCTTGATGTAATGGATCTTAAGTGCATTCCTCTGGTTTTCGCAGGCTGGCTTCGTTACCTTATGGGTGTAACCGACGATGGTAAGACCTTTGAGCCCAGTCCCGATCCGCTTCTTACAAAGTGTCAGGAGTATGTGAAGGATATACGACTTGGAAATAAGCTCCCGGTAGATGAGCTGAAGGCGAAGGTTCTTCCGCTTCTTAAAGATGAGAAGATATTTGGCGTGGACCTTGAGCAGACAGGTCTTGCAGACAGGGTAACAGACTACTTTGCAGCCATGATTGAAGGCGAAGGCGCAGTTAGGGAGACGCTTAAAGATGTGGTCTGCTTATAATGGGGATTCTATATGACGTAATAATGTTGACGACATTTTGTAGGACTGGAGATGATAAGGTATTCAAGTGATGATACTTACACGATAAAAATATTATTTGAGTAGTTCTATAACGGATTTGCATGAACTGATTTTTCTGTGTGATAGAAATGTGATAATTAAGGAAATATAATAAGCGTGTAAGGTGAAAACAACGAAAAACAATCTTTTTTGTGAGGGAGAGATAATTATGGAAAAGAGACTTGTAGCAGCAACACTTGGATTGGTATTTGTACTTTCTGCATGCGGACAGACCGGCGGAACAGAGGTAGGAACATCGCAGCCTGCAGAGACAACGGCGCAGGAAACTGAAGTGGCAGAGACAACAGAGGAACCGGAAGAGGCTGAAGCTTCAGATGAGACAGAAGCAGCCGATGATGAGAGTTCTGAAGAAGGCGAGAAGGATGAGAATTCCGAGGTTATAACCGACAACGTTATCACAGCAGATCTTTTCGAAGTAACAATACCTGATGAGTTTTCAGGAATTTTTGAAGCAGAGGTCAGCGAAGGCAGAGTAGATATTTATCATAAGCAGACAAGAGAGGAAGGCTTCCCCGGACTGATTTTTTCAATCTGGGCAAGAGAGACACCTTCAGAATATGCCGGCGGACCTTATATGAAGAAGGGTGAGCTGTTTGACAAGGATGGCGCTAGCTACGATGTGGTAAAGGGCGAAGCAACCGAGGTTCAGTGGGACTACAACAAGGACATGCCCGAGGATTTCGGAAAACTTTATGATGCTGCTGAGGACATTATCAAAAATATCACTGCTACAAATGGCGGAACCTTCAGCTACGGCGCAGGTATGAAGGGCGAGGATCTTTACGCTTATACACTTAGTGATTTCATTGACGCTTTAAATGAAGGCGCAGATGCCAATAAGCTCGAGGAGATGGGCTATGCACCTGACTACTATGCAATAATGCAGGCAGAGGGCGAGGACGGCCTTTCAAAAATCGGCTTTGCATACAAGGATGTAAACGTGGACGGCATTGATGAACTTTTCATAGGTGATATTGAGAGCGGTGCGATCTACGATGTATTCACAATGGTAGACAAAGAAGCAACTCACGTAGTAAGCGGCGGAGCAAGAGACAGATACTATGTATACAACAATTCATTTATCTCCAACGAATACTCCGGCGGAGCAGAGGAAAGCGGCGTTACACTTTATGCACTTATGAACAATGACACAGATATGGTTTGTCAGTACGGCTATAAGTACGATGGCTACGAGGACGAGGAAAAGCCCTGGTTTGCTACCTATGATATGGAGGAGTGGACTCCTATCTCAGAGGAAGAGTATGATGAAGCTATGAAGAACTATGAGGATCAGAAGGAATCAGACGTTGAACTAAAGCCTCTTTCAGATATTGCACCTGTAGATTTTTCAAAAGTTGATATGTCACAGTACGCAACCTTCACTGAACTCGTTGACAGTCTGAAACCCGGAATGGGCTACGCAAATGTAACTATCGATGGAACGGATGCTCTTTTGGTAGCAAGCGGCTGCTACAAGTGGGATGACACAGACGCAGCAATTGATTCATCGATTTTCATATATGATGATAACGGTGCTGTTGAGTATCTTGGCAGTGTTACTTCACAGGGAACAGCTAATCCCCTGGCAATGGCTGATGGCAAGCTTATCACAGCAGGTCACCACTTTGTTACCAAGAACACAATCAAGGATGGCAAGCTTGCAGTAGCTGAGGAAGCTTCCGAGACCTTCGATACCGACGGAAATGCAACCTATTATGTCGGCGAAGACAAGGTAGGTGATGATACAGAGCTTCAGCGTATGTTTGATGAAGCAATGAATGCAGAGATCATCAATTTCCAGCCTGTCGCTGAGTGAAACTTATTGTAGATAATTCTCTTCTCCCCGGAAATCATAAACAGATTCCGGGGAGTTTATATTTTTATTTTAGTTGACATAACTATATGTTTGTACTAACCTATAGCAAAGCTGTGAAGAGAAAGAGTAAGTTGTTAGGAGCTTTACAGAGAGTCGGCGTTTGGTGAGAGCCGGTGAGCAAGCAGCAACCGAACATGGTCTTGGAGCCGCGTACCGAGGTTCTTTTGAACTTAGGCTACGACGGGTGCGCCCGTTACAGTGCCGGACTATCGATGGATCATTTCCCATCCGTAGTTGCTAAGGCTCATATCGTGAGGTGTGAGTGAATTAGGGTGGTAACACGAAGCGTAAGCTCTCGTCCCTGAAAATAATTCAGAGAGGAGGGCTTTTTTTGTACAAAAAATTAAGAAACTGCTGATTGTTATCAAACTTAATTCAAAGGAGGAAATGAGATGAACAGAAATATATTGATAGGTGGTGCCTGGCCCTACGCCAACGGTTCATTACACATCGGACATATTGCGGGGCTTCTTCCCGGCGACGTGCTTGCAAGATATCACAGAGCCTGTAAGGACAAAGTGTATTTTGTTTCCGGAAGTGATTGTCACGGAACACCTGTAGCCATCAGGGCTAAGTCTGAGGGAAAATCGCCCCGGGAAATCAGTGATCATTATCATGAAGAATTTGTGGACTGCTTTAATCGTCTTGGGTTTAGCTACGACTGCTATACCAAAACTTCCGACGATGCGCATAAAGAGTTCGTGCAGGAATTCCACAGAAAGCTCTACGACGGAGATTATGTTTATGAAAAGGAGACGCCTCAGGCCTACTGCGAGTGCTGCAATACTTACCTTGCGGACAGATTTGTAACCGGTATCTGTCCTGTTTGCGGTGAGCCTGCAAGGGGAGATCAGTGTGACTCCTGCGGAACAGTTCTTGATCCCGAAATTTTAAAAGAGCCTATCTGTGCTGTCTGTAAGAACCCGGTGACATTCCGGGCATCTACTCATCTGTACATTGCTATAAGTAAACTGGAAAAACAGCTCCGCGACCTTGTTGATAATGGGGTGAACTGGAGAAAAAATGCCATATCTTTCACAAACCGATACATTGATGAGGGACTTAGGGACAGAGCACTTACCAGAGACCTTGAATGGGGAATTCCTGTTCCAAAGGAAGGCTATGAGAAAAAGACAATTTATATCTGGGCAGAAAATGTGCTTGGTTACTTGTCTGCAGCTAAGCAGGTAACAGACCGGGAAGGTGAGAGTTTTGACGAGCTTTTCGGAGAAAATGCAAAGCACTACTATGTCCATGGTAAGGATAATATTCCCTTCCATACTATTATTTTACCTGCACTTTTGATTGCCCACGGCGCGGGATATCGTCTTCCTGATCAGATAGTATCAAGTGAATATCTCACATTGGAAGGAAAGAAGATTTCCACAAGCAGAAATTATGCGATTTGGGTAAAAGACCTTCTGGATAAGTATGATCCCGATTCTCTTCGCTATTATTTCCTGGCGAACGGACCCGAGAAAAAGGACTCCGATTTTTCCTGGTCAGAATATGTCAATAATCACAACGGCGAACTTCTCGGAGCTTACGGAAACTTCATAAACAGAACACTTACGTTTATTGCCAAATACTTTGATGGGGTAATCCCGGAGGGAACTTCCGCAGGAGACTGGGATGATACGCTGAAACAGCTATACACCTCTACAGGTGAACAGATCGAAAAAGGAAATTTCAAGGATGCCATAGAAGGTGTATTTGAAGTGGTGCGAAAAGCCAACAAATATTTTGACGAACAGGAGCCCTGGAAAACCAGAACAAGCGACGAGGCAGCCTGCAGAAATACCTTGTATCAGTGTGTTCAGATCATTGCGAATCTGGCTGTAGTACTTGCGCCATTCCTGCCATTTTCATCGGATAAGGTCTGCAGCTGGCTTGGAATAAATACGGACTGGGAGTTCAAAGTGATTCCTTCAGGTTACAGACTTCCTGAGATATCAATCCTGTTCGAGCGCCTCGACAAAGCTGTTATAGAGGAGGAGAGAGATAAACTTAAGGACTTGTGAGTCGGTGGTGATGGTCTGTTGTTTTGAGTTAATGCTATCAGTTGCTTCTATAAGTTGATGTTGTAAGTTAGTGTTATAAGTTACTGTTAGATACTTGATATTGTGGGAAGGGGATTTTATACTTTATTGAGTTCATTAATATTCTTCTAACAGAATATTTTACTGGGTCGTAAGTCTATTTCTCAATTTTCTTGAAATAGACTTACCAATTATCAATATTAAGAATGAAAAATGGGGATTCTCACTATGTTTTTATGCAATATTGAGTAAATATGAACTATATAACGTAAATAAACTCAAAAACATCGAAAAGCATAAGTCTAAAATCAAAAAGTAAGCAAATAGACTTACGGTTATCGAAATTCCGTGCAAAAAACAGATAAAAATAGCAGAATACAAAAATTTTAGCAGGAAGCAGCAAAGGATATAGCAATAAAGAATAGAAAAGCATAGTAAAGAGCAGAAAAGAATAATAAGGAGTATAAAGAACAGCCAAGAAAATGACGAAAAATTATTAGCAAACGTTAATTAGTTTCAACCAAAAAAATGAGGGGGATGAAACTTGAAAAAAATACTGAATCATACGGCTAAGGAACTGGTTGGAATAATTGTTGTCTTTGCTTTAGTGGCAACATTGATCGCTGTCGGAAGTACCGCAATTATGAAACAAGCTGCCTCTAAGCAGGAGCAATCAAAGGGACAACAACAGAAATCAGTCACTAATGTTGTGGAAAACGGCACACTATCTCATGATGGCTACAAGCTTGAGAAGGTTGTTGTTCTGAGCAGGCACAATATCAGGTCTCCGCTTAGCGGAGGCGGATCACTGCTTGGAACCATTACTCCGCACGAGTGGTTTGAGTGGTCGTCAGCACCCAGTGAACTTTCACTGAGAGGCGGCGTACTCGAGACAGAGATGGGGCAGTTTTTCAGAAAATGGATGGAAGAGGAGAGCCTTATTCCGGAAAACTGGCATCCAACCGGTGAAGAGTGCAGAATATATGCTAACTCCAAGCAGCGCACAATAGCTACGGCAAAGTATTTCTCGAGCGGGGCATTTCCGACAGCAGGTCTTGACGTTGAATGGCATGCCGATTTTGATACGATGGATCCGGTGTTTAATCCGCAGCTTACCTTTACGAGCGATGAGTATGCAGACGATGCTACGGAGCAGATTTTTGATCTGTACGGCCCTGCGATTGAAGACCTGAAGGATAACTACGAGCTGATCACAGATGTCATAGATATGAAAGAGTCCGAGAGCTATAAAAGCGGAGATGTAGGAGATTTTGTTACAAGTGACAGCGTGATTAAGCTGGAGACCGGCGCAGAGCCCGCTATGTCAGGCTCTCTGAAAACTGCCTGCTCTGTAAGTGATGCACTTGTCCTTCAATACTATGAGGAAAGCGATGCGAAAAAAGCGGGCTTTGGAAATGGCCTCAGTCAGGAGCAGTGGGAAAGTATTTCGGAGATCAAGGATGTTTACGGTGATGTCCTGTTTACAGCTCCGCTTGTGGCATGTAATGTAGCAAATCCGCTTCTTGAGGAAATCTATTCCGAGATGAATACTGATGGAAGAGTGTTCACTTTCCTTTGCGGACATGACTCAAATGTAGGCAGCGTCCTTGCGGCTCTCGGTGCCTCAAGCTATGAACTTCCGGGAACCATTGAGAAAAAGACACCGATTGGCTGTAAGCTTGTTTTTTCAAAATGGTCTGATTCCAAGGGCGATACTTTCTGGGGAGTGAATCTTGTATACCAGTCCACGCAGCAGCTTAGAGATACATCCCTTTTGGATTTAAACAAACAGCCCATGATTTATAACATGAAGTTTGATGGGATATCACAAAACAGTGATGGACTCTACAAAAATGATGACATCATGAAAATGTTCGAGAATGCAATCGGGGAGTATGAGAAATTGTACGAACAGTATGCTGACAAAGCGGCCTAAAATAAGGGCTGTCGCAATTATGCGGCAGCCCTTATATATTATTATGAATTATGCTCAATGAGATAATCGTTAAGTGCATCTACGATCTCGTCACCATCGATGCCATGTACTGCACATGCCTCGGAAAGTGATTCCATCTGGGAAGCGGGGCAGTGGATGCAACCCATGCCACACTCCATAAGAAACTGTGCTGCGAGAGGGTGCTTTGTGATGATCTCACCCACGAGCATATCTGAACTGATAGGTTGTTCGCTCATTATTTTATTCCTCCTGTATCTCAAAAATTACAAATTAAAATTTGCACAATCTATTTTAGATAATGCATTTTAACAAGAATCGATACTTTTTACAAGCACGAAAAGTGTGAGGCGTTTTATTGCATGTTGAGAGCTGATTTGAGTGCAGCAGATATACACTAAATCTTAGGGATGATGCAACAAGCTTGAAGAAATATCCCTGAATTGTTGTAACCTGAAAATATGTAAACAACAAAAATCGTAACGAAGAGGGTGATTGTTGTATGCGAAAACTATTGGAACAATAAATATGACATAGCAATTAGGATTTGTTGTACGACGGAGATTAAAAAACAATAAATACAAAGAGTCGGTTAAGATTTGTTGTACTCTGAAAATTGGTGTACACCAATAATTCCGGTAATAACAAGACTTGTTGTAAACCAGCGTGGGAGCGTGCAACAAAAATATGAATTAGAAAAAGATTTATTGTATCATAGGGTTAAATCGTACCAAAAGTCAAATTCATGATATGAAAGGGACAATTAACCATATCACGCAGTATTCTAGCCGGTACACTTTTTCGTACCACCTAAAATTAATCTGCGTACTTGATATAAAAAATATACCACCTATAATAAAACCATCAGCTGAAAAAAGAATTTAGAAAGGACTTTACAGATGAGAAAGGCAGCAAACGATACAGACAGATGTGTTGCCTGCGGGGTCTGCGCCGCGCAGTGCCCAAGAGAGGCGATAGATATTTTCAAGGGATGCTACGCAGTTGTTGATACCGACAAATGTGTGGGATGCGGCATATGCGAGAAAGCATGCCCGGCGGGCTCTATAAAGGTTGAAGAGGTGGATGATGGCAACAAACAGAAAAAAGCACTGGTATGATTACCTGTGGATATGGACAATAGTTTATTTTGCGCTGGGATTTTTTAATATCCTGTTTGCGTGGCTCGGAATGATAGATTTCATATTGCCGCTGATTTTTGCAATAGTCGGCGGCAATAAGTGGTTTTGTAATCACATGTGCGGAAGAGGGCAGCTCTTCTGGGTGCTCGGAAGGAACCTTAAATGTTCCAGAAGAAAACAGGCTCCGGGGTGGATCTCTTCCAAGTGGTTTCGCTATGGATTCCTTGTATTTTTCCTTACTATGTTTGGAACTATGATTTTCCAGACCTATCTTGTGTTCTCAGGAGCGGGTTCACTTCGAAAAGTGGTAAAGCTTTTCTGGACATTTAAAGTGCCGTGGAAATGGGCTTATAATGGAAGTATATTCCCGGACTGGGTAGCTCAGTTTGGATTTGGATTCTATAGTCTGATGCTTACATCAACACTTATAGGACTCATAGTGATGGCGCTATATAAAGAGAGAACCTGGTGCTCATTTTGCCCGATGGGAACAATGACTCAGGGAATCTGCAAATTGAAGAATAAGGAAAGGTAAGAGATTATGACATTAAGTGAGAGAGCGGAAAAGGCAGTGGCTTTAAAAAATTCCGGACAGTATAACTGTTCCCAGGCTGTGACGGCAGCTCTGGCAGACCAGACAGGACTAAGCGAAGAGCAGCTTAAACAGATATCTGCAGGCTTCTGCGCAGGTATGGGCAACATGGAAGCCACCTGCGGTGCACTTATCGGTGCGGGCATGATAGCGGGTCTTAAGACAGAAGGAAAAGGAACTCTTTCAGTAACGAAGCAGATTCAGGAAGAGTTTGGGAAAAGATGCGGCGCATTAAAATGTAAAGATTTAAAAGCCGTAACAAACGGAAAGCCCTTATGCCCCTGTGAGGACTGTGTCAGAAACGCAGTTATGATCTACGGAGAAGTCATGGGGTTATAACCATCATGTAGTGGAAGGCCTGAAACAAATAATTACTATAAAAGAGGATGCTATGAAAAAAGAAGTAACCGTCATAGGCGCGGCAATAATGGATATCCATGCAGGTCCTGTTCCGGGGGATCTGTTTTCCAAAGGCTCTGTTCCTGCGGACAGGATGTGCATATCCTTTGGGGGAGATGCGCTGAACGAAGCAGTGGTTTTGTCCGGACTTGGTGTGAAAACCGAGATCATATCAGTTATCGGCAAAGATGAAACCGGTCAGAGCGTTTTGAAAAATCTTCGAGAAAACAACGTTTCGACAGAGAAAATCACGATTGAGGATGGTCTTACAACAGGTATGAATATCGTCCTCAACGATGATGAAGGTGAGCGCTATTTTATCACCAATCCTTACAGCAGTTTGCGGAAGCTGTCACTAGAGCACATCCTTCCGCATATAGACGATGCTTCGGATATTGTCTGTTTTGCGAGTATGTTCGTATCACCGATGCTTGATATAGAAAAAATGGGTGAGCTTTTCAGAAAGATAAAAGAGAAACCGGAGCGCATACTTATCGTCGATATGACGACAGCCAAAAAAGGTGAGACAATAAAAGACATCGCACCGCTTTTTGAATTCATAGATTACATTATTCCAAATGAACATGAAGCAGCTCTCTTAACAGGCGGAAAGACGCCTGAAGAGAGCCTTGAAATATTCGCCAAAAACGGAGCGAAAAACGTTATTATCAAATGCGGCAAAAGAGGTTGTATTTACTACTCGGATGGCCAGAAGGGCGAGGTAAGCACCCGCAAGGTTAAGGTGGTTGATACCACCGGTGCGGGAGACAGCTTCGTTGCCGGTTTTACCTATGGACTCATGAACAATATGAGCATAGAGGATGCCTGCAAAAAGGGTAATGAAGTCGCGGCGAAGATCATCGGAAAAACGGGAACCCAGGCATAATCAAGCCATGATCTCGTCCACCCACTTTTTATATTCCTCTTCGGGTGTATCCGGAGTGAATCGTTTTCCGTTTATAACCATTGCACCTTTAGCCATTTTTTGAAGGTTCTTTACCGTGTCCCCAAGATTACTGCCGCCTGAGGTGCAGAAAGGTACAATAATGATTCCCGAAAAATCATAGCTCTCAAGGAAGGTGTCTATGATGGAGGGCTCACGGTACCACCATATCGGGAATCCCAGGAAAACATGATTGTAACCTGATATATTTCCGATTTTGATGCTTATGGCAGGCCTGCAGGTGGCATCATTCATTTCGACAGAACTGCGGCTTTTGCTGTTCTGCCAGTCAAGATCTTCAGAGGTATAAGGTGTCACAGGTACAATTTCAAAAAGGTCTGCATTCGCTACTTTTGCAATTTTTTCGGCAACTTTCCCGGTTACACCGCTGGCACTGAAATATGCTACCAATGTTTTACTCATAGTATGCCCTCCTTAGATTGTTTAGAAATCTTCCAATTACAATTTTCTCACATCACAAATATTATTTCATCATAAAGTAAAAAAGTTCATTCAACTTTAAGAATTAGTCGTCTTTAGTTCCCATGGTTGACACAAACAGCTCATCGGTGCTGTTTTCAAGGTCCTGTCTTATGATTTTCCTGTACTCCCTTGGAGACATATGAAGTTTCTCCGTAAATACTCTGTTGAAGGTTCGCTGGCTCTCGAAGCCGGCGTTTTCATATACTTCGGTTATCGTCTGGTCGGTGTAGCGAAGCAGACTCTGCGCATAGATGAATCTGGTTTCGTTTAGATATCTGTTGAAGTTGGTGTGGAAGGTTCCGGAAAAAACTCTCGACAGGGCAAACGGGCTGACATAGAGATCCTTCGCCATGCTTGTAAGGGATATCTCTTTTGTGAAATTGCTGGCTATATAAGAAACGGTTCTGTAGATAAGGTCGCCGTTTCCCTTTTCATCGCGCTCTGTAAGCTTTAAAACTGGAAGAGACCTAAGCAGAATAATACTGATGTAGGACTGGTAAAGCACCTTGCTTGAAGCATCTATGTCACGCCCTTTTTCCTTGTTTTTTGCGATTTCTTCGTACAAAGCATTGAAGGCAAACTGAATCTCTTTGTGTATATTACTGCTTTTGATCACCGGGCAGACCGGGACCTTTTTCAGCAGAGTGTCCGAGATTGATCCCGCGTAGGAAGGCGATGCAATAAGGTACAGTCCGGTGCCTTTTTCCGTATCAAATACCTGGGTGTGCTGGATCTGACCGGGGAAAATTACAGCCATATCGCCCTTTTCCATGTGGTAGAGCTCCTGGCCCACGCCGATCTCCATAGTGCCCTTTGAAATGTAGATGAATTCTATGAATCCGTGGAGGTGCGGCGGAGTGTGAATATTGGCTCTTTTATATATCTCTATATCATCCTCAAATGACTCGAATAATGGCTTCATTGCGCTCCTTCTCTGAAAAACACCGTTTCTTTTAGTATAACCTGTCTGATAACAAATGCAAGATTTGGCTACTTTTATTCATGTTATGACGCGATTAATATTTTTCTCCGAGGTATTATAATCACGTAATATGAAATTGACCGATACGGAAGGCATAGTAATAACGCCGGAAAGGAATTATGATTATGAAGAGAATCGTTGATTTTTATAAAAAAGCATGGAAAGAGTATGTTGAATATTTTGGCAAGTACAACATGTACGTTTACAGATAACACCAAGTAAAACCTTTTCAAAATTATAAAAGAAGGCTGTGCATTAAATTAGTGCACAGCCTTCTTTATTGCCATTTGAAGTACGGAATTAAGTATAAAGTTTTTCTAAAGTTAGTAGACTATACGAATCAGCATTTATACAATATAGGTAATTGCGAAACTCGCTTTGCTCGTTCGCAATCTTGAATTTAAACAAGGAAGAATTCATGCAGAGCATGAATTCTTTGATGCAAAAATGT
>NZ_ATVV01000036.1:0-34736 GCF_000420905.1 Butyrivibrio sp. AD3002 | reverse complement strand
GGAACAACATATGAGCCTGGTAATACATACACACTCACGGATGAGGATGACGTCCTTTATGCGATCTGGGAAGACACCCTTACCTATAAGGCAAACAATGGAACCGGAGATGAAAGTGTAACTTCAGGTGAGATTGGTGAATCACTTATAGTAAAAGAGTGTACCTTTAATGAAACACGTTATACATTTGTTGAATGGAATACTAAGGATGATGGAACCGGTGTAAGTTATAAACCGAATACCAGTACTTATACACTCACAGATAAGGAAGACGTCCTTTATGCAATCTGGGAAGATACGCTTTCCTATGATGCTAATGGCGGTGAGGGTACGATGGAACCCACAACCGGAATTGCGGAAGGTGATGTAACAATTAGCGATAACGAATTCACCAGAGAGGGATACACTTTCAATGGTTGGAATACGGTTGCAAATCCTTCAGACAATGATCCTGGAGCAGCATACAATAACGGAGGTACATACAGATTAACTTCCGGCGATGATATCCTTTATGCTCAGTGGGCTGCAAATTACAACGTATTCTATGATGCTAAAGGAAACGGTGCTGTATCGAATAAGGAAGATACGAATCTTGTACAGCGCACAACAGATAAGATAAAAGGTTCAACAGCTATACCTGACAAGGGATACAGATTTGTTAAATGGATTAAGTATGGTCCGGAGACACCTGAGAATCCTATGGGAACAGAGATAGTTGTTTCCGATAAGGAAGTCCTTGATGCCACGACTATAGCAAATAACCTCAATATTAATCCTGAGACAGAGCTCTATGAGGATACTTATTTCATAGCCGTATTTGAAGAAAGCGATGAAGTATATCACGTTCTTTACATCGGTGAAAAGGGCGGAACTGCATCACCCGGTGACCAGTCAGACAAGCTTCGTTCGTTCGAAAATATAACCGGTTCAACAGCAATTCCTGAAGTCGGATATGAGTTCGAGGGCTGGTACAAGAAGGTTAAGAATGAAGATGGCTCTGAAACATTAGTAAAGATTGAAGGCGCAGAGCAGACTCTTAGCAAGGACCTTGCAAGGGATTATCTTAATAAGAATGAAAAGAACATAGACAATGCAGCCGGTTACACATCAGGTGAGCCGAACGCTTACTACACAACTTATGAAGATACAACCTTTGTTGCTAAGTTCAAGGCAGTTATTTATAACATTACCTATGAATACAGACTTGCAGAGGGTGTTGAGAAACCCGCAAACTGGGATGCACTTGTAACAGAGCTTTCAACACATAACAGAACCGCTATGAGCGGTGAAGAGTTTATGTGTCCTGATCTTCCGACAGTAGATGGATACACCTTCGGCCTTTGGAATATGGAAAAAGTTGCCAAGGAAACTCCTTCAACACTTGGAAAGATACTAAACTTCTTTGGTGATGTTGCAGATTTCATTACAGGTAAGACGGATGTTCGCGCTGAAAGCCAGAAGATGATAATGCCTGCATCAGATATCGTGGTTTACAGTATTGTTACCAAGAATCCTGAACAGCTCGATCCTCAGCCTGATCCTAAGCCCGATCCGAAGCCTACACCTGACGATGACGACGATGATGATGACGATGATACACCTAGAAGACGTCGTAATACACCCGGAAATAATGACAACAATAACAACGATAATAACGACAACACAGGTGATCCTCAGGTACTCGGAGATAAGAGAAATCCCGCTGATGATAAGGCGGTTCTCGGAGCAAAGAGAGACCAGGAAGAAGAGAAGAAGGTACTTGGCGCAAGACGTGGAGGAACCGACGACAACACCAACACTTCCAGAATAATCGTTCTTCTTATCGCAGCCGGAGCAGTAGCAACACTCCTTGTAACAGGTAAGAAACGTAAGGAAGAGGAAGAACAACAGTAAAAAATTCCGACAGGAATTTGAATATCTAACCAATGGGAAACCCCCACCGCTAAGCGGTGGGGGTTTCCTACGTTAATGGTTTTACATTTCAACTTTCACTATACAGTTTCTGCCGCCTTCTTTGGCGTCATACAATGCTTTATCAACTCGAAGGAACATATCCTTTGCATTTACACGTTTACTAACTGTAATAACTCCAAGACTTATGGTAAGGTGTCCGACATCGGGAAAATTGTGGGCTTCTACTCTTTTCCTAAGAGCCTCAGCTATAGACATCGCATCTTCACTTCCGGTATTTGGAAGTATGACGAAGAACTCTTCTCCACCCCATCTTCCCGCATGCCCATCCGGAACGCCGCCCGCGGCATCATCCAAAAGGGCTGCAGTTTCCTTCAATACCAAATCTCCGGTATGGTGGCCGTATTCATCGTTTACACTCTTGAAGTAATCAATGTCTATCATAAGAAGACTGAGAGGTGTTCCGTTTTTGGCTGTTTCATCAAGAAAATCGTAGATAATATCCTCGGTCTTTCCCCTGTTGAAAAGACCGGTGAGAGCATCTCTATCTGCTATAAGCCTTAATTTTTCATTTAGTACCTGAAGGTCTTTCTGTGCTTTCTGGAGTTCCTCCATGGTCGTGTAAACAAGACTTGTCAGCCTTCTCATCTGCGCAGCAGGCCCTTTTAGTACGGAATCATCCACCTGTACCGCGGGAAGTTCTTCGTCAGAGGGTTCTCCCTCGCGCATAGCTATGGAAAGCTGCGTCACATTATGCTCAACAATCTCTCCCGATTCTGTATCGCGAATGACCTCGCCCCAGGTATAGAAACCGGTAGTTGAACATAGCTGCCCGAAGGGCTTTAGCTCCAGATCAACATATCTTTCCCAGAACGCCTTTCGGACGATGCAGGAATAAATGAAAATTGCCTGCGGTTTAAAATCGTGAACCTTTTCAAGTCGCTCATTAACCTGCTTAACGATTGATGCGGGATTTCCGTAGGAAAGCTGGATATCCATCCCTTCCATTACAGAGCCGTGCATATTAAGAGAACCGTCCGCTTCTATGTGAATGGCACTTCTTAGCCACTCTTCGCCGTTATATTCTGCAAGAAGAGGGAAAGTATATCCTTCTTTAGCATTACTATCAAGTCGCCTGTCAATCTCAAGGAACTTTTCATAGATCCCGGAAGCAGGTCTGTTATCCAGCTCGATCAACTTGTGTCCGTCTGCCTTCGTAACTGTGAAGGGGACTCCCAGAGGCTCCCAACCGATAACCTTGTCTATATCTATATGAAAATCGCTGCCGGCAAAGGTTGTTACCAGTATGGAATCATACATAATTCCGCTTGCATCGAACACATAGTGCACCGGAGAATTCATCGTATGACCGCCTGAATAGCCGCCAAAAATCCTTATGGATTTGTCACATTCATCAATTTCATCGAATAATTCTTTGGTATCAAACTCTGTACCGGGAAGTAAAAGCTCTGCGGCTTTAATCTCTGGAATGCTGTCTAGCTGCTCTCTTATTTTTCGGCCGACAGAGGGTTCATTTCCTTTAACATTGTCATAGCGGAATACTTCTGCCGTTGTGCTTTCTAAAAATAGCGCGCCAATAAGGATACCTTTTTTGATAAGGTGTCCGTCCATAATTTCTCCGGCTGACATAGTACCTACGATATCAGCTTCAGGGAACAGCTTCTGAAGTCTCTTCGCAGCATAAGCTGTAAACTTTTCCGCCTCCATACCGCTGTAAATATGAAAAAGTACCTGCTTATATTTGCCGGATTCCCAGGTCTTTATTATTTCTTCAACCTGAATATTGAGTTCGGGCATTTCTTTTAATTCAACAAGGATCTGTTTCAAAACATTAGGCCCTCATGAGTAATATTTTTACATCCTCTTAATATATAAGTTTATAACAATAACAACTTTCATAATAGTTGTAAATTGTGCCCTATTTATTAAAAAAGAGTAAACTGGATGTTCATAAAAAACGATGTTGCAATAAAATAATTATTCTGATATATTACTCATTGATTTTTATTTTCCTAATTTTGTCGATTCGACATTTTTCCATATTTATGAGACCCGAAATGAAGAGACAATCCTTTGTTTCTACTTCTACTATGCGATAATTATGGTAGAATTAGGGAAAGGAGTTTCAAGCATGGAAGAAATATATAATAAGCTTACATCCATACCGGATGCATATTTTGAATTTATAGACAGTGTTATGGCATATGTAAAGAAAAAACCTGAGCGTATCAGAATCGTTGCCGATTTTTTGAATAAAACGGATAATTTGTTGTCATCAGATGTGCTACGCTTTATAATTAGTCAGCCGGACTTTTTTGAGGATGATGTACTTCATACATCCCGTAATTGTCAGCAAGCATAAGTTAAAAACAGTTTGGGGAGCTGCTAGGCTCCCTTTCTATATGTAGAGAGAAGTGCCAATGAATTATACAAAGACCTACGAAGAAATGCTGTCGGATGACAGGAAGAAGCTTTTCATAGATATAAGGGAAAGCGAAGAATTTGAGAAAAACTCGCCACCGGAGGCTGTAAATATTCCGAGGGAAGAGTTCAGGGAAAGAATTGATGAGCTCCCGAAGGATGAGCCGATTTATCTTATCTGCTACTCCGGAAAGTACTCGGATGAGCTGTGCGAGGAACTATCACCCAAGGGATATGAGATTTACAGCATAAAGAGCGGAATTTACAGCTATTATAAATACACCATAGAGCACCAGCTCTCAGATGAAGAAGAGCAGGAAAAGCGCTGCAGGGAAATTGAGAGAAGCATCATCAAGAAGTACAGAAGAGACCTCTGGAGCCAGTTTACAAAGGCTATCAACACCTATGAGCTCATTAAGGACGGCGACAAAATTGCGGTCTGCATCTCCGGTGGTAAGGATTCAATGCTGATGGCAAAACTTTTCCAGGAACTTCTAAAGCATGGAAAGAAGAATTTCGATGTGGTGTACCTGGTTATGAATCCCGGTTACAACGACATCAATTACACCACGATCCTTAATAATGCTAAGCTCATGCAGATTCCGATAACCGTTTTTGATTCGGATATTTTCGATATCGTGGCTGATGAGAGTGGATCGCCTTGTTATCTGTGCGCGAGAATGAGAAGGGGAGCACTTTACAGTAAGGCTAAGGAGCTTGGCTGCAACAAGATTGCCCTTGGGCACCACTACGATGACGTTATCGAGACGATTCTCATGGGAATGCTATACGGCGGGCAGTTCCAGACCATGATGCCCAAGCTTCACAGCACGAATTTTGAGGGCATGGAACTCATCAGGCCCCTCTATCTGATTCGCGAGGAGAGCATTAAAAAATGGAGAGAATACAATAATCTGACCTTCATCAACTGCGCCTGCCGCCTCACAGAGAGCTGTGCAAGCTGCGGCGGTACCGAGAAGGGAAGTAAGCGTGCTGAGATAAAGGAGCTTATCGCAGAGCTTCGTGAGAGAAGCCCCTTCATAGAGGCTAATATTTTTAAGAGCGTTGAGAATGTCCACCTTAATGCGATAGTTGCCTACAAAACAGCAGATGGCGAAAAACATCATTTCCTTGACAGATATTGAGAAATCATTTATGAAAAAATGAAATAATAGGATAAAGAAAAGGGCTGCACTCCATGATTTAGGAGTGCAGCTCTTATTATATGCTGTGTATTCGGCGGATACGCCTCTATGTATTAGTACTTTCTGAACTTATAAACAGCCTTGGAACCGCCTGCCTTTTTAACCTTCTTAACAAGCTTGTTGTATTTTGAGTAGCTTGTAGCTTTGAGAAGGAAGAAGGTGTTGGCATCAGCTGACTTGAATGCATCTTTTCCTAAGGTGTTAAGAACATAGCCCTGAGTTTCAACTCTGATGAGCTTGGTCTTTCCGGAGAAGGCATTAGCGCCGATTTCCTTAACGTTTGCACCGATCATTACTGTTTCGAGCTTTGAGCATTTCTTGAAGGCATTTGCTTCAATCTTTGAAACTTTATAGCTCTTTCCGTCAACTGCAACAGTTGAAGGGATGTTTACATTCTTTATTGTTTTCTTGGTGCACTTTACAAGTGAAACATTATCATCATCTATAACCTTGTAAATAAAGCTTCCGGTTGTGTTATCCTGATCAACAAGATTAACGTTGAAGGAGATGGCTGTACCTTCGTTTGTGCCGTCATCATAGATCATTACAACACTGAGAACTCTGCTTGCGCCCGGGCCATTCTTTGTAAGTGTGATCTTAGGTGTCTTTGGTGTCCATTGAGTCCAGGTAAATGCGCTCTCTTCAGGATTGGTAGTGATGGTCAGACTCTTAAGAATCATGCTGCAGTTGAGCATCGATGAATTGTCAATGAAAACAGGAACAAGTGTAACTGTCTGCTCTGTGCTAAGAAGAGTAGTACGTGTTACGGAATTATCCGGGTTCAGAACTCCGAGTGTAAAGTTCTTGGAATCCTTGAACATTTCCTCACTGTATTTCTGGAGCTTGCTCTTTGTTGTTGAATTGGATCCTTTTGACTCACGGAACTTTGTGCAATAGTCCACACGTGTCAGACCATAGCTCTTCATCTTCTTCTGAGAAGTGTTGAAGCAGGTATAATCAACAGTTCCTTTTGTGGATTTATCGCAGGCTACAAGATCAGTCTCATACCACTTGGTTCCGATTTTTATCTGATTCCAGCATCTGTAGCTGTTGAACAGAATGTCGTTGTTGATCTCAAGCTCATCAAGAAGTGCAGCAAATGCAAGGGCATAACCCTGTGTTGATGCGCGATGCTGAACTAATGCACCATATGCTGTATTCTTCAGATCCTTGTTGTCGATTGCAATCTTTGCATAAGTGGTATTGTTGATAACCATGTCGAAGCACTGGAGTTCCATGACAAAGTTGGTGTCCTCGTCAATGTTCTTCATGATTTTCTTGATTGCCTTTTTGAGTGCCTTTGTCTCGCCGGTGTAATCGTTATCACCGGTTTTCTGAAGGTATGCGTAGCAGGAATACTTGTTGTCCTTGCCCTTGATGGTTAGGAATTTGATCTGTGCCATGGCGCCTGCAATCTCAAGCGGATTGGAATAGATATAAGCGCGGCGGGCATACTTCAAATCATCTGCTGAGTACTTAACTCTCTCCTCAGCGCCGGTATACATTGTATAGAATCCGGCTGAATCAAATTCGGATTTGTTCTTAGCGGTAATCTCGACATCTTTCTCTTTGATCCTGGTATCCAGATACTGATAAGCGTCGTAGATCTTTCTCTCGTTTTCGCTGAGTGAATTGACTATAGACTCTGTTGCTGCCTGTGCTGTGATAGGCTTGGCAATGGCAAATGTCCCCGGAATGATTGTAAGAGCGATGGCTGCCGCGATTATGACAGACTGCACCCTCTTACGAATAGAATTGTTTTTTTTCATTATCATGTTATAACCTCCCGTCAAAAAAAACTTTCTTCGGGATAATTATAACTTATTTTTCGATAAAATAGTTGTTTTTGGACGACGAATTTTTGCTTTTTTTCGTTAATTTTTGCTGAGTCATGATGAGACTACAGAGTAGAAACAACATGAAAATCAAGGTCCTCTATAGCTTTAATGAATATGTCGTTATCAATATCCCTGTCATATTCAATGTCGACAAGCCCCTTTTTCAGGTTCACCTTGCAGGAGGCTCCTTCGATACTGTTTATCACGCGCTTTACTCTGTTTCTGCAATTTTCGCAGTGCATACCTTCAACCTTAAGAGTGGTTTTGCCGATGACGGGATTATCGAGTTTTTTATCGGGCTCTTTAACCACTGAGTTTCCACCTCCGCAGCAGCCACCTTCGCCCCTGAAGTGTTTTATTGATCCTCTAAGCGAGAATGCTATGATTGCCACAATGATTATAACTGCAAAAAAATTAGACATTTTTGTTCCTTCTTTCAAATTGATAAATATTCTCAAATTGTAATATTGAACTGTTGGTTAGTTTATTCTAACATAAATAGTTAGTTAAAGCTAACCTTATTTTTTATGAAGGAGGAAAGTATGAGTCTGAGTGAGCTTTCTATGAATAAGCAGGCCTAATCGAGAAAAATTATCATGTACAAAGCTATCAGCGGCTATGTGATTATGATATGCTTAAAAAGCAAACAAATGCGGGAGGAATCTTGCATTTGTTTGTTTTCATATACGGACAATTAGATTTTGCTAACAAAGAAGGAGATTGGAAAAATGATTAAGAATTGGAAGCATTGTGCATGGTTTTTAGGCGGAGTTCTTTTCGGAACAGCAGGTATTAAAGTTTTATCCAGTAAGGATGCAAAGAAGTGCTACACACATACAACAGCAGCAGTACTTCGCGCTAAAGAGTGCGTGATGGATACCGCGAACAAGGTTCAGGAGAACTGCGGAGATGTCCTTGCGGAAGCTAAAGAAATCAATGAAGAGCGCAAGGCTAAGGAAGACGTCGTAGTCGGAGAGTAATAACACATGAAAATAGTCATAAAACATGAGATAAACGGCCGAATCCGCTTTTCCATGCCCAAGAGACGGTTTTCATTCGAAGAGGCAGATAGATTACAGTACTATCTGCTTTCTCTTAACGGGGTGGAAAAGGCGACCGTCTATGAGAGAAGCGCGGATGCAGTAGTTGTCTATAAGGGAGACAGGGAAGAACTCCTTGAGAGCATACTGAAATTCGATGCCGATTCGGAGGATGTGAAGGCTCTTGTTCCGGAAAATACCGGGCGTGAACTCATGGCATCCTATAAAGAAAAGCTCATAACCAATGTGGTTATTCACTATGGCTGCAGAGTATTTCTGCCATCACCTCTTCGAAGGATAAAAGCGTGGATCCTTGCTTTGAAGTTTATCAAAAAAGGACTGGTGAGCCTGTTTAAGAAAAAGAGGCTCGAGGTTTCAGCCCTTGATGCAACTGCCATAACGGTTTCACTTTTAACAGATGATTATGAGACCGCATCCTCTGTCATGTTCCTGCTGGGAGTAGGAGATTTGCTTGAGGAGTGGACTCATAAGAAATCTGTAGACGACCTCGCGAGAAGCATGGCGCTTAAGTCGGACAGAGTATGGCTTAAAAAGGACGGAGTAGAGGTTCAGGTTCCGATAAATCAGGTGGCTCCGGGTGATGAGATTTCCGTTAGAGTCGGAAGCGTAATCCCGCTTGATGGAACCGTGGTTGCCGGAGAGGCAATGGTCAACCAGGCGACACTTACCGGAGAGGGTATTCCTGTTGAAAAGAAGGAAGGTGCCTATGTCTATGCCGGCACGGTTATCGAAGAGGGCGATATAGTCCTGAAAGTAGAAAAGGCATCCGGTGCAACCAGATATGAGAAAATCATCAAGATGATCGAGGAGTCTGAGCAGCTTAAGTCAGGCGTAGAGTCAAGGGCTGAGCATCTTGCGGACAGGCTTGTTCCATATACTCTCGGAGGAACTGTTCTAGCATACCTCCTGACGAGAAATGTAACGAAGGCGCTGTCGGTTCTAATGGTTGATTTTTCCTGTGCACTAAAGCTCTCGATGCCGGTAACCGTGTTATCAGCTATGCGTGAGTGTCAGGATAACCACCTCACCGTAAAAGGAGGAAAATTCCTTGAGGCTATCGCTGATGCGGATACCATCGTTTTTGATAAGACAGGAACGCTTACTATGGCTACTCCGAAGGTTGTGGATGTAGTCACATTCTCAGGGAATGACAAGGACGAGATGCTTCGGATAGCGGCATGTCTCGAGGAGCATTATCCTCATTCCATTGCGAATGCCGTGGTTGCAAAGGCTGCAGAAAAAGGGCTTGAGCACAATGAGATGCACAGCAAAGTGGAATATGTCGTTGCTCATGGAATAGCATCAACCATTGAGGATAAGAAGGTCGTAATCGGAAGCTGGCACTTTGTCATGGAAGATGAAGCGTGCACTATTCCTGAAGGAGAGCAGGATAAGCTTGATAATATATCAAAGCGTTATTCAAGGCTGTTTTTGGCTATAGGCGGACAGCTCGCGGCAGTAATCTGCCTGGAGGATCCGCTTAGGCCTGAAGCTCCGGATGTTATTAAAAAACTGCATGAGGCAGGCTTTAAGAACATCGTCATGATGACCGGTGACTCTAAACATATCGCTAAAAGAGTAGCTAAGAAGGTAGGAGTTGACTCATATTATGCTGAGGTTCTGCCTGAGGAGAAGGCAGGATTTGTTCAGCAGGAAAAGGCGAAGGGTCATACGGTTGTCATGATCGGAGACGGAATCAACGATTCACCGGCTCTATCGGAAGCGGACTGCGGCATTGCAATAAGTGAAGGCGCACAGCTTGCAAGACAAATTGCGGATGTGATGATATCCGAGGATGATCTGTACAAACTTATTACCTTGAAGGAACTCAGCGGACTCCTAATGAAGAGAATTCATTTCAACTATCGCTTTGTTGTGGGATTCAACCTGGGGCTTATAGCGCTGGGACTTCTTGGAACCATAACACCTGCCACGAGCGCTACGCTGCATAACGGCTCAACCATAGCGCTCGGACTTCGCAGTATGACGAACCTGAGAAGAGAAGATAATGAGAGGGGGTAACATGAATTACCATAAGTTTTTCGCTTGGGCTACAGTAATTTGTTTTTTGCTGACAATGTATACAGGGTATAAAAAACAATAAGTTAAAAAAGAAATGAGACCGGAGGATCTGATCGTTTCCGGTCTCATTTCTTTTTGAAGAAACATGTATGAAGGATTAGTGCGCTTTACGCCTGTGCAAGCATTCTTCCAAGGTCTTCACACTGTGAGATTGCATCATCGTCCGGTGCGTTGTTGGCGATTACACCTTCGCCGCCGATAATTGAAGCTCCGGCAGCTACAAGTCTGTCCTGCCAGTCTCTCATCCACTGACCGTCACCCCATCCGTAGGAACCAAAGAGTGCAACCTTCTTGCCACTGCACTTGGTCTCATAGTCTGCCATGAAGGGCTCAACGATACTCTCTTCAAGAACTTCGGCGCCCATGGCGGGACATCCGAAAGCTATAACTGATTCACTTGCTGCATCAGCAGGACTGATAGAACTGAAGGAAGCTACTTCTGCTTCGCCGCCTGCGCCTGTTATTCCGTTTGCAACAGCATCTGCCATTGCCTGAGTGTTCCCGCTCCCACTCCAAAATATTACTTTAACTTTACTCATACTTTTTCCATCCTTTCATCTAACAAATAAATTTCCTTGCAAAATAAGTTAGCAAATGCTAACATAATAATCAAGAGAGGTAATTGATAACATTTATCACGATGTAAACAAGTGACAAAAAATCCCGATGATAGGCGGGTTTTTATTTGAGAAGAATGTTAGCAATACCTAACACTTACGGCGGAGGGATATACCAATGGGGGATCAATTATTGATCAGGTTATGCTCGCCTACCTTGGCGGGACTAAAGACGGGGAATCTTTTTACGGTAGATATTGATGACAGGGAGAAGTTCAATAAGGAGGTCAGGGAGTTTAACAGCAGATTCTTATCAAAAGGAATCCGCATGATACCCGTAAAATATTCAAAGGGTCACGTACTCATATATTTATACAGACCTTCATATCTTAAAAGAGATTTTAGAAGCGATGAGGTATGCAGAATATTAAAAGAAAAAGGTTATTCATACAGTAACGCAGACCTGTGTGTGGCGCAGCTTGCAAGGCATCTTGCAAAGGACGGCACGTTCCCTCATGAGATAGGGCTGTTTCTTGGCTATCCGGTGGAAGATGTTTTGGGTTTTATGCGAAGCCCTGAGGAGGGTGTGAAGTATACAGGGTTCTGGAAGGTATACGGAGATATGGACTCCGCACTCAAAACCTTCGACAGATACAAGAAGTGCACCGAAATATACAGCAGAGCTCATAAGCACGGCATATCACTGGATAAACTGACTGTAGCAAGTTAATAGAGGAGGTGGGCATATGCTTACATGGAATCATATTTTGAAAAAAAGGATAATGCTTTCTCTTGTCTGGATTGTCGGGGTGATCGTTTTTATAGGAATGGCGATAGCGCTGTTTTGATATGATTTTTTACGCAAATCTCAAGACCCATGATAAAAGTGCTTTCTTTGAACAGTCGAATTATTTTTTCAAAATTTTGAGCGTGTAAAAAATGGTTTTTAGAAAAAATTCAGAAACAGGGTTGACAATAAAGTTAGCAAATGCTAACATACATTTTGTTAGTAATAACTAACGTATGACGCACATAGTCATAAGAAATCTCCTACCTGAAAAGCCGCATCTTGCCAATGCGGCTTTCATTTATATTAAAAAACTTTTAAATTATAAGATTTCTTATTGACAATTATTCTTAATAAGAATATCCTATGTATGAAGTTAGCGACGGCTAATTAATTGTTATGCTTTGCTAACTGGTTTAAGGAGGATTATATGACACTTAACGAAGTAGAACCCGGTAAAGAATATGTAATAGATGAGATAGATACCAGCGGAGATGAGGAGATGGAAAGCTTTCTCTTTTCGCTTGGTTGCTACAGCGGTGAGAACATTACTGTTGTTGATAAGAAAAGGAATCTGGTGGTCGCTATAAAGGATGCAAGATATAATATTGATCCGGAGTTAGCGAACGCTATCAAAATTCGAGCTTAATGCTAAGCAAAACGCCCAAATAATATTAGTTGCTAATAAAAAATGGAATAAAACATTAACAACTGATAAAATCGACAGGGTGTTAGCATATGCTATCAAAACACGTTATAACTTCTCAGAGTAATTACTCTGGATAATTATAAATTTTTAAAGTTTTTTAGGAGGAAAAGTAATGAGAATCGCAATGGCAGGTAATCCCAACAGCGGTAAGACGACCATGTACAACGCTCTCACGGGACGCAGCGAGAAGATTGGTAACTGGGCAGGTGTTACCGTTGACAAGAAAGAGAGTGTCATCAAAAAGAGTTTCTATGATGGCGGAAAGGAGCTGATCGCGGTAGATCTTCCAGGTGCATATTCCATGTCACCGTTTACATCAGAGGAGAGCATCACCAGCGGTTATGTAAAAAACGAGCATCCCGACGCTATCATCAATATTGTTGATGCGACAAATCTTAGCAGAAGTCTTTTCTTTACGACGCAGCTTCTGGAATTGGGGGTTCCTGTAGTTGTTGCGCTTAATAAGACAGATGCGAACGATAAGAAGGGCAACACTATTGATGAAAAGTTGTTATCCGAAAAGCTTGGCTGTCCAGTAATTAAGACAGTGGCAACCTCTGGGACAGGTCTTAAGGAAGTTGTAAAGGCCGCTGCAGAGCTTCAGGGTAAGGGACAGAAGGAGCCTTACGTTCAGGGTGATATCGATCTTACCGATAAGGCTGCGGTGGAGACTGCCGACAGAAAGCGTTTTGAATTTGTAAACAGCATTGTTAAAGAAGTTGAGAATCGTAAGGTTCTTACAAAGGATAAGAACTTCGGCGATACAATTGACAGCGTTGTTACACATCCTGTTCTCGGTATTGTAATCTTTGCCGCAGTAATGTGGCTTGTATTCTATATTTCACAGACAACCGTAGGAACCTGGCTTTCAGAGCTTCTTGCAGGTTACATTGAGTCTTTCCAGGGCTTTGTTGGAGATAAGATGGCTGATGCCAATCCGCTTCTCTATGCGATCCTTGTTGATGGTATCATCGGCGGTGTCGGTGCCGTTGTTGGATTCCTTCCTCTTGTTATGGTTATGTACTTCCTCATCGCACTTCTTGAGGACTGTGGTTACATGGCCAGAGCGACAGTAGTTCTTGATCCTATTTTCAAGAGAGTAGGTCTTTCAGGAAAATCCGTTATCCCAATGATTATCGGTACAGGCTGCGGAATCCCCGCTATCATGGCTTGCCGTACAATCAGAAACGAGCGAGAAAGACGTTCAACAGCTATGCTTGCAACCTTCATGCCCTGCGGAGCAAAGCTTCCTGTTATTGCACTTTTTGCAGGCGCATTCTTCCCTGAGTCAAGATGGGTTGGATTCGTAAGTTATTTTGTTGGAATCCTTCTTATCCTTCTCGGAGCATTGCTTATCAAGGCTATCACAGGTATGAAGTACAGAAAGAGTTTCTTCATCATCGAGCTTCCCGAGTACAAGGTACCCAGCCTTATGTTTGCGATTAAGTCAATGCTTGAGAGAGGTAAGGCATATATCGTAAAGGCAGGAACAGTAATTCTTGTATGTAACACAGTAGTTCAGATCATGAGCACCTTCAATTTCAGCTTCCAGCCTGTCGAAGAGGGTATGGAGAGCACATCAATCCTTGCAGGCATCGCAGGACCTTTTGCTTACCTTCTTGTTCCGGTTGTTGGTATTGCCAGCTGGCAGCTCGCAGCAGCAGCTATCACAGGCTTCATTGCAAAGGAGAACGTTGTAGGTACAATCGCTACAGTATATGCGATTTCAAATCTTATCGATACAGAGGAACTTGAGCTTATCGGAGAAGGTAATGCAGTTGCAGCAGTTATGGGTATTACAAAGGTTGCGGCTCTTGCATATCTGATGTTCAACCTTTACACACCTCCGTGCTTTGCAGCTCTCGGTGCTATGAATTCAGAGATGAAGTCAGCCAAGTGGCTCTGGGGCGCAATCGGACTTCAGCTTGCTACAGGCTTCACCGTTGGTTTCCTTGTATACCAGGTAGGTACACTTATTACCACAGGTTCCTTCGGAACCGGCTTTGCATTCGGACTTATTGCAATTGCAGTATTTGCAGGCATTGTAGTATATTTGATTAAGAGAAACCAGAGAGAAATGGTACTTGAGTACAAGCTTGATTAAAAGGATTTATTGATTTAGGAGTAATTATGAGTAATTTTATTGCAGGTGCAGTTATTGTACTGCTTGTGGGATTGGCCTCAGGTTATATCTATAAAGAAAAGAAAAAAGGAACTCATTGTATAGGTTGTCCCATGGCAGGAAACTGTCATAAGACAAAGACCTGCAAATGATTAAGAAAAAGACAAGACCCGCCTCGTGCGGGCCTTGTTTTAAACAGAGAGTTAGCAAAAGCTAACTTGCAAGAGGGGGCAACTTTTTATCAGTTATTTACTTATTTGTGGTGACGAAAAATAATCAAATTGGGGATATAATGATGAGTAATGAACAGATAATTACAGCGCTTAGAGATAAGGGAATGCGAATTACAAAGCAGAGAAAAATCGTGGCAAATGTCATTGCTGAAAATGATGGAGCATCATGTAAGGATATATGCTGTATTGTGCGAGCAAAGGACAAATCCATCGGGACTGCCACGGTATATCGCATGATCAAAGCGCTTGAGGATATAGGTATCGTTGAAAGAATCGATATGATCAAGCTTCACTGAGCGCATAGGATTTATGGTATGAAGGGGAAAGTTATGCAGCTGGAATTACAGAATATTAAAAAGTCATACGGCGAAAACGGAAGCCGTGTGGAGGTTCTAAAGGACATAAGTCTGAGTGTGGAAAAGGGCGAATTTGTGGTGCTTCTGGGCCCGTCAGGATCGGGCAAATCCACTTTGCTAAATATAATAGGCGGAATAGACAACGCCGATTCCGGGAAGATAATCATCCGGGATAAGAGTATGTCGGATATGGATGAAAAGACGCTGACGGCATACAGAAGAGATCATCTTGGGTACATTTTTCAGATGTACAATCTTATACCGAATCTGACGGTAAGAGAAAATATCGAAGTAGGAGCATATCTCTCCAAAAATCCATTGAACATAGATGAAATAATAAGTGTTTTGGGACTTACCGAGCACCAGAATAAGGTTCCGAGTCAGCTCTCCGGAGGCCAGCAACAGCGCTGTGCAATAGGAAGAGCCATAATTAAAAATCCCGACATTTTGCTGTGTGATGAACCGACAGGTGCTCTGGATTACAACACTTCAAAAGAAATTCTGGCATTAATTGAAGAGGTTAATCAGAAATATGGTAATACGGTCATTATGGTCACTCATAACGACGCCATAAAGAATATGGCCGATTTTGTAGTGAAACTGCGAGACGGTGTTATCCGTAAGAGCTACAGAAACGAAGAGAAGCTTTCAGCGGCGGAGCTTGACTGGTAAAGGAGCATGGTATGAAAAATCCGTTAAATAAAAGGCTCCTTCGCGAGCTAAAAGGGGATATCGGAAAATACATAGTTATTTTCATATTGATGGTTCTGTCCATAGGCTTCGTTTCGGGATTCCTGGTTGCCGGGGAGAGCATGATCAAGGCATATAATGAGAGCTTTGAAAAGTACGCCGTCGAGGATGGTAATTTCAGGACGGAAGATCCTCTCACCGCTTCGCAGAAGGCGCGGATAGAGAAAAAGGGAGTTACGATATATGAAAACTTCTATGTGGAAAAGGAGTTTGATAATAACACAAAGCTTAGAATCTATCCAAACAGAGAAGAGATAGACAGAGCCTGTTTGATGAAGGGGAGCTTCCCCGAGGCTGATCTGGAGATCGCAATTGACAGGATGTATGCGGACAATAACAGCTTAAGTGTCGGGGATACGCTGGTTTCGGGCGGGAAAACCTACAACATAGTAGGACTCGTAGCATTGTCGGATTATACAGCGCTTTTTTACAGTAATAACGACATGATGTTCGACTCCTCTGCCTTCGGAGTTGCCGTTGTATCGGGAAAACAGTTTGCGGAGTATCCTGACAGTGAGGTTCAGTATAACTACGCCTGGCTTTATGATAAGAAACCTGCCGGTGAAGAAGAGGAAAAAGAGGTTTCCGATGAGCTTATGGAGGCCATCTCAAATAAGGCGGACCTTGAGAGTTTTACCCCTCAGTATCTGAATCAGTCCATCAAATTCGCAGGAGATGATCTGGGAAAAGATAAGGCAATGATGACGGTTCTTTTATACATAATCATCATTATTGTTGCCTTTGTTTTCGGAGTTACCATAAATAATACGATTCATAAGGAAGCCACGGTTATAGGAACTCTTAGGGCTTCCGGATATACCATAAATGAGCTGATAAGGCATTATATGGCGATGCCGCTTCTGGTCACCGTCATCGCGGCTATTATAGGAAATATTCTGGGATATACCTGTTTCAAAGAGGAATGCGTTGCAATGTACTACGGCAGCTATTCACTACCGACCTATGTGACGGTGTGGAGCGCCGAAGCATTTCTTAAGACGACAATAATCCCGCTGATAATCATGATGGTAATCACTTATGTTGTACTACGAAGAAAGCTTTCTATAAGTCCGCTAAAGCTGATAAGGCGCGATCTGTCGGCAAAGAAGCAGAAAGCTGCGGTGCCTTTAAATAAGAACATCAGCTTTTTCAACAGGTTCAGAATAAGAATACTCATACAGAATAAAAGCAGTTACATTATTCTGTTTTTGGGACTTTTGTTTGCAAACATGCTGCTCTTTTTTGGAATGATGCTTCCACCGATACTCGTTCATTATCAGGGAATTGTGACGGATACTATGCTGGCAAAGCACATTTATCTTTTGCAGATTCCGGCAGGTGCTATAGATTCAGATAATGAACTCTCGGCAGCTTTTTCCTATGTGGTTTTGAAGAGTAAGATAAATACCAATAACAGAGACGCGGAGAAGTTCTCGGCAAGCAGCTTAAAGACAACCGGCGAGGGCGGAACGAGAGTCGAGGATGTGACCATCTACGGTGTCAAGGAAAACAGCAGGTATATAAACGCCGATTTTGATGAAAAAACGGTGCTGATTTCATCGGCGTATGCAGATAAGTATGACCTTAAAAAGGGAGCCGTCATAACATTGAAGGAACCTTACGAGGATAAGTATTATGGTTTCAAGGTCACGGGAATCTATGACTACGACGGCGGAATTACTGTGTTTATGAGTCAGAAGCATCTGAACAGTGTACTGGGCTATGACGAGGAATTTTTCTCGGGATACTTTTCGGACACGGAGATTACTGACATAGACAAAAAATATATCGGCACAACTGTAGATGAGGAGTCGCTTACAAGAGTTTCAAGGCAGCTTATGATTTCTATGGGAAATCTTATGTATATGGTGGACGGCTTTTCAGTGATAATGTTCATCGTGCTGATGTATCTGCTGTCGAAGCTTATTATTGAGAGAAATGTTCAGTCAATATCGATGACAAAGATTCTGGGATATTCCAGAAAAGAGATTGCAGCGCTTTATATTATTCCGACGGCGCTGGTGGTGATTTTTTCACTGCTGATCTCGTATCCGATACTGTCTTATGTGATGGTGGAGATATTCAGGGTGATGCTGAAGCAGATGATGAGCGGCTGGATGATTATATGGCTTGATCCGTCAGTTTACGTTAAAATGTTTCTTATGGGAGTGCTGACCTATGTGGTTGTGGCTGTGATCGAATATCGAAAGATCGGGCGTATTCCCATGAGTGAAGCACTTAAGAACGTGGAGTGATAAGGAGTTAAGGCATGGCAGAATTGAAGTGCCCGCATTGCGGACAGGTATTTTCGGTTGATGATACGGAGCTTAGTTCCATCGTAAGTCAGATAAGGGATGAGGAGTTTAACAAGGACGTTGAGAAGAGGACCAGGGAGCTTGAGAAGCATCTTGAGGAAAAACACAAGCTTGAACTTGATGCATTGGGAGCCGATGTTAAGCTAAAGCTCCAGGAGAATTATGAAAAGCAGATGGCGCAGCTCCGCGAGAGCTATGATAAAGACACGCAGAAGCTCCGGGATGCGCAGACCGCCGAGGTACAAAAGCTAAGAAATTCCTATGATGAGGAACTAAAAAAGCTTCGGGACGAGGTATCAAAGGCGGAGCTTGAGAAGCAGAAACTCTCATCCCAGATCGAGAGCGCTGAGGATAAGAAGCGTGTTGCAGTGCTTGAGGCTGTAAAAGAGGTTGAGGATAAAAGAAGTGATCTTGAGAGAACTCTTCAGGCTGAGAAGGAGAAGAATCAGTATATGCTTTCTCAGAAGGAAAAGGAAATCGAGTTTTACAAGGATCTAAAGACCAAGATGTCCACCAAGATGGTCGGAGAGACGCTTGAGCAGCACTGCGAGATTCAGTTCAATCAGCTGCGGGCCACCGCTTTTCCTAATGCATATTTCGAGAAGGACAATGATGCCCGCTCCGGCAGTAAGGGTGACTACATCTACCGCGAGAATGATGAGTTCGGCAACGAGATTATCTCCATCATGTTCGAGATGAAAAACGAAATGGATACGACCTCCACGAAGCATAAGAATGAGGATTTCTTCAAGGAGCTTGATAAGGATAGGAGAGAAAAGGGCTGCGAATATGCGGTTCTTGTATCACTCCTTGAGGCCGATAATGAGCTCTACAATGCGGGAATTGTGGATGTTTCCTACAGATATGACAAGATGTATGTGGTTCGTCCCCAGTGCTTTATTCCTATGATAACGCTGCTTCGTAACGCTGCGATGAATGCGCTTATGTACAAGCAGGAGCTGGCGGAGATCAGGAATCAGGACATTGATATCACTCACTTTGAGGAGAGTCTTCTTAAATTCAAGGATGACTTTGGACGGAATTATTCCATAGCACATGACCATTTTGAGAAGGCTATCGATGAGATTGATAAGACCATCCAACACCTTGAGAAGGTCAAGAAGGAACTGCTCGGATCAGACAATCAGCTTCGAATCGCCAACAACAAAGTGGACGATGTCAGCGTGAAGAGACTCACCAAGGGCAACCCCACTATGCAGGCGAAGTTTGAGGAACTGAAGAAGTAAATAAGAAGGCAGTGCAGGTATTAGTTACTTTCTTGCAACAGTGTAGTAGATTTCTTCAAGTTTATTTATGTGTGAATCAAAGCTATACCCTTCATCCGCAAGTCTAAGGCTCTGGCGGCTTGCCTCTTCCCAGGCTGATCTGTCTGAGAAGTAGGAGAGGATGCCATCGGCCATACCGTCAACGTCCTGTGGCTTGTAGAGCTTTCCGTTTACATCTTTTGAGACTACGCGCGGAATTCCGCCGACCTCACAGGAGATGATCGGAAGGGCGTAGCCCATAGCTTCAAGAATGGACATGGGCATAGCTTCCATGTGAGAGGGCAGAAGGAAGATGGAGCTTTCTTTAAGAAGCTTTATCTTTTCATCGCCGCGAATCCAACCGGGCAGAAGGACTGTATCTTCGAGATGCAGTCTTTTTATTTCGGCTTCGGTGGGCTCTGTTTCTCCGGTGCCGCCGAGGATAAATTTTGCCTCGGGGAATTTCTTTATTACTTTATCAGCGATAGCGGGGATATCCACTACGCCCTTAAGGTTGTCGAATCTTCCAAGGTAGAGGATTTGCTTTTTTTCAAAGCGCTTATCCATCACTCCTTCAGATACCATTTCTGGAACGATTACACTGTAATTAGGAACAACCTCTATCATCTCAGCAGGTACGATGGCTGAGATTTTTTTCTTCCAATCCTCAGATAAAACTATGAGTTTGTCGCAGCTTCCGTAACTCTTTTCCACCATGCGCTTTTTCCATGCGGGAGCGTTGGTGTAGAGCTCATCGAGAGCAGAGCCGTGGATGTGATTTACGACAGGAATCCCGGCATCATGTGCCATCTTTATTATTGGATATTTTCTGAAAAAGCTGGGACCGAAGGATGAGTGAACATGCACTATGTCCGGGCGGTCTTTTTTCAGGACCTTGCGAAATTCGCGGTAGGCCTTAAGCGCTTTGGTCAGCTTGTCCAGCTTACTTCCGTCGCGGTAGGATTCCACATAAGTGATGTCAAAATCCTGCTCCAGGCGGCTTCCGTAATAGCCTCCGGTAACGGCGGCAATTCCGCCCTTTACACTGGGATCCTGAACGATCATGCAAATTTTCAGTTTTTTGTTTTGGGGTTGGTTTTTATTTCTCATTTGTTGGTATCTGTATTGTTGGTTATTTTATTTTTGCTGATAGTAGTAGACTTTTTATGTCAGCAGCCTATGTTGTTAACAATTCCGAAGGAGATGTAGTTCTCCACAAGTGCTCTGGAGTCAGTTCCTTCCTCGAACTTTTCGTTGTAGATTCCGTCTACCATGAGGCGAACTCCGCCGCCCTCGAAGTGCTCGATGACTTTGTATCTGTCCTTGAAGAAGGAACCTCTGGAGACTGCTACATCTCTGCGGATGCCCTTGAATTCTGAAAGGGGACATCCGGGGAAGTTGACATTCACGATCTGGCCGTATTCCAGTTTTACCTCCAGGGCTTCCTTAAGCATATCTCGCAGGTATTTATTTGTGACTTCGTGATTGTCGTCTATGTGCTCCGAGAATGCGATGGCGTGATATCCCTGAAAAGCAGCTTCAAATGCTGCTCCGGCAGTCGCAGAGTACTGGATGTCAGTAGCGACATTGTAGCCGTAGTTGATTCCGGAGAGCACAATGTGGGGCTTCTTCGGCATGATATTGAGACCGCCGACTCTGACGCAATCTCCGGGGGTTCCGCTGCAGGCAAAGGCGTGCACACCCTCGACCGGGAAATCATGCGGGAACACATCAATAGGATCTCTTAAGGTTATGCTGTGTGAAGCTGCGCTTCTCTGGTGCGCCGGTGCGACAACCCAGACTTCTCCGAATTCCTTTGCTGCTTCTGCAAGTCTATGAATTCCACCTGCATCTATTCCATCATCATTTGTGATCAGTATTCTTTTCATGTGGTTTCCTCTGGAGTTATATATTTTGACTCAGTAATACTAATATACCATAAATTTAGGGCTCTTTAGTGGATATGCTTGGATAAGATGGCTGATGGGTGACTTTTCCTTCTGCGGATAAGTCAATTTTCGGTATTTATTTGTGATAGACTTATCGAATATACCTGGGGTGCTTTATGGCATAAGTCAATTTTAATAATCTTCTCAGATTGACTTGTCGATTTCGCCCTACTTTCTTCTTTCCTTAAGTCTATTATCTAATTTCTTCGCGAATTGACTTATAGTATTCATAAACTCAGCTCCCGCGTGCAAGTCAAAAATGAATTTCCCGGTCTGATTGACTTATGACTACCACAAACTTAACTCCAGCGAGTAAGTCAAAAACAAGTTTTTTGCTCCCATTGACTTACCAACTTTGTCAAGTTCACATTTTGACGTAAGTCTAAAATTGTAATCTTCTCAGATTGACTTATCAAATTGACCTAACATGCCTCCGAGCGTAAGTCAAAATTTACATTCTTCACGGATAGACTTATCAGCTGCCGCAATATCTTCCATAATCGCAAAAGATACACATTAAAAAAGCAAGATTATCTAAGACAATGGCACGGTTTTTTGGGATTATAGGACTATAGCAAAATAAGACAATACTGAAGGATGAAGTAAACAACAATTTGGGAGGTTTTATTTTTATGGCTAAACAACTAATTTATTCGGTGTATTTTATACTACCGGTTCTGCTGCTGTGGAACGCAAGGCCTGCAGGTAGGGGACAGTGGAACGACAGTCTTTCACTTGAGCAGACCAAGGCATTTCAGGGGTTCCTTGCAATCTGCATTATGCTTCATCACATCGGTCAGAAGACCTGTGCTTCATGGCTTTTTCCGAAGAGCAGAATTGTTCCGGGACTTGAGTTCTTCGTTCCGATCGGATACGTGATGGTGGCATTTTTTGTATTCTTCAATGGATATGGCGCTTACAAAAGCTTCCATACGAAGAAAGATTATCTTAATGGATTTGTGAAAAAGAGAATCCTGCCCATTGTTCTTGCATTGTACTCCACAACACTGATTTATTTTATTGCAAGACTTCTTGTCGGTGAGAAGATGGACTTAAACGGTGCACTTTTGTATCTTTCAAGCATCAAGCTTTGCAATCCGTACACCTGGTACGTTATCGTGCTGCCGTTCTTCTATCTTGCATTTTATCTTGCGTTCAAGTTTATTAAAAAGGATGGCCTCGCAGTAGCTGTTGTAGCTGCTTTCGTAATCGGATATATGCTTGTGGGAACAACGATTGACCACAACGACTATCTCATTCGCGGTGAGTGGTGGTGGAACTGCGTTCATCTTTTCCCTGTGGGAATTCTGTTTGCAAAATATGAGGATAAGATCGTTCCTCATCTCAGAAAATATTTCTGGGTATATGTAATCGTTGCAGTGCTTGCACTTTATCCGCTGTATATTCTTTCGGTAAATGCACAGGATGTGTTCTCCTACTATGGTGAGAACTGGGGTGCTCCGGATACAGTACTTAGAAGACGTATTACACTTCTTACACAGGTTCTTGTTACTTTGGATTTTGTTTTTGCAGCAATTCTTCTTGGAATGAAGGTGAAAATCGGAAACAAATTCCTGAAGTTCATGGGCACCATTACACTTGAGTTTTACCTGATTCACGGACTTTTTGTAGAGCTCTGCGATCACACCTTTGACGGTGGTGTAAAGTCCCCCTTCCCGATCAAGAATGTATTCCTGTATGTGCTCGTGGTATTTGCCCTCGGTGTACCGTCAGCTATACTTCTTAAGAAACTTCATGGACTGATCCTCGGAAAAGGGAAATCCGGCAAAAACGGAAAGTCAGTTCAGAAAGCTGCATAAATTATTAAAAAGCTTTTTCTTCATTTAAATACCCTAAAATGATTTGTTTTACAGAAAAGGTCGCCCGTCTGATGATGGGCGACCTTTTCTGTTTATAATAATTATTTATCGTAATTTCACGTCTTGTTTATCAGAATTTAATACGAGTGTTTCATAATAATAATGTGATTGTATGTAACATAGCATTTTTATACGTATTTTTAGATTTATTGGGATAGAAATGCTTTGATAATGAGGGGAATTTATGAACAAGAAAGTGGTTTCGCTGCTTCTGGTGGCAGCTATGACGGCAAGTATGCTGGTATCATGCAAAGGCTTGTCTGATGAGATTGTTGGGGCGGATGCCGAAGAGGATGGAAACAACGTGATGGTTGTTGATATTCTGCTGACTGAAGAAGATTACGGAATAGGCGTTGATAAGGACAACCCCGAACTTCTTCAGCAGATAAATACCTTTATAGAGAAGGGACGTGTGGATGGAATCTATGATGAGATCACCAGCCACTACTTTGACAGAAGCAAGGAGCCGGTGCCGGTGTATTCAGCCAAGCTGGACAATAGCAAGGACCAGCTTGTTGTGGCGACTACAGGCGATTTTGAGCCCTTTGACTACGATGTGGGGAATGCATACTACGGCATAGATAAGGAACTGATCAAGGCTATAGCGGATTATCTGGGAAAAGAGCTTGTGCTTGTAACGGTTAATTTCGACACATTATTCATGACTGTATCTCAGAAGAAATGCGATGCCTGTATTGCGGGAATTACCATTAAGGAAGAGAGGGAAAAATATGTAGATTTCTCTGTTCCATACTTTCATGCGGGGCAGAGCATTGCTGTAAGGAAGGATAATAAAGAATTCATCTACGCAAAGACTAAGGAGGATGTTGAAAAAATCATTCTTGGCTTTGATGAGACGAAGACTGTTGCAGTGGAAGATGCAACCAGCGGTGAGGATTATCTGCTGGGGAAGGATCCGGGAGGATTCCCGGGCTGCAATTGCAAGTTAAAGAAATGTGCCAATATGAAGGAGGCACTGATAGCGCTGAGTAACGGTGAAGTCGACTACGTTATAGGGGATTCGTCGGTTTTGAAGTATATGATAGCACATGACTTCAGTGACTATTTCCAGAATTAAGGGGAAGGCAGATACTTATCCACCTAAGGATTAAAAGTATGAAAAAACTAAAAGAAAACTTATGGATAATTATATTAAGTACTCTCTTACTGATCCTGCTCGCTATTGTGGTGGGGCTTATAAATTATGCACGCCCGCAGGATGTGAAGAAAATAGTAGTAGGTGCGCTTTTTATTGATGGAGTAGATGACAGGGGATGGAGTGAAAGCCACTATAATGGGCTAAAAAACGCCTGTGATAATTTGGAAATTGCATTGGAAGTAGAAGAAAATGTATCTGAGACGCTTGAGGATGCAGAGCCTGCAATAGACAGATTAGTAGGAAAGGGCTGCAGTGTTATCTTCCTTACAAGTGATGGATATGATGAAAAACTTTATCCGGTGATACAAAATTATCCTGACATTGAATTCTATACGGTTTCCCCGGATTCATCTCCCGAAAATGTAACCACATATTTCGGAAGGATATACCAGATCAGATTCCTGGCCGGTATGCTCGCGGGGAGGATGACAAAGAGCAATATTATAGGATATGTTGCAGGACAAAAATCATGTCAGGTAAATCGTGGAATAAATGCGTTTGCTCTGGGCGCGAGATCGGTTAATCCCGACGTTGTGGTAAAGGTAAGATTCATCAATTCATGGACGGATGCTGAAAAGGAAAAAGAGCTGGCGACAAAACTCATAGAGGAGGATGGCGCCGACCTCATTACTTATCATGCAAGTATTCACACAGCTGTTGATGCAGCTGAGGAACATTCGGCCTATTCAATAGGATATAACAACAACGGAACCGACTATTCCGAGAAGTATCTTGCCTCTGTTAATTTCAACTGGGGCAATCTGTATAAGACGCTACTGCATGATTTCTTTATTGGAGATATGTATCCGGGAAAGTATTACTGGCATGGTGTAGTATACGGAACCGTGGAGATGAAAACATACTCTAAGGTTATACCCGAGGAAGTTATAAAGGAGATAGATGACAGAAAAGAAAAGCTTATAAATGTTCAGGATGTCTTCTATGGGGATCTGTATTCGAACGATGGAACAAAGAAATGTTCCAAAGGTCAAAGAATAAGTGATGATGCCCTTTTTAGAAGAATGGACTGGTTCGTAGAGGGGGTGGAAGTATATGAATGAAAAGCTCCGCCTTTTCACAAGAAGACGTGCTGCCATCCTTATAGCCTTTGTTCTTATAATGTCGTTTTTGGGAGTTCACTTCTATTTATATCTTATGGATATCATAGATAGTGTCGCCAAGCATAAAATAGTCAGGGAGGCTGAGGAAGCAACTGAATTTTATTATGAGGAACTCAGTAACGAGATGCATGTCATCGAGTATATTGGGGCTATTCTTGAGGATGACAGAGAGGAAAATCAGGAAGAAAATTTAAAAAGAGTACAGCGTGCCATTGAAAGTGTTTTCAGGTCAGAACCCAGTATCCTTATAGGAGTTATGAACGGTGAGAGCGAAGCGGTATACGGTGAGAGAATTCCGCCCAATGAATATGACGGACTTCTTAGCTCAATGACGGGTAATGATGGCATTTCCTATATGCCGACAGGTGCATTCCTGTTTTCGCATGCGATTATTCATGGTGATAATGTTGCGTACGTAGTTTATGAAATATGTTCTAAATCATATATAAGTAAGAATCATAGTCTTGATATAATACATAACCTTGGAAATATTGCACTTATGACAAGGGATGGCGATGAGGTACTGCCGTTTACGAATGTGGCTGAGGAAGACAAAGCCTTTTTCAGAAGCAAATCCGTAATGAAGACCTTTGAAAATATCCGCGATAATCACAATCTTGAAGAGGTTGCGGTTGAAAAAGTAAAAACAGTAAAGGGCGATATGTATTTCTATAACGCCCAGATTGAAAATACGCATTTCATGCTGAATGGCGTCATGAAATATGAGGATGCGGTGGGATATGCTGCCAAAGTTCCGCTTGTTGTATTGGCTGTATACGTAACCCTGGTTCTCATGACCACCATACTTTCGTTTTTCCTGATTATTACCTCTGTTAAGGCAGGAGAAAGCGTAGAGCTTAAGAAGGCAAAGCAGGAGGCCGAGGACGCATCAAAGGCCAAGGGCCAATTCCTTGCAAATATGTCACATGAGATCAGGACTCCCATCAATGCAATCATGGGTATGGGAGAGCTTATTACAAGAGAAACGAATGATGCAAAGCTGCAGCAGTATGCGTTTAGTATCAAAAACTCCGCAACTCAGCTTCTGACACTGGTTAACGATGTCCTTGACTTTTCGAAGATGGAAGCCGGAAAACTGACACTTCGAAATGATCCGTATTATCTTTCTTCTGTGCTCACTGACGTGAATGTAATGATCAAGTCCAGAGCGGAAGGGAAAGGTCTGGTTTATCAGGCAAAGGTTGATAAGACAATTCCCGATGAACTTATCGGAGATGAGACAAGGCTTAAGCAGGTTATAGTAAATCTTTTGACCAACGGCGTAAAGTACACTATGGCAGGGTTCGTTCATTTGACCATAGATACGGTAGAAAAGGGAGAAGATTATGTGGACCTTAGGATATCCATTAAGGATACCGGAATGGGTATGAAGCCTGAGGACGTTGCAAAACTGTTCAATGCCTTCGAAAGACTTGATGAGGACAGAAATAAGACCATCGAGGGCACAGGCCTTGGAATGGCAATTGTTAAGCAGATAATGGATGCGATGGAAACAACACTTGAGGTAAAGAGTGTATATGGCGCTGGCTCGGAGTTTTCATTTGTGATTCATCAGAAGGTTGAGAACTGGCAGCCGATCGGCGACTATGAGGCCGCTGCCGAGAGAGTTGTATCCAAGCAGGAGAGCTATAAGCCAAGCTTTATTGCACCTGATGCAAGAATCCTTGCTGTTGATGATACAGAGATAAACCTTAAGGTTCTGTCAGGACTTCTCGGACCTACAAGGATCAAGATTGACACAGCAATAAGCGGAAGACAGGCTCTTGATCTCATGAGTGCAAACCGCTATGATCTGGCACTTATCGACCACCGAATGCCCGAGATGGACGGTATGGAGCTTCTTAAGCACATAAGATATGACGAGGGCAATGGGAACCACGATATGCCGTGCATAGCGCTTACAGCTAACGTGGTTGCCGGTGTCAGAGAAATGTATCTAAGGGCCGGTTTTGATGATTATCTGGAAAAGCCGGTGAGTGGAATGCGCCTTGAGGAGGCACTGCAGAAATACCTTCCTAAGGAGAAGCAGCTGGAGTACGTTGAGGGCGATAACAAGGAAGATAATAAGAGCGTCTCAGAAACAGCGGAACCTTCAACGGAATCCTCAGAGATAAAAGATCTTCAGGATGCAGGTTACATAGATATCGCAGCAGGCATTGAATACGCCGGAACTGAGGAACTTTTCATAGATACTCTCGGATTCTTCAGGGATGCGATAGATAAAAAGGCGGATGAGATTGAAGAACTCTATCTGGGAGAAAGGATAGAGGACTATACAGTTAAGGTTCATGCCCTAAAGAGTTCTGCGAGAATAATCGGAGCCAAGGACCTTTCAGAGAAGGCAAGACTTCTGGAAGAAGCCGGAAAACAGGGAAATCTTGATTACATAAGAGATAATAACAGCGATTTACTTGAAGCCTACAGGCATTATAAGGAAGTACTAAAAAATATCTGATCGGGGTGACAGACCATATGGACGGTAGAAAAATTCTTGTCGTCGACGATGATGAAATGATTCGCATGATGACAGTCAGAATGCTCAAATCTAAATATCATGTCATAACTGCTTCGTCGGGCATGGAAGCGATAGAAATCTATGAGAAGGAAAAGCCCGACATGATTCTGTCTGACCTTATGATGCCGGGAATGAGCGGCTTTGAGATGATGCAGGCTCTTCGTGAGAAGTACAGCTATGTCATTCCTGTTATGTTCATGACAGCTTTTTCAGGTGATGACACAGAGTCCAAAGGGCTTGAAGTCGGGGCTGTCGACTATATCAGGAAACCTTTTAAGCCCGATGTTCTCTTATACAGAATCGACAACATAATGAGTAACCTGGATCGCATAAGAGGTCTTGAGATGGCTGCAGAGATTGAGCCGATGACAGGTCTCCTTAATAAAATTGCTACGGAGAGAGAAGTCGATAAGGCAGCAGCTAAAGGCCGCGGAATTTTCATGATGATAGACCTCGACAGCTTTAAACTGGTAAATGATCTGTATGGCCATGAAAAGGGCGACAAAGTACTTATCTGGTTTGCTGAGATGCTCCGCAGTATTATGCGGAGTAACGATGTTATAGGAAGAATCGGCGGCGATGAGTTTGCAGCGTTTTGCCTTAACACCAAAGAAGAGAAGATGGTTGCCGAGAGAACACAGTACATGAACCGGAAAATCGTTAGCTTTGCCAAGGAACTTCTCGGTGATGACATGAATATCCCGATCGGTGTGTCTGTGGGTGCAGTGCTCTGCTCCGATGATGGATCTGATTATCAGTCGCTATATAAAAGAGCAGATAAAGCGCTGTACGAGGTAAAGCAGAGCGGAAAACACAACTATGCATTATATAAGCATGAGGAAAATAATGGCGCCAGAAAAAGTCCGGAAGCAATGGCGGAAATCAACATGCTCTTTAAGGAAAGAAATCCTGCACGCGGCGCCTTTGTTCTCTCTGAGGATCAATTCAAAGTTGTTTACAGATTTATGATGCGTTTTCAGAAAAACTATGCATGGGATGTCCATTTCCTTTGCTTTAAGGTAGAAGCTGAAAACGGTGATGAAGAAAAACTGCAGAAGGCAGCGGATCATTTTCTTGAGGTTGCGGCGAGTTCCCTCAGAGGAAGCGATGTCCTTACAAGGTATGGAAATGACAAAGTGCTCGCTATTTTCCTGAAGGTGACAGAGCCTGATTGTGAGGTTCCGATCGACAGAATAGAGGCCAAATGGAGAGAGGATCCCGAGGCAGCAGGCTATACCGTCAGTGTGCTTAAGGAGTATATGGTTCCGGATTGACGGTTTTGAAAAAGCGGTTATGTGAGGGAGTATGTTCAAGGAAAATACCACGGTAGATAATCCAAAACTTAAGAAGTGTTTATCTCCTATCGGGACGTGGGCGCTTGCTTTTGGCTGCGCTGTAGGATGGGGTTCTTTTGTGATGCCGGGAACGACTTTTCTTCCGCTTGCAGGACCCATAGGCACAATGCTTGGAATGATTCTGGGGGCTGCAGTAATGCTGCTTATTGGAATCAACTACCACTACATGATGAACCTGTATCCCGATGACGGAGGAACCTATGCATTCTCCAAGCATGAGTTTGGATATGACCAGGGATTTCTTGGTGCGTGGTTTTTGCTCCTTGTCTACATGGCGATAGTGTGGGCAAATGCTACGGCTATTCCGATAATCTGCAGAAATCTGTTCCCCGGAGTTCTGGAAGTTGGTCCTAAATTTATCGTGGCAGGGTTTGAAGTTTACCTTGTTGAATCCGTTGTGGCATCTCTTGTAATCGGAATCGCCGGCTTTATCTGTGTCTGCGGTGGACGGATATCTTCTCTTGTTCAGACGGTATTTGCGCTCGTACTCATCGGCGGCATCGTGCTCGTTGCAGTTCTGATAACAGTAAAAGGAAACGTATCACTTCTTGACGTGAAGCCTTCATTTGTGCCTGAAAAATCAAAGTATTTTCAGGTATTTCAGATAGTTGCACTGGCTCCTTGGGCATACGTTGGATTCGAATCCATATCTCATTCAACCGAGGAATTCAATTTCTCCACAAAAAGGACTATAGGTATAATGGTGGGTGCCCTTATCTGGGGAGCGATAGCGTATTCATTGCTTGCCCTTATAGCAGTATCCGCAGTTCCGCGTGGTGTGTGGGATTGGACCGGTTATTTATGTAATCTTGGAAGATTTAAGGGCTTTGGAGGGCTGCCTACCTTTAATGCAGCGACCACTTATCTGGGGGATCTCGGTTTCGTGATACTGGGACTCTCTGTGGCAGCAGCAATTATTACAGGCCTTATCGGAAACCTGATTGCAGCCAGCAGACTTATATATTCCATGGCCAGGGATAATCTTTTCCCCAAGTGGCTCATGCACCTCAACAGATATAATGTTCCCTACAAGGCAATTATCACTATTACGTGCATATCGATGGTGATTCCTTTCTTTGGAAGAACCGCGATAAGCTGGATAGTCGATGTCAGTACAATAGGCGCCTGCGTCGCTTATGCGTACACTTCTCTTGCCGCATTTTTCAGAGCAAAAAGGGAGAAGAAATTTCTTGTAAGAATTACAGGCATTACAGGTTTTGTATTGTCATCTGTTTTCGCATTATATTTTCTTATTCCCAATCTATGGTCAGTGGAAGCGCTCTCACCCCATTCATATCTGATAATAATAGTGTGGAGTATCGTCGGATTTGTATCCTACTTTTTCATTTTCAAAAGAGACAAGGGAAAACGTTTCGGGCATTCTACGCTTTCGCTTTTGTCACTTCTTTTCCTGGTGTTTTTTATAAGCATGCTCTGGTTCAGGGAGGAGTCCCACGAGACTACCGCGAGAGCCTTGGATGAATTCAATGAGTATAATACGACAATCCTCAGGGAGCACGGCATCAAGCAGGATTACATAGAAAAACTGGATATGAATTATTTCCGCGATCAAAAGCTTAAAGAAGTAACCGATTCACTTCAGATAAAGAGTATTGCCCAGATGGCGGTCATCATGGTTGCCCTTTTCATCATGTTCAGCGTTTATCGCTCCATGCACAGAAGAGAGCGTGAGCTGGAACTTCAGAAGGTTAAGGCTGAGGAGAACAGTAAGGCGAAGTCTATGTTCCTGTCGAACATGAGCCACGACCTCAGAACGCCCATGAATGCCATAATAGGCTACACTGAACTCACTAAGGATATTGAAGGACTCTCACCGGAGGTTAGGGATAACCTTGAAAAAATTGATAACTCGGGCAAGCACCTTTTATCTCTCATAAATGACATCCTTGACATGGGGCGTATCGAGAGCGGCAAGATGACGCTTGAAATAGAGGATACTGATCTGACCGAGGCAGTGGACGAACTCAAGGTACTTTTTGCTCCGCAGATGAAAAATAAGGGCATTAACTTTACCGTTGATACAAGCAAACTTACCAACAAATATGTAAAGTGCGATGAGAACAGATTAAACAGAGTGCTGCTTAATCTTCTTAGTAATGCCTTTAAGTTTACATCGGAGGGCGGCAGCATAACCCTTACTATCAGGCAGAGAGGAATGGATGGCAATAAGGGAAAATACGAGATAAGCGTAAAGGATAACGGAATGGGCATGAGTCCCGAGTTCGCTGCGACTGTTTTTGAGGCATATTCAAGGGAAAATACTGCAAGTAAGATTCAGGGTACAGGACTCGGGATGGCCATTACCAAGAGTATAGTCGATCTTATGGGCGGCAAAATCCGTGTTAAGAGTCAGCAGGGTAAAGGATCGGAATTTATTATCGACCTTGATTTTGAGACGATTCCGGATGCGGATTTTGTGAAAAAACATGTGCCCACCAAGGAAGAAACAGAGATTGATTACAGTAAATACAAGGTTCTTCTGGTTGAGGACCAGGCAATCAACAGGGAGATTGCGACAAGACTTTTGAAGAAATTCGGATTTCAGTATGACACAGCCGAGAACGGAAAAATTGCTTTGGACATGATTTCTGTGTCAACTCCCGGAACTTATAGTATAATACTGATGGACATACAAATGCCGGTTATGGATGGCTACACAGCTTCGAGAGAGATAAGAAAGCTCTCTAATCCGGAGCTTGCCAATATTCCTATACTAGCCATGTCCGCCAGTGCCTTCACAGAGGACATCAATAACGCTAAAGACAGCGGTATGAACGGTCACATTGCAAAGCCGATTGAAGTAAATAAGATGCTTGATACTATAAGGGAATTTTTGTGAGGAAAGTCATGGGGAACAATCGCGGAAAAGGGGATCTGCGTCTACCTAAGATAGGTTGTTTTATTCTGATTATTTTATATCTGATTGTGGCAAGGTTCACGAGGTACTGCGCTACTTCAGATGATGTACTGGTTGTGATGGGGCAGCCGCTGGCGATCACGTCTTTTGCAGGCGCCTTTGATTCCGTGCAAAACGGAATTATCATATGTCTTGTCGTGTTTTACGGCATACCGGGCTTTGTCATAAGCCTGTTTTTCTATGCGATTACCATTTTTAATTTAATGAGCGGAATTATCTTCTCACATAATCTTTTGATATTTCCGGGATTTTTTACATGCCTTGTCTCTCTTTTGGCTGTTGTGCTTATTTTCCGCAGAAACAGGGAAATTGAAAAACTGCAGAATAATGAGATTAAACACCTGAAGGAACAGCAGGTCTTTTCACAAAAACTGTTTGAACAGACGGCTACTGCGCTTGTCAGTGCTATCGATGCGAAGGACGAGTATTCAAGAGGACATTCCCTCAGGGTGGCAGAGTACTCGGTGAAGATTGCAAAAGCGATGGGTAAGGATGAGGAAGACTGTAGAGAGGTTTATTATGCTGCTCTTCTTCATGATGTAGGAAAAATCGGTATCTCCGACGTTATCATCAATAAGAACGGAATGCCTACGGATGAGGAATATGATGTTATCATGCAGCATCCGATTATCGGTAATCAGATTCTTTCAAGTATCAGTGAGTACCCATACCTTAGTATTGGTGCGCATTATCATCACGAGAGGTTCGATGGAAAGGGCTATCCGGATGGTCTAAAGGGTGAGGATATTCCCGAAATCGCAAGGATTATTGCGGTGGCGGATACTTTTGATGCCATGACCTCCAGCAGAAGCTACAGGGATGCACTCCCTCAGCAGCTTGCCTGGGAAGAAATCATAAAGGGATCCGGAACACAGTTTGATCCCGAGATAGTTAAGATTGCGCAGTGCCTTGTGGATATCGACGGCGAATTCAGTAAGAGAGAAAAAAACACCCTGCAGGAGCTTTTGGACAAGGGCGGAATGCATTTTGGGGAGTACAGAAGCGAGATATCCGTCGGAGTTTTGCTTTCTCCGTTTATCACAAAGATGAATTTCAAATATCACTGCGATGAGGTTACTTCCGAGAACAGGAAGGGGCCTTCAATGGTGTTCTTTGATTCCTTTGACGGAAGAGCTCATGAAGAGGAGAGCATCATCAGGGAGCTGAGTTATTTTGAGTACTGTGAGGTTACCGCAGACGGCACGGTCATCGGTGATGGCACGAGAAAAGTAAAGACTAACGTGATAGAGTACGAGACTTCTGAGGAGGCGGTGGTTAGCGACGATGCTGCGCCGATTGACAGAGTATATGATATCGAAGCTGTTAAGTGCATCGATCATCTTCTTGTAAGAATTGATGACGGAGTTAAGAAGGTTGAAGTTATAGTTGCACTGCCTGACTCCACCAGGTTTGTTTATATGGGGCTTACAGGTGAATTCTGTGAGATCAGCGATGTCAGCATAGCCAAGTCCAAGGATAAGGTTGCTGAGGACTACATCCCGAGAATTGCTGAGTTTGTAAGCTATCTTGATGGACCTGAGGGCGATGTACCGAATGTTCAGATAAACAGTCACAGAACACAGGCAACCAAGGGTGTTCCGATAGATGATGAGCTTACACTCACTTTCCATACAAAGAGCCTTCCGGCTGCAAGACTTATCTGGCACTGCGCCTACGCTGTGCTCTTTAGTTCAAAGAGCGGCGAAGTCGATTTTGAAGCACCGGATTATCATGAATATGCACTTATAAGATTAGACGGCGAATCCTGGGAGGACGGCAAATACTCTTCGAACAGGATAATTGTCAATATGAATGATAACTTTGACAGCTGGGAAGCCTGGAAAAAGGGCATGAAGGAGGGCACAGACTGCACCATTACCTTCAAGCGCGACGGCAATACGGTTATCTCGACCACCGAGGTCCTGGGACTGTTCATCAAGAACAAGACCACCCTCAAGGAGGACTGCGACAAGCTCTACGCAGCTATTACGGGAGATATCTGCGCAATTACGAATGTACGGGTGAATCCCTGACAAAGCCTTCCCCCTCTGGGGGCGCTCGACGTCCGGGGTTGCTACTCGTCCGGGGGACGAGTGCTTAGCAACGACCGGAGTGGAACGTAGACCGTCGGTTCAGCGCGGACCGAAGCGGAGCGAAGACAGGTG
>NZ_ATVV01000035.1:0-36448 GCF_000420905.1 Butyrivibrio sp. AD3002 | reverse complement strand
AGTAGTTATTGAGATCTTTCCAGTCCCAATCCTGATGGTAATAGACAATCTTAGGGAGTTCATCGACTTTGAACTTTTGATATTTGGGAGAATGAGAATCATCGAAAGCCCACTGCTTTAGAGGTATATATCTGCAGATGAAATTAATCAGCCAGCAGTTTTGCTGATAGAGTTGTTGAATGATTTGAAGTAAATAAAGTATAATGTTCACGAGCATTGTCTCCGGGTTATTTTGTGAGTTTGGTCGCTGACATTATACCAAAAAGGGAGGTCAATGCTCTTTTTATTTTGAACTCCCGATAAATCAAGGTTTTAGAACTAAAAATGGGTAGTTAATTTGACACTACCCTATATTAATCGAGGGAAGGAATATGGAAAGCATTACACGAGAATAATGCTGCCTTCGTTCCTGTTCATTCTGGCTGCGGATATATTCTTTACAGTGATTTCCATAGTAAAGGGTGGAATATTCCGTGGATGGTTTTCAAAGAAAAAGCCGGAGGAAAGGATGAAGTAAATGAATTGTTGCGGTGATTAACGGAGGATACGGTGTATATGGTGATAAAAGAAATATTTGGAAAAGTCAAAATATATCAGCTTCATTGCCTGGGCTGGCACAACAGAAACAGAACTTCAGGAAAAGAAAACTATTCAGCAATGGTAATAAAGAATTTTTGATGATAGGCTAAGACAAATTAGAACTTGATGGTGGGACAACAAAATGATTAGAGCTATGAAGAACATTGACTTAGCACAATGTGGCATGATTTATGCAAAAGCATTCCCCATGGAACATTGGGGAATAGATTGGACAGTAGAAAATGCAACAGAATATCTTCGCGATTTTTTTGAACAGAAAAGATTTGTTGGATATGTTTATGAAGAAAATGATGAAGTGTTAGGTTGTATATTCGCACTTTGTAAGATTTCCGGAAGCAAAGAAGAGATATACATTAATGAGATGGCGGTACTTCCCGAACGACAAGGGCATGGAATAGGTAAACAATTATTAAATGCGGTCAAAAATTACAGTAAAGAAAAAGGACTTGCAGGCATTGTTCTTTATACAAGCGAGTATGCACCAGCGGCTAAGTTTTACGAAAAGAACGGATTTAAGTTATCAAATGGAACAATATGTATGTATTGCGAATAATTGAAAAGAGAAAATTATAAAGGACATTAAACTTGATCTGCGGGAATAGGGAGAAAATCCTTATGCCCACTTTTTTGGTTGACAAAACTAACAATGTTAGTATAATGATAACTAACATTGTTAGTAAAATGGGATGGGAGTAAATATGCCAAGAACAGGATTGTCTAAGGAAGAAATAATAGAAAAAGCTGCTGAATTAGCAAATGAAAAGGGTCTACAATATTTGACCGTTACAACACTTTCGGATTATTTAGGTATCAAAAAACCCTCTTTATATAACCACGTAAAGACGATAGATGATGTGCATCGTAAGCTTATGATTTATGGTTGGAAGAAGGTTTCCGAGGAGGTTGTGGCAGGAATTGATTCGGATGATCCAAGAGAAAACATCGCGAATTTCGGAAGGGCATTTCATAAGTTTGCTTTGGAGAATCCCGGCGTATTCGAGGCAATGCTTTGGTATAACAAGTATTTGGATGAGTCCTTACTTGAAGCTACAGAAGGTTTGTATTCATTTTTCTTTAGGCAGACAGATAGCATGGGAATTGAAAGAGATGTGGCCAATCATCTGCTTAGAACCTACAGAGCTTTCCTTGAGGGGTTTGTTATGCTTCAGATCCACAATTCTTTTGGCAATCCGATTTCTATAGATGAAAGCCTGGAGATATCAATGAATGTACTGATAGCAGGTATGGATCAGTATATAGTTTAATGCAATTCATAGTGAAAGGGGGGATTTTTGTGGCGGATGTTTTGTCAAATCCAGACACATTAACAATAGCTATGAAAGAGCATATTGCTGTTTTAGAAAATATCATGCAACAGGACAGGGTTATGCGTCATGACAGAAGACATTTTGAGACTCTTCTGCAAACTCTTTTGCAGGAAGGTAATACACAGGAAGCCCTTAAATGTCTTAATGAAAGGCTAAGTCAAGAACCGCATGGAGTAAAAAAATATTGTGAAAATACCACGCTTAATGCAGCAATAACACACTATGTAGCAGTTGCTGAAGAAAAGAGCATTAAAGTAAATATATCTGCTACTATACCTGCTGATTTGAATGTGGATGAGATGCAGCTTGCCATAGTGATCAGCAACCTTATTGAAAACGCCATTCATGCTTGCGAAAAAGTGCCAGAGAATGAGAGAAGGATCAATATTATAGCCAGATATAAGAGTCAGCTTTTGTTTGAAATCAGCAACTCATGTGCAGATAAAATCGTCCTGGATGCAGAAGGACACCCATTTAGTAATGAGGAGAATCATGGAATAGGAACCAGAAGTGTTCTTAGTTTCATAGATCAGACTGATAGCGAGATAAGATATATAGCTGAAGAAAAGACCTTCAAAGTCAGAATGTTGGTCAGTTAAGGAGTCAATATGAGTTTACAGTTATTAAAGGCAAGTACTTCTGATGCGCTTTCACTGAATGGAATATCGAAGCGCGCATTTGACAGTGATGTACTGATCGGTGCGGAATCACCGGGAGGACCTCCCGGATATATGTCATTACAATTTCATACGAAAATGGCACGGCAGGGGCATTTGTATAAATTGACAGATGATGGACTCATTGTTGGCGGAGCAATCCTTTTTTTGGAAAATGATGTTTTAAATGTTGGCAGGATATTCGTTGCACCGGAGCATTTTCGAAAAGGGTATGGGCTCTTTATTATGCGGGAAGTGGAGAATATGTTCCCGGAAGTAAAGGAGTATACACTGGATACTCCTGTTTGGAATGTCAGGACAAATAGCTTTTATACTAAGCTTGGCTATAAAGAAATAAAGCGCGATAAGGAGTTTGTATTCTATTCAAAACATAGAGGAGAACTGACCTGGACAAGTGGGGAGGATTAGAATGCACGAGACATTTATGCTATTTTTGAATGATATACCTGCTGAATATCAGGAGTTTGTTTTGGAACTCGATAAATATCTCACTGAGAAAGGCAGTAATCGGACAATAAAATCTGCAAAGAGCGGCTTTGTGACATCATACAACTCTCCAAAAAACGGAAAAGCACTGCTGAATTACGTATTCAGAAAAACCGGTGTGAAAATGCGAATCTATGCAGCAGGCATCGGTGAATACACCGAGATTCTTGCTGATTTTCCTGACAATATGAAAAAAGACATCGTTAATGCCGGAGAATGTAAAAAATTAAACGGATTGAAATGTTCTCCGACATGTACCGGTGGATATTCATTCCAGATGGATGGCGCCTCTTATAAGAAATGCAAGAATATGGCTTTTTTTTATACTCTAGAGGAACGAAATTTTTCAGCCATCAGAAAAATAGTTGAAACAGAAATCAATCATGTTGATTGAACATATGAGAGCAAATTAATAGAAAGATTATATAGAGGTTGAAAAATTAGTAAATGACTTTTGATGGTTCTCAAATAATTATTGGTAAAGGTGCCCAGGCAGAGGTTTTTCTGTATTATGGTTTTGCTTACAAGGTTTATAAGCAATCCTATCCTGCTGAATGGATTGCTTTTGAAAAACAACAGCAGCAGGCCGTGAATAGGGCTGGCATTTGTCAGGTAAAATATTACGACACAGATGATCCACATATAATCAAGATGGATTTGGTTGAAGGCGAGCCGTTGGAAAAATCTGCTAAAAATGCTCCGGAGCAGGGCTTTATGCTTTTAGCAAAAGCCTTCCGCTTTGTACACGAAGCAGATATCAGCGATACAACAATTCTTCCTCTTAGCGTTACGGCAGACCACATGCTTTCTGGCGAAGAAAGATCACAAGCGCTTTCTGTAATTGAATACCTGTCTAAAAAATACAAAAGCTGCATCTGTCATCTTGATATGCATTTCTTGAATATCATGATTCCAAATAACACCGAGCTTGTCGCAGATAAAAACAATTTCATAATTATAGATTGGATGAACACAAGAGTTGCTCCTCCGGTTTTCGACTACGCCAGAACCTATGCGCTTTTCAATGAGTTTGTAAAAGAAGCACTGGGGTTCTACAAAAACGCAGTCTGGCCAGATATTCATGCGCTTGGGATTTCAGAAGAAGATTTTTTTGAAGCTGTAAAAGTATGTACACTGCTACGCAGTAATGGATTTTAGCAATCATGGATCAATAGAGCAAAATCCGTGTAAAAAGCAAAATAATCAGTGTAATCCATGTTTTCTTTTTTTCAAAGGGTATAGTTACTATACAGTTTATGTTTTACACATTTGGAGGATATTGAATGAAAACTTTGTATTTCAGCTCAACTGGAAATTGCTTGCATGTGGCCAAGTGCTTGGGAGGAGAGTGTTTATCTATTCCCAAGCTGATCAAACAGGGAACCTATGAGATAAAAGATGATGTTGTAGGTATAGTATTTCCGGTTTACGGGCTTTGTATACCACCATATATTGAGGAGTTTTTGCAGAAACTGAAGGTGGAGTGCAACTATCTCTTCGCCATAGCAACCTACGGATGTTTTGCCGGATCTGTTTGCAACGATGTAAACAAGATTACTCTGGCAAATGGAAGAAAGTTCGACTATATTAATTCTGTTTTAATGGGCGAGAACTGCATTACTTTTGCTGACATGAAAAAACAGGAAGGCGATAGCAAAAAGCAGCAGGACGCAATTGACCAGATAGTGGGCGATATAGTTGAAAAGAAAAAGTACGTTAAAAGGAATTCGCTTTTAAGCAAACTTATTACAAGCAGTCACAAGAAAAAGTATGAGTTTCCTATAGGAATTGGTATTACAGAAGAAGTTACCGTGAACGATGCGTGTACGGGATGTGGCACATGTTCAAGACTTTGTCCAATGGGAAATATACATATTGAAAATGGTCGTCCACTCTTTTCAAAGAGCTGTATAAGCTGCGGAGCATGTATCCAAAACTGCCCTAATAATGCTATCCACCATAATAGAGAGAAAAGTTCTGCCAGATATAGGAACCCCCATATAGAAATTGGTGAGCTTTTAATTTCTTAACGATGAAATAGAGGAGAAAACAATGAGTAATTACATAATCAGATTAGAAGAAAAGAAAGATTATAGAGAAGTTGAAAATTTAGTAAGAGAATCATTTTGGAACGTGTATCGTCCCGGATGCAGTGAGCACTATGTAATTCATGTGCTCAGAGATGATCCAGCATTTATCTCTGAGCTTGACTTTGTTATGGAACAGGATGGGAAGCTGATCGGGCAGAACATGTTCATGAAAACTGTTATTGAGGCAGATGATGGAAGAACTATAGATGTGCTTACCATGGGACCTATAGGAATCACACCGGAATTAAAGAGAAAAGGCTATGGTAAGGCTATCTTGGATTATTCTCTTGAAAAGGCTGCAGAGATGGGATTTGGAGCAGTTCTTTTTGAGGGAAATATCGGATTCTACAGCCACTGCGGATTTGACTATGCAAGCAAGTTTGGAATCAGATATCATGATCTTCCGGAAGGCGCAGATGCGTCATTTTTCCTGTGTAGAGAATTGATCCCGGGATATCTTGATGGCATCACAGGGGTATATCAGACCCCTAAGGGATACTATGTCGAAGATGCAGATGTTGAGGAGTTTGACAAGACATTCCCTCCGAAGGAGAAATTAAAGCTTCCCGGACAGATTTTTGATTGATGACAGGAGAATTAAGATGGAAACAGATAGAATAAGGGTTTATCCTGCCAGCAGAGAGCAGATGGAGAGCAGCATCCTGTTGTCCTTCTGAGGAAACGATAAACTTCTATTCCGCTATGGGTTTCCGTCTCAGTTCTGACCCAATTTCATCTTATGTGGAAGATGAGCCTTATGATCTTCAGATGGAATGTATTATATTATAGCTGATCAGGAACACATTGGTTTTCTGCCTGATGGAGCAGATGCTTGTGAGGAAACATGGATTGTTTGATTCTGAAGCTGTGGATTACAGATTTGATGGAGTGAATGGAGATGCGGCGGCTTTGTGCAAGTTGCTTCAAGATAGAATCGCCGTATAAGAGCTTAAAAGGAGACAGCATAAATGAGAAAGCTGTATGAAAAGAACAGCAGTAGCTATAATTGTTTCTTCACTTACTTTTGGTATGGGGCACATTATTAACCTTTTTACAGGACAGACAAGCTTTGAAACTATACTTCAGGTGATCTTTGAGGTTTCCTGGGGATTTATTCTTACATTAGTTTTTTACAAGAGTGGAAGCATTTTCCCATGCATAATCGCTCACTCAATGATAGATGCCTTTTCAATGTTTGGTGTTGACAACGCACTTGTGGATCAGATCTATGTGGTGGTTACAATTGTTGTAGCAATTGTCTATTGCATTTACCTTGGAAAGATCAAAGAGGATGTAAAAAAGAATGAGAACTGATATTAAATTCAAGAACTACACAGATGACAAGTATGATGCATTATGTGGTTTTCTCATTGCATTAAATGAGAAAGATGATAGCCACATTAACTGGAACTGGGCGAGACTTGAATGGATGATTGAACATCCTGAATTTGATAAGAGCTTAAAGAACTCCATTGGCCTTTGGATTGTGGATGACAAAATTGTTGGCGCTGCAATTTACGATATGTATTTTGGCGAGGGTTTTAGCGGAGTTCTTCCGGAGTATAAAGATTTATATCAGGCCGTTCTGGAATATGCCTGCAATGAGCTTAAAGACGATTCCGGTTTTGGAATGGCAATCTGTGATGAAAATCCCACTGAGATAGAGATGGTTCAAGAACGGGGATTTAAAATTGCCGATCAGGATGAGATCATAATGGAGAGAAAGCTTGATGATGCGCTTGAAGCGAAACTTCCGGACGGGCTTAAATTCTTTTGCCCGGATCCGATGGAAAATGCTTATGAACTTCAATGGCTCTTCTGGCAGGGATTTGACCATGGAGATGATAAAGTTGAATTCGAGCATGAAGAAGAAATCATTCCAAGGATCAGGAAGCATTTTAACAAGGATTTAGGTGTTGTTGCGATCAATGAAAAGGGAGAAATGGTGGCATGTTGTCTGTTATGGTATATGGCAGGGACTGACTATGTTTATGTTGAGCCTGTATGTACTATTCCCCCATATAGAGGAAAAGGCGTTGCTAAGGCTGTTATCTTTGAAGCGCTGGGCAGAGCCAAAAAGCTTGGAGCAAAAAGAGCTTACGTCATTTCCGATATGGAATTCTATGAGAGGCTCGGCTTTAGAAAGAAGCATCATTATTCATTTTGGTTTAAGAAGGAAGGCGAAAAAGATTATGATAAAAATTGAGACTGAAAGGCTAGCGAGAAAACCCCTTCCGACGAGTCGGTAGGGGATGAATCGCACATCACCGCTTGGATTTGCTGTATTTTCCGGATAGTTCATGGTATTATGTATCGGTATGAAAAATTTTTATTGGAGGGAAAACACATGGGGAAAAATATCAAACAAGTACTTCAGAAAAATCTAAAAAGACTGATTGCGTGTACTATTGCAGCAGCCATCTCGCTATCATTACCAACAGGTAAAATAGATGGCACCGGAAAGGTATCCGCCAAGGACGGAGTTTATTCAACACTTCCGACTGACGGAAAGTGGGTAAACGGCCACGTTCCGGAAAGCACAAAGGACTACTACAAGGTTGTTTTAAATTCAGCCGGATTTTTAACAGTAACATATCAGTCTCTTACAATCAGGCAGTCTTCCTACTATATCACCAGCTATGATAATACAAAAATGTACAGCGATATCGGAGTGACAGGCGCATCAAAGAACAATCCTAAAACACATACCACCACGCTTGCACTGGAGAAGGGTACCTACTGGGTTAAGGTTGCAGGATGGTACGACTATAATCCCGGAGATTATCTCCTTAAGGCCAACTTTGTTCCTGCTGAAAATAACGAAGCTGAACCGAACAATAAATTCGAAGCAGCCATGAATCTCCAGGAAAAAGCACTTGTTACAGGCTTCTTTTCAGTTGATGATGCATTAGATTTTTATAAGTTTAATGCCTCTAAGGATATGACGATCAGAGTTACCTTCACAACAAAAATTGCAAACTCAGAATTTTCAGTATGGGATTCAACCCCCAGCTGCGTTCGCGAAGTAAGCATGCTCTCCGCATCTGAAGCTGCACCAAGAACCACAACAGCTGATGTCGTTGTAAAGGCCGGCGTGAATTATATCAAAGTAATGCCCTGCAGCTGGACAGATCAGGAGGGAAAAGGTCATCATCATACCGGAAGATATCAGGTAAAATGGGAAGAAGTGCCTTCTTCAAATGAAACCTCAGCAAAGACTGTTGATAGTGCCGCTCCGTCTTCTGCAAATGTTAAAAAGATTGGGAAGCTCAAGGCGAACTCTTTAGGAAACAAAAAGGTTGCTATCAGCTGGAAAAAGCAGACTGAGGCTTCAGGCTATGAAATTCAGATTTCCACAAGTAAGAAGTTTTCAAAGAATCTGGTTACCAAAACCGTGAAAGCCGGAAAGCATAATTACAAACTTAAATTCAACAAAACCGGCAAGGCTTATATCAGAGTACGAGCTCTTGACAGCAACGGCCTCTCCGGTGATTGGAGTAAAGTAAAGAAAGTCATTGTGAGATGATGATACCGAATTGATAGTCTCAGTTAAATATTCTGATGCTATTACACCGCGACTTATATCCCTCAGAGGAAAACGTCGCGGTGTTTTTATTTATGCACTTTTAGAATAATAAATGATGTTGGGGTCAAACGCCCCTTGAATCTAAAACTATAGTTGCTAATCCCTAATGGGATTTACATATATCTGTCCCTTGAAAAGTTAATACAAACCGCATAAACACTGGGAGACATTCAAGAATTATGGCAGGATCCGTAATGGTGCTGAGACAGTTCCGTCAATCCTGAACTTTTTAATTGACGTTTACATTAATAATACCACCATTCCTGCCTTGCATTATTTAGCTTTATAATTCAAGCCACGTATTATATAATTGAGGCTTGAGGGAAAAAAGTATTTATTTAGGGGAAATAATCATGAAAAAAATCAAAGAAAATCTTTTACTTGTCATCACATCCTTGATGTGTTTTGTTTTCATACTTGGATGTTTGTCTTTCAGCTCTAAAGCTGCAACTCCACAAGGAACTTTAATTCGTGGTCCTGAATTCAATGTAGCACTTAAGAATTTTACCATGAATGCTACTTTAAACTGGATCAATGAAGAAAAAACTATAAAAAGAATTGAATTCACCTCCAAAAAACCAAGTCTATCCACTTCAAAAAGTGTTGGAGAAAATGTAACAGCTTACTATGATCCCGCTAAGGCATCAATTTATGTCTACTGCCCAACAAAGATAATCTTTCCTAAACAGTCCAGCAATATACTCAGTTATTTCACTGCTGTAGAAGCCGTAGAATTTAATACAGATATTGATACATCAAATGTAGAAGACTTTTATGCAATGTTTAATGGTTGCTATAAACTGAAAAAGCTTGATGTACGCAAATTTAATACATCAAAGGCAGTCTCTATGATGCAAATGTTTAGTCAATGCAGAAGTCTTCAGGAAATCGATGTAACCGGGTTTAATACATCTAATGTTACAGACATGTTTCATATGTTTGGTGGTTGCACATCATTGAAAAAGCTTGACCTTAGAAACTTTAATACATCAAAGGTAAATCGCATGGCATCGATGTTTTATGGTTGTATGAGTTTAGAAACTTTGAATTTGCGCTCATTCGATACCTCTCAGGTTAGGAATTTTTCATCAATGTTTAGTGGCTGTCATTCTTTTAGAACACTGGACCTGAGTAACTTTAATACAAGTAGCGCAACAAAAATGTCAAGAATGTTCTTCGGGTGTATCCGTCTTGAATCAGTCAATTTAAATAGTTTTAACACTTCAATAGTAACAGAAATGTATGAAATGTTTAGACTCTGTTGTACCCTCAAACGCCTGGACCTTAGCAAATTTGATACTTCTAATGTCACGAAATTTAATATGATGTTTCATGAGTGTGATAGTCTAGAGTCTCTTGACCTTAGTTCTTTTGTCATAAAAAAGGGCAGCAACTGTAAAAAGATGGTTTACTGTTACACCATAAGGGAAATAAAGTCACCCAGGATCACAGAAGTAGCCGTACCTCTGAATAATTTCAGTACCGGAGATGGCGCATTTGCTCTTGATGATAATAATGATGGTGTTCCTGATAACGCAAGCATAGTAAAAGAATTACCCGTAGCATCGGGGAGCAGTCGATATATTCCTTATAATACTACATGTGAAATAAGATATATTCCTAATGCGGCAAGTACATACACCACTATAGCCAGGGTTAACCGTGGAGCCAATTATACACTGCCTTCCTTCAACTACGTTGTGCCTGAAGGAAAAGAATTTGACAGATGGAATGAGGGTACACCCGGTACCTCCATCAAGATGACCAGAAATATCATTCTAAGGCCAATATGGAAGGATAAAACAACTGAACAGCCTAATCCGTCAGACTCTTCTGAACCTGCCGTAAATGACCCGGTAACAGCTGTTCCCGCAGATACAAAAAAGGCAGAAAACATCGACCTGAATCAAAAAACAACAAAGCTTTCAAAACTGACAGCAGGAAAGAAAAGCGTTACCGTTACATGGAAAAAACAGTCCCAGAATATAAAGGGCTATGAAATCCAGTACAGCACGGATAAAAACTTCAAAAAGAATATTAAGTCAGTAACAATTAACAAGGCAAAGGCTACTTCAAAAACTATCAAAAAACTAAAGACACATAAAAAATACTATTTCAGAATCCGAACCTTCAGGAAAACAGGCTCTAAAATAGTATATTCAAAATGGAGTAAATCCAAAAATATCAAAATAAAGTAATTGGTACCTGTAAATAAGGCAATCTTAGCAGGTTTCATAATAATAGGAGATTACTAAAACATGAAAAAAATCAAAACCACAATGAAGTGCAGATCCCTACTGGCAGGGGGATACAGGGAGTCTATGGGCGGGTTTAGTGTGACAACCGCGAGCCAGTTAGGCGCAAGCTGAAAAGAAAGCACTTATAGTTAGAGGGGCATCGCCTAGATGATCAATCATCTAGAGCGCCAGCCCCTTATTTTTTCAGGGATGTGTGAGGTAGATGATTTTGATCAGCCGCATGGCGGTCAGATAACTCCTAACAGTCACTTATGTATATGTTCAGTAAGAGTGAGTATCCTGAAGCGCTCCGGATAGCTTATGAAAAATACCATCTTGATAATAATAAAATGTTCCGATATGCCAGAAGAAGAGGCAAACTGCCTGAGATACAGTCAGCAATGGCTGAAGGAGGAATAGTAACTTTATAATATACTATTTTGAAAACGATGAATAATCGGTAAAGAATATGTTGACTTGATTAAGGGGCAGTTATACGATATAAGTGTAAAAACCTATTACATGCAAACGACAGGAGGAACACTTTTCATGGTTGATATGAATATGATGATTGCAGGCAATATACTTGCACTGCTTAAGAAACAGAATAAAAAACAGACAGATCTTGCAGAAGCACTTGGGACAAATAAGCAGACGGTGAATAAGATGCTGAATGGTGCACGCATGATTAATGCCATTGAACTTAAGTCTATAGCTGAATATCTTGGCGTAAGGATGGAGGAGCTAACAAGGATAACCCCTGGATACGAGGATACTGATATTGTCCATGCTTTTATGGGCAAAGTTCAGTCTGAAGAGGCAAGACAGGCACTGAAAATAGCTGATGAACTTTCAGATATGATTCTTTTCCACAAGAGAGTACGTGAAAATGGAAATGCCATGATGCAGCCTTGGGGGAATGACTAATGGGGAATATATTGGAAGAAAGCCTGTTTGGCAAGCAGCCTAAACAGTTTGAGAGCATGAATGCTTTGTCAAAAGCTTTTTCTGTAAATTATTGTGGAAGCACGATTATCCGTGATTCCATATTTAGCATTGCTGAAAACTATGCCAGAAAAAGGGAATTAACGCTGGAAGTGCTCAGATATCCTTTTAAGGACGATGAATTATGGGCATTTACCTTTGTAAAAAAGGGAACAATATTTCTTTGCGTCAATTCTGGCTTGGCTCTTTGTAAACAGATATTTGCTGTTGCTCATGAGCTGTACCACATTCACTGCTATGCTGAAGATATAGACCCCAGTACCATAGCAAGTGGCTCATTATTGGATTCAAAAACTGCGGATGATACTGCGAAATCTCAGGAGGATCTTGAGGCAAACGCTTTTGCCGGATTACTCCTGATGCCTGACGGAATATTGGATGAGCAGATTAAACTATATGGTATTGCTGCGGATAAGATATCTGTTGATGATGTCCTTATCTTGATGGAATTGTTTGCACTTCCGTACAAGGCGGTGGTACTGAGACTTGTTGAGAACCATGATATTTCAAATAGTAAAGCCAAAGAACTACTGGAATGTGACTCTGATTATGTTTCAGAAAGGATTAAACTTACGGGTAAAGCTTTAAAATGGCAACAAAACAGTAAGGACCTTTCATATCTTGGAAGTCTCCTTGATGATATGGAGTACAACAAAGAACAGGAACTTCTGACTGAAAGCCGTGAGAAATCGGATATGGAGTACTTGGAAAAAATCAGAAATGGCTTTCTCGCGGAAGGCTAAGAGGTGGGCATTTGATGAAAGAGAAATATGCTCTTCTTGATACTGATTTTATTTCCAAGACGCATTTGATCCGTAAGGATGAAGAGAATAAGCTGATTGATCGTATAACGGAGATGCCGGGGTATCGCTTCTATTGTCATGAACAGATAAAAACAGAACTCCAAAGACATAATATTGCAGGCTCTCCTGAGTGGCTTGAGAAAAAGATATCATCTGGAGTGGTTCATTGTATTACGGACGAAGAGATTGTTGATGAACTAAAGGCTATATACTCGGATTCAGCAGTGGCCATGTATTCTAACATGTTGAAAAATGGGTGCGAGGCATATAGAAGCGGATATTTTGAAGAACAGTTTAAGAGAATTCAGGGTGTCAATTATTCTAAGACTACAAAAGAACAGTTTTTGAAGGAGCTTTCGGAAGACTGTGACGATATAGGACCAGGTAATAATCTTGGAGAGCTTAAAAGCTATGTCCTTCTTCAGATGCTTAGTACAAAGCTTGGCGAGCAGATATATGTCTTTTGTTCGGATGATAGAAATGCTCGAAATGGCATAGTAAGTCTTGGAGGTGCAAGGTGCATCAGTGTCTTATCATCGTTTATGCGGCTTAATGTGGATGCTAACATGACAAGAGAAGAGGCGCAGCCGTATTTGGACTCGTATCTTGAAGAAAGCCGGAAGAACAAACAGACAACTTTTAGGGTTCATGACACATCAAAAGAAATGCGATATTGCAGAGTGCCTTGCGAACAGGTCATTGATGAAATGTATGCCGGTAAATTTGATGTTCTGCAGAATGGTAATCTTAGATATAAAGAATAGGATTATATAGATAATTAAGGGCAGTGTTCTGTAGGGCAACAGGTATTTGATGTTGTGATATCATAGAAGCATGTGTTTTGGTAATGAAAATACATGCTTTTTTTATTTAATAGGAAATTTCTCAAAAATTCCTATATCATAAAAAGCGCTCCGCTATGGATGCGCACTACTGTGTATGACATTTCACTAGGCTCGAAAAAACCTCGCCAAGTGATCTGCACATCGCGCGATAGGAATATGTTGCCTTCAGCAATCGCGTCTACGTTCCACTTCGGTCGTTGCAAAGCAGATGTCCCCCGGACATCTTGCAACGGCGCGAGAATGTCGCAAGCGACATTCTTTCTTTCATTTTATTACATCTGTGTTGATTCTCTGTAAATAAGATCAGTCTCTGTATAGGTTATCCTGTAATTGAGATCAGGCTGCTCAATCCTTGAGATTACAAGGTTGGCAGCTGAATAACCGATTATCTGGCTGTGTATGTGGCTGGTTGAGAGAGAAGGAGACATGATCTTGGACTCGGGGGAATCATCAAAACCGAATATCTTGATATCACGTGGACATTCTATTCCCATTCTCTTGAGGCCGGATATCAGATCGAGAGCTACAAAATCGTTGGCACAAATAAAGAGTTCGGGCATTTCTTGAATCTTCGTAAGAGCTTCGAATAAGTATTCTCTATATTCTAATCCGTGAGGATGAACCTCTGTAAGACAATATTTTTCGTCAAAGTTCAGATTATTGATATACATTGCCTCCCTAAAGGCTATGAATCGCTCGTAGAAAGAACGGCAATGTGTGACCTGGCCTACAAATCCTATCTTGGTAATTCCCTTTTTGCTCATGTCATTAACGACTGTATATATATTGGAAAAATTATCCATGAGCAGAACATCTGCGTTTAATGGTCTCCAGTAGCTTGCAACGGGAGCATCTATCATGAGAACAGGTAATCCTAGGCTGCACAACATTTCACAATAGGAGTGATCAAACATTTCGATGCATACAATAGCCTTGGTGTTATCCGGTCTGTATGAGAGAGGAAGAGTTCTTGACTCTATATTCTGATGATCAACCCGGTGCATTGTCAGGCTATAGCCAAGCATAGAAATTTCATATTGAAATTTATCCAGCATGGTAGAAGCAAAGTGAGAATTATTAAGGAAATTGCCTGAAAAGAGAGCAATCTCTCCTGAAGCCTTGGGCTGGGAACTGAAAGGATTTGTAATGTCTGAAATGGAATTGGCATAAGAAAATTGCTTGTATCCCATTTCGATAGCCTTCTCTAAAACTTTCTGTCTGGTAGCTTCAGCTAAAACTCCGGTGTTATTTATAGCCTTGGATACGGTATTTCTGGATACTCCAAGGGCATCTGCTATATCCTGTAAGGTGACTTTTGCTGGCATAATGTAGTCTCCACTTTCTAAATAAAAGATGAATGTGTCAAAAGATGGGTGTGCCCCAGATAGTAGGTATTTATGACTTTTTGACACCTATATCATTATAAAATGTAAAAATTAAAGTGTCAAATGTAAATATTAGTTGTGCAAATGTAAAATAATTATGTTGACAGCTGAAGATATGGGTGCTATATTTTACATATGCAAATGAGAATTATGCAAATGTAAAACTTGGGAGGGACTACATGAACACAAAGGTAAAAGATAATTCGATGCATAACACCCTGGTATATGTTAAGCAGCATTGGCAGCTTTACGTGTTCTTCTTAGGACCGGCACTACTTCTTACAATCGTCTTCAGGTATCTTCCTATGGGAGGAATTCTGATCGCATTCCAAAAGTACAACCCGTTTAAAGGAATACTTGGAAGCGAATGGGTAGGTCTTAAATATTTCCAACAGTTTTTATCGTCACCGGACTTTATGCAGTATCTCATAAATACATTGAAGCTTAGTGTATTTGGTCTTCTCTGGGGTTTCCCGATGCCGATTATCTTAGCACTCCTTCTTAACAGAGTAGCGAGCAGCAAGATCAAGCAGAAGATACAGCTTGTACTGTACATGCCGAACTTCATTTCAGTCATCGTACTTTGCGGTATGGTCAGAATCCTTCTTTCAGTTACAGGACCGCTTAACATGATGCTTGGAACGAACATCAACTTCCTTACAATTCCGGAAGCGTTCAGACCGATCTACATCGTCAGCGGAATCTGGCAGGGAGCCGGTTGGGCATCAATCATGTACACAGCAGCTCTTTCCAATGCAAGTAAGGAGCTTAAGGAAGCAGCACAGATTGATGGAGCTAACATCTGGCAACAGATCAAGGCAGTTGAGTGGCCGGCCATCAAGGATATGGTAGTTATCCAGTTCATTCTTCAGGCAGGTAACATCATGAGTATCGGTTTTGAAAAAGCGTATGCACTTCAGTCTGACATGAATCTTGCATCATCCGAGATCATAGCTACTTATGTATATAAGAAGGGTCTTTTGAATGGTGACTACAGTTATTCAACAGCAGTAGGACTTTTTAATACAATTGTAAACGTAATACTTCTCATTGCGGTTAACAAGATAGTTGAGAAGCTTAACGATGGACAGGGATTATAAGGGGAAAAAGAAAATGATTAAGACATCAAATAAAAAGAGCGAGTTCGCAAGAGCTTCTCTTGGAGATAAAATATTCCTTCTTGTAGGATATATCATTCTTGCAGCTTTCGTGCTGGCTATAATCGGACCTGTGGTTTATATCATCGTTGCTTCATTTATGGATCCGATAACACTTCAGAATAAAGGTATTGTTTTTGATTTCAGTAAGTGGACACTGACAGCTTATGAGAGAGTTATGACCAACTCACAGATATGGACGGGATTTTTCAATGCGATTCTTTATTCCGTACTGTTTGCAGTAATTTCAGTATTTATAACTCTTTTGTGTGCTTATCCTATGTCAAGAGATGATTTTAAAGGCAAGAAGTTTTTTAACGCAATCTTTATTATCACAATGTTCTTTGGCGGAGGACTGATTCCTACATACCTTCTTATCAGTAACATGGGACTTCTTGATTCCATGTGGGCTGTAATTCTTCCGGGGTCATTTAGTGTTTGGAACATGATCATAGCAAGAACCTATTATAAGGGCGTTCCCGGCGAGCTTAGAGAGGCAGCTGATGTGGATGGTGCTAATGAGCTTACATTCTTCTTTAGAATATTGCTTCCTGTATGTACACCACTTATCGCAGTGCTTATCCTCTGGCAGTTCGTAGGAATGTGGAATAGCTATTTCGATGCAATGATCTATCTGAATTCAGCAAGTAAGCAGCCTTTGCAGCTCGTTCTTAGAGCAATCCTTATTCAGAATGAGCCAGATCCGGGTATGATCGCAGATATGCAGAGTACTGCACAAAGAGCACAGCTTGCAGAGCTTTTGAAATATGCAACTATCATCATTTCAAGCTTGCCTTTGATAGTTATGTATCCGTTCTTCCAGAAGTATTTTGATTCGGGAATTATGGTTGGTTCAGTTAAAGGCTAACGTTAATTCACCTGTTATACAGGTTTGAATAGTTTCTAATGAAAAGGAGAGGACAATGAAAAAGAAAACAACAAAGTTACTGTCTACAGCGCTTGTCATTGCTATGTCAGCAAGTGCGCTCACAGGTTGTGGCAAGGGGACTTCAACTGGCAGTGGTGCAGCTAAGGTAGATGCTGAGAACATCACTTTCCCTCTTGAAGAGAAGGTTACTATCACAGGTACAATCAGCTATCCTTCAGGAACAGAGGCTGAGCCTAACAACAGAACAATCTTCAAGAGACTTGAAGAGGAGACCAATGTACATGTAGATTGGACAGCTATTTCAAACGATCAGTGGGGAGACAAGATTCAGCTGACAATGGCTAACAAGGACATGCTTACAGATTTCATATTCAATGCAGGATTCAGTAACTCTGATCTTATCAGATATGCAGACCAGGGCGTTATTCTTCCTGTTGAAGAATATATTGACAAAAACATGCCTAATCTTAAGGCTGTATTCGATAAGTATCCTGAATACCGCACAATGTGTGAGGATTCAGAGGGCCATATCTGGGCTCTTCCCTGGATTGAGCAGCTTGGTTCCAACAAGACAGCTATCCAGACTGTAGGTAACAACTTTACTTACATCAACAAGAAGTGGCTTGATTTCCTTGGACTTGAGAAGCCTACAACAGTAGACGAGTTCGAAGAAGTACTTAAAGCATTCAAGGATCACGCTTCAGAGCTTCAGGCAGAGTTTGGCATCGAGGGAGATATCATCCCTATGTCATGCATCATGAACGATCAGGATCCCAGCCTTCTTATCAACGGTTTTGGTGAAGGTTATGGTGATAACGATATAGGACAGCACATCGCTGTAACAGATGACAAGAAGGTTATCTGCACAGCTACTCAGGACGGCTTCAAGTCAGGTATGCAGTGGCTTCATAAGCTCTATGATGAGGGACTTATCGATCCCGAGTGCTTCACACAGGATTGGTCAACATACGTTGCTAAGGGAAAATCTCACAGATACGGCGTATGCTTCACATGGGACGTTGCTAACATCGACAACCTTGAGGACTATGAGCCTCTTGCAGCTCTTCAGGCTGATACCAAGAACGTAACACCTATGAACGGTTCATTCACATCAGGTTTTGACCGCGGCAGATGCGTAGTTACAGCTAAGTGCGACAACCCTGCATTTGTATGTGCATGGCTTGATCGTATGTATGATCCCTTCCAGTCACCTCAGAACAACTGGGGAACCTATGGTGAAGATGATGAGTTCGATATCTTCGAGCTTTCTGAGAACGATAAGGGTGAGAAGATGCTTAAGCATGCTCCTCTTGGTGATGCTTCACCTGTAGAAGTTCGTGAGGCTGAGGCTGTAGGCGGTCCTCTTGCAATCCTTGATGAGTACTATGGTGTATATGTAACATGTCCTGATGATGCTCAGTATCGTCTTGACTGGATCAAAGAGTACTACACAGATGATATGCACTGCCAGTATGTATATCCTAACGTATTCATGACAGCAGATGACACAGAGAAGCTTACAACAATCCAGACAGATCTTATCAGCTTCATCAACTCCAGCAGAAGTAACTTCGTTATGAACGGCCTTACAGATGCAGATTGGGATGAGTACATCAAGCAGGTTAATGCTTATGGTCTTGAGGATTACCTTGCAATCTATCAGAAGTACCTTGATGAGTTCTACAAGTAATACACATTGTTACATCTTATGGGATTAGCTTGATAAGCGAAAGGTGAGGGAGGAGTTATCTCCTCCCTCTTTTATAAGAGATGAAAAAAAGAACAATAGCTTTATTTGGTATTATGTTATGTTTATTAACCGGATGCGCTGATAAAAAGGGCGAGCAATGCCTTTTCCCAAGAGCAGAGGACAGCTACGTTGGGGATGTAATGGCTCTTTCAACTGATAAAGGCGTATATCTGAATTATTTATATGAAACTGATCACAATGGCGTAGGTTATCACCCGCTTCATCAGTTTTTTACCAAGGATTTTACTACATATGAAGATAAGGGAGAGGTTCTGAAATTCGCAGAGGATTCTGAAGTTCAGGATCTTGCTATAGGAACGGGTTCCTTTATCAGGGATGACAGTGGGAAATATCACTGTTTTTACACAGGTCATAATGACTATTATGACACCTACGGACTTGATAAAGAGTGCTTAATGCACGCAACAAGTAAAGACAACAAAAAATATGAGAAGAATTATGATGAAATAATTCATGCTCCTAATGGCTACAGTACCAATGATTTCCGTGATCCTCAGGTTATTAAGATGGATGACGGCTATATCATGCTGGTTGGCGCCAGAAAAGAAGCAGAAGATGAAAGTGCGATCATATATTATGAATCGCAGGATTTAGAGAACTGGACTTTTAAGGGTGATTTTTATACAAGCAAAGAACTTTATTTTATGGAATGTCCGGATGTGTTCAAGCTTGGAGATAAATACTATCTCGTCTTTAGCTGGAACAATGTAGTTTACTACAGAACAGCGTCTGATTTTTTCGGACCCTGGGAGAAACCGGAGATTGACACATTTGACGGCAATGGCTTCTATGCAGCAAAAACATGTGAGTACGAAGGTAAAAGATATCTGATCGGCTTTCTTGATCGCAAAAAGAGAGAAAGCGATGGCCTCATGTACACATGGGCAGGAAGCGTACTGGTATATGAGCTTAGACAATTGCAGGATGGCACACTGGGGGTGTGCATGCCTGAGAAATATAATGAGTATTTTAATAAGGAGATACTATCTGAGGCAGTTGCAGATAGTTCACTTGATTTGGGAGATGTACCCGATACCTGTCATTTAAGCTATAAACTTATGATGCAGGCAGATGGAATATGCGATCTCGTATTTTCCAATACTGAAAAGGGAGAAGAGTACAAGATCTCTGTAAATAATAAAGAGGACAACATTTCATACAATGCTTTTCCCAACTATCAGGCTATGAAGCTGGAGGAAGGCAGACAATATCAGGTTGATGTTGTAGTTGAAAAAGACATAGTGGTTATCTATGTAGACGGGCAAAAGGCACTGTCAAACCGCATTTATTCAGCAGTTGGAGCTACCTGGAAGCTGAATATGGAAAATGCAGACGCAAGTGATATAAAGATTTATGGTAAATGAGGAATATTATGAGTGATAAGTTAAATAAAGCAAGAGAATATGAAGTAAAAAAGGAAGCAAAGATACCTGAGGAGCAGCGTCCCCTCTTTCATTTAACACCCAGATGCGGCTGGATGAACGATCCTAACGGCTTTAGCATCTATAAGGGAAAATATCATATGTTTTACCAGTATTATCCCTATGAGACAGTATGGGGACCTATGCACTGGGGACATGCAGAAAGTACTGACCTTATCAGCTGGAAGTATCTTCCCTGCGCAATGGCGCCCGATGAAAAATATGACGGGTTTGGATGCTTTTCAGGAAGTGCCATTGAGATGGAAGACGGCAAGCAACTTCTCGTATATACAGGCGTTAGAAAAGAAGAGGATGAAAACGGCGAAATCCGCGAGTATCAGACACAATGTATCGCTATAGGTGATGGTGTTGATTATGAGAAATACGAGAATAACCCTGTAATTAATGCAGACAGCCTTCCTGAAGGAGCCGGAAAATTCGACTTCAGAGATCCCAAGGTGTGGAAGGAAAACGGCAAGTATTACATGGTTGTAGGTAATAAAACTGTGGATAAGGACGGCCAGATCCTTCAATATGTAAGTGAAGACGGCATCCACTGGACTTATGATAAGCTGGTTATTAAAAATAACCACAGATTCGGCGTAATGTGGGAGTGTCCTGACTATTTCCCTCTTGATGGTAAGCAGCTTCTTCTCACAAGTCCTCAGGATATGCTTCCGGAGGAGCTTGAGTTCCACAACGGAAATGGTACACTTTGCGTAATCGGAAGCCTTGATTCTGAAGGTAACTTCAATGAGGAAAACTGCCAGGCCATAGATTACGGTATCGATTTTTATGCTCCTCAGACAGTTCTTACAGCAGACGGCAGAAGAGTGATGATAGGCTGGATGCAGAACTGGGATACATGCGGAATCAGGCGCGATGACTTCCCATGGTTTGGCCAGATGAGTATTCCAAGGGAAATAACTATTAAGGATAACAGACTTATTCAGTGGCCTGCCAGAGAGATAGAGAATTATTACGGCAAAAGAATCAGCAGACAGAATGTACTTATTTCTGATAGTGCTTCACTTTCAAGTATTGAGGGCAGATGCGTAGATATGACAGTAAGAGTCAGATCTACACAGGCAGAACTTTCATATAAAAAATTTGAAATTCGTTTTGCTGATAATGGCAAGGCTTATTCAGCGATTGAATATGATCCTGTTGACAATATTGTTAAGATAGACAGAAAGCATTCAGGAAGCAGAAGAGCCATTGTTCATCAGAGAAGATGTAAGGTTGCAGGAAATAAGGGTGAGATTTCACTTAGACTTGTTCTTGACAGATACAGCATGGAGCTCTTCATCAATAATGGACAGCAGGTAATGTCTATGGTAATCCTTACAGATGTCAGAGCTGAAGGTATCAGTTTTAAGGCAGTTGGAGAACTTCTGATGGATGTTACTATGTATGAGCTTGAGAGGAAATAACTTATGAAAAAAGATGTAGTTGCGCTGGGAGAGTTGCTTATTGATTTTACAGGAAGCGGAGACAGCAACCAGGAAAATCCTTTATTTGAGGCTAATCCAGGCGGAGCACCCTGTAATGTGCTGTCAATGCTTCAGAATTTAGGCAACAGCACAGCTTTTATCGGCAAGGTTGGAAACGACTTTTTTGGGAGAATGTTAAGAGAGAGAATTGAAAAGCAGGGTATAGACTCTACCGGACTTGTCTTTGACGAGGAGGTAAATACTACCCTTGCATTTGTAAACAAGCTTCCAAATGGAGACAGAGATTTTTCTTTTTACAGAAAGCCCGGAGCAGACATGATGCTGACAGCAGAGGATGTTGAGAAGAATGCTGATCTTATCAGGAATGCAGATGTATTTCATCTTGGAACACTGTCAATGACAGACGAACCTGCAAAAGAGGCAACTGTCAGAGCTGTTACAATAGCTAAAGAGAGCGGAGCAGTCATATCTTTTGATCCAAATTACAGAGAACCTTTATGGAAGAACGTAGACGATGCAATAGATGCTATGAAATATGGCTTTGAAAACTGTGATATCCTGAAAATTTCAGATAATGAGATTGAGCTTTTTACAGGCCTTAAGGATATAGAGGCAGGAGCAAGGAAAATAAAGAGAGACTTTGGTATTCCAATCGTGTTTGCCACACTTGGACCTGAAGGAAGTATAGCTCTTTACAAAGATATGGTGATCAAAAAAGACGGGTACAGAAATCCTGCTACTATAGAGACTACAGGAGCAGGCGATACCTTCTGTGCCTGTGCCATAGATTACATCCACAGAAACGGACTTGATAATCTGACAAAAGACGGATTATTTGAATGCCTGTCGTTTGCAAACGCTGCGGCATCTATTATAACCACCAGAAAAGGTGCACTTTCTGTAATGCCAACCCAAGAAGAAATAACAGCTTTTCTAACAAACAAGTAATGATAAGAACAAAGAATATGCGAAAAAGGATTAACTTTAAGTTATTCCCTTCAGACTGTAGACAAAGTCCACGGCATCTGCCGTGGATTTTTCTTTATGAATATAATAATCGACTTGTGATATAATTATTGACTATGAGGGAGCCTGCCATAGTGCAGAATAGAAAAGTCAGGGGAAATGAAAATGAAAAAAATCTTGGGGAATCTTTTACTCTTTATCACATCACTTATGTGTGTGATAGTCTTATTTGGATGTGTATCCATTAATTCCAAAGCAGCGAAAAAAATTCAACCTGTTAAGGATCTGAAATGCATCAATGATAAATATCATTTCAAAACTGTTAGTGATGGAAACTATTATGTATTGGTATATAGCGTAGATGAAAAGGGCAAAAAGAATTGTTTTCATTATAATAAGTTAGGAGCTCTGAAAAAGGATCAGACAATTGATGAGTATGACTTAGGTTTATTCAACTACTACGACAATCTTGGAAAGATAATTCTTTATGTTATTGGATGTGATGATGAACCTCTGACACATACATTAACTATTGATTATTGTTTGAAAAAATCCAATTATGGAATAGCAAGTTACGAGATAAATTTAAATGAGAGAATGCCACAGCCAACGGGAATAACAGCAAAATGGTATGAAAATAATGGAAAGAAATTATGGAAAATAAGTTGGACCGATGATGGATATGGTCATACTCTCAGATATGGATATGGCCAACGTTCAATAACTTATTGCAATTGTAGTATGGCTAAAACAGAACATGAATACACTTTTTCAGATTATGTAGAAAGTGTCACTTTAAAAACATCATCATGCGATTTGAATAAATATGCTAATTCTGATGTGATAACGATTGTAAGGCCTGCAGAGAACTCAGATGATAACACATCAAAAAACATGCCTACAGATGAAAATACTGATAAAAAAGATGCATCAGGTACGGTAGAAAATAATGCTGCTAAGTTGCCAATGACAGTAACTATTGATGATATTACATACTACATTGATGTTAATGGAAATGCCTGCGCAACAAAAATCGCTTCAAAAAAGAAAGCTTCCCTGAACGTTGTTACAGTGGATGGTACAACTTATCCTGTCACATCTATAGCTAAAAATGCCTGCAAAAACAATAAGAAAATAAAATCTGTGAAGATTGGCAGTAATGTTACTTCTATAGGAAAAAATGCCTTCAGGGGTTGTAAGAAACTCAAAAAGGTCACCATAAAAGCAAACAAATCCCTGAAAATAGGTAAAGGAGCTTTCAAGAAAATTAACAAGGACGCTGTCATCAAGGTTAAAGGCGTAAAAGGCAGCACTAAGAAAAAACTTATAAAGGTCATCAAAAAGTAATTTAATACAGGGGTTAACCCCAGCAGGTAAAAGCCCCTTAGGTGAATAATAGTGTCACCTAAGGGGTTTATTTTATAGATTTAAATTCCGAGCTTGCTGAAAAAAATGAAATTGAATTTGCGACAGATAAAAAAGTGGAGCCGGTTGTAACAGCCTATTCAAATAAAGTATTAGACAGTAATGATTTAAATAAGATAAAAGAAAATGCAATAACAAAGGATGAGGTAAAGACGATAGCAGGAATGCCTGATGTCAGGGAATTTGTAAAAATGGAAGTTGATTTTAATAAGATCTCAACAATAAACATTGCTGAGCTTTCAGGAATTAGCGGATTGGATTTTAATGTTGTTATTCCTGAAGGAACACCTTTTATTTTACCGGAAGAAACGGAAAACACAATATCATATAAATGGATAGCGATACGGAAATGGATACAACTTTGTATGAAAAATTCCTTCATAATGAAGAAAGCGTACACATTAACACAGAAAATGACCTTGGTTATTATTTTTCTTTTAAGAATTTTACAAAGCAGGATTATACTCTTGAAGAAATTGTAGATACGTTAATTGCATTCTATAAAGAAGATTGGATGACGGATAGAGTATCTCTTGAAAAGATAGAATATGCTTATATAGATTGTGGTAATGATGGCGATAAAGAACTGGCAGTTGTAATACACACTCCCTCTGAAGAACCACTGGAAAGCTGGGAAGAATATTTAATAATAAAAAATATTAATGGTACTTTGCAGACAGTTTACTCTGATGTGGCATGGACCAGAAACATTATTAATCTCAATGAGTATGGATATATAGATATATATGGAGATGGAGGTGTTGAGAATAGTGGATGGGATAAAAGTTTTATAGATGCTGAGGGTAAAAGGCATGATGTAGAAAATGCTGAAGATCTTACTGAAGATATCAAAAATGGGAAAAGTGTTGAATGGCAGATTCTTGATTAATTTAAAAATTAAAAAAATTTTTTCAAAATTATAAAACCGAATCCAAAATGGTTGGTACTTATAGATAGAACAGCAAAAAAACAATCATTATGGAGGAAAAAGAAATGGCAGAAAAATATTTTGATGAAGAAACATGGAAGTGGGTTATCAAGGACATTAAAGGATTATCAATGAAAATGATAACGGTGATGATGACAACAGCATTATTTATGACCACTCTTACAGGATGCTCACAAAAGAGCAGTGCTTTCTTTGTAGAGGATAATCCCATTATCAATGAGGCAAGAGCTGATGGACGTGAGGATGAGGTGTATGAGCTTCGAAATGCGATTCAGGCAGAATATGAAGCAGATATGAAAAAGCGTGCCCAAAAAGAGGCGGATGAAGCAGCACAGGCTGTTGATCCTCATCCTGAATGGCTACTGGAAACAACAGATATGCATATAGGATCCAGAGAGAGTGATGGAATTGGATATGGATTAATTGTTCCTATTCCTAATAAATTTGTTGAATACACGGAAGCTCAAGGAGAAGTATATCATTCCAGGAAATCAAGAGAGGATGTAATATCAGGATTTAAATCTGTAAAATACAAAGATGTAACATGGCAGTCCAATATGGATGGAATAAAAGAAATAAAAATAGATTGCAGGCATGATGGGGGATATGAAATTTCTAATGATTATGACAAACCATTAGAGGAATTCTCAACAGATGAGATTTTAACTTTATACGGAATACAAGGACATTACAAAAAAGAACTAACAAATGTAGTTACCAGGGATGGTGTTACTTATGTTTTTGAATATCTTGATAAAAGAGAACTTAAGGAACATGGAACATATACGTGTTTGGAATTCACAGTTTTGCTGCCTGACAGGGATGGTGATGTCTATAACATAACAGGAATACAGGGAGCTATTACAATAAATACTTTAAACGATGTTGAAGAAGCAACCATAGCAGCACAGGAATATATGCAGAAAGTTATGAACGAGATAACTGTTATTGAAGGTATTAATATGGATGCAGCCAAGACAATAGGAAACTAATAAGATCAAATACTAATGTGATTCGCATTTTAACAGCTACTTCATTGTGCTACAATGATGAAGTTGTATGAAAATTTTGAGGAAAAGAGGGAAAATAAGATGAAGAAAAATGTTTTACTAAAGAAGGCCGGAGCTCTGCTCCTTGCACTTTCAATATCTGTCGCAGCATTCAGTACAGTTGCTCCTAAGGGAAAGATTATAGCAAAGGCTATAGTCGGAGGGGAATCATCAGATAAGGCTGTTGAGATACCCGCTAATTATGAATTTACAGAGTGGGCTGAGTACAAAGGTGGTAACCAGTATTATAAGTTTACTATACCGGAAGATGGTGACTTAACACTGCATGGAACTTTTTATAAATCCGGTAGTATGGCTATTAGTGTATTGAATCATGATTTCAAGGAATTTAACTGGGTACATACAGAAGGCACAGATACTGTGGCGGATGAAACAAGCATTAGGTCATTATCTGCAGGAACTTATTATATAAAAGTTAGTGATTGGTATGGTTATACAAAGGAAGCTGAAAATAAGTACAAATTTAAATTGTCATTTAAGGGATATGGAGTATCAGAAAACACAGTAGACAGTTATGAAAACCCTAAAGGATATGAAATAAATACTACTGTGACAGATTCACTTACTTCAACAGATAACGAGGATTGGTATAAGTTTAATGTTTCAAAGGAAAACAAATATGTTCTTAATTTAACAGCCTATAGTAATACTGCGGTTACTTATAGCCGCATTTATGAAGCTCTTATTTTTAACAACGACTTAACGGAAAAAAAATTGGATATCTCCGGCGCTGATAGGACAGGTGAAGTTTATTTAAATTCCGGCGTATATTATCTAAAAATTGTAGGTTCAAACGTAAAATATTCTTTCTCAATAAAAGGTGCTTCAATCGAAAAGACAAAGGTAACCAAGGTTAAGTCACCTAAAAAGAAGAAAGCAGAGGTAACTTTTAAGGCAGTAGATGGTGTAAATGGATACCAGATTGAGTATTCTACAGATAAAAACTTCAAGAAGAATGTAAAATCAAAAACCTTCAAGATTGAAAAGACACAGGATGCAGGTAACAATAAGAGAAAAATTACTATCAGTAAACTTAAGAGACATAAGAGATACTATTTCAGAATCAGAACCTACGTTGAAAACAATAATTCAAGATTCTACTCAGATTGGTCTAAAGCAAAGATGGCAAAAATCAAATAAAGGATAAGATAAACTATATGGGCTCTGAAGCAGTGATGCTTTGGAGCTCTTTTTTTATTTAAGATGAAGCAAGTCTTAGGCTCTGTTTTTGTACTATATTCAGCAATTATTGGGTATCGCGTAGCATCTGCATTTGTTAAGCTTATTTAAGTGGGGCTGTTTTGCACAATTAAAAAGCACAGCCTTCAAAATGAGAAGCGTAACAAGCATTAGACTAAAAAAAATACTGGGAGGGACAACTATGCTAAAAGACATTTATGAATCGAATAAAGCATTGTTTGAAGATGGGGTTCAGACAGTGCTGAGAGCTCAGGAAAATCGCTACAGATCAGTGAATATCCTGAAGGGTAACATGGTTTCAAATCATAGAAGAGAATCCAGAGGTATTAGTGCCAGAGTTGGCAAGGATGGACTTTTTGGATTTGCATCCATCGCAGAATGCAGTGATGAAGCTGCCAAGAAGGTTTTGAAGGCTGCCTCCGAGAACGTTAATCTCCTGGCTCGTCATGCGGGAAGTACAGGGATTGTTCTGCCTCCTTCCTATGGAACAGGACTTATCCCTACCAATGACGACATTGTTGATGCTGAGCAGAAGCGAATAATTGAAGTTTGTCGCCAGCTGGACGATTACATTGCTCAGAAATATCCGAATCTCGAGAGCAGAAGCATATACTACAGCGAGGATTCTCAGGATAGGATCATTTATTCTTCCGACGCCTATGACGGTCATCTGGTAACTCCCAGATGCTACATCTATGTTTCCATGGGACTGAAAACGAAAGACGGTAACCCTGTAGATATGTTCAAAGCCCTTGGCGGATACGGCAGCTTTGAGGACAATTTTTCGGATATTGAACAGTACTATCCGGAGATTGAGAAGCTCTATAAAAAGGTTAAAGACAAGGCCGATGGTGTCTATGCCGAAGCGGGCTACAAGACTGTTGTACTTGGCGGAATGATGGGCGGAATGCTTGCTCACGAAGCGGTTGGACACACCGTAGAAGCTGACCTTGTTATGGGCGGCAGTGTGGCCGGCCCGAGCCTTGGGAAAAGAGTGGCATCTGACCTGGTTAATCTGGTTGACTTCGCTCACACTTTTAATGGGGAAGTGGCACCCCTTCCTGTATACCTTGACGATGAAGGCATCAAGGCTGAAGATGCTGTGCTTATTAAAGACGGAATCCTGACAGGATATATGAACAGCCGCGAGACAGCGGAGAAATACAATATGAAGCCCACAGGAAACGTAAGGGGATGGTCTTTTGCGGATGAACCTCTTATCAGAATGAGAAATACCTGCATTCTTCCCGGCGAGAACACTGTGGAAGAGCTGATTGAGTCTGTTGAAGATGGCTATTATCTCATTGATTCCGGTAACGGTCAGGCTGACCTTACAGGTGAGTTTATGTTTGGTGTGACCTGCGGTTATGAGATTAAAAACGGCAAACTGGGACGCGCACTTCTTGATACGACGGTTTCGGGTGTCGCTTTTGAGATGCTTAAAACTGTTGATATGGTTTCCAACGAAGTTGAATGGTCTTCAAGCGGCTTCTGCGGCAAAAAGCAGCAGATGGCAGTTGGTATGGGCGGACCTCATATGCGCTGCAAGATCATGATTGGCGGAAGATAATACATCGAGAATTCAAAGAGAGGACAGACATAATATGAACGAGATGAGAGAATTTGCAGATTTATTTGATGATGTACTTAAAGATAAAGAGATTAACAAATACACCTATGTCCTTGTGAAGTCTGAAAAACAGGAGCTTAACGTTGAAAACGGTGAGTTCAAGCTTTTGAGAACCGTTTTTGACTATTACACCTCTTTAACAGTTTTCGAGGATAACAAAATGGGTAGTGCCAGTGGCAATGACCTTTCCAAGGAAGCGCTTATTAAGCTGGCAGATGACGGAAAAGATTCAGCACAGTCATCTCCGGAGGACCCCTGCCACGATATCGCCCCTGATCAGGGAAAAGAAGTTTTCAGACAGGGTACTTACGAGCCTGACATGGACAAGTTCCTCAATAGAATACAGGAGTGCCTTGATGCCATAAAGAAGGAGTACCCCAAGGTGCTTGTTATGGCTGCTGTGGGTTCCTATGACAGAAGTCACTGGATTTCAAGAAACTCAAATGGAACAGAGTTCGAGGATTATTCAGGCCATTACAATTTCTATTTCGAGATCAGCGCTGGTGAAGATGACGTCAACAGTGGCATCGGTTTCGCCGGTGTTACCATGGATAATCTGGACAAGCCTTTTATGGAACTTGGCAATTTGAGACAGAGTCTTGAGGACATCAGCAACAGTATTCACACCAAGAGCCTTGAGGGCAAATTTGAGGGTACAGTTATTCTCACTCCCGGTGCGGCTTCTCAGTTCCTTAGCATGCTGATTTCCAATTATATGTCAGACCATGTGGTTATCAATGGAACCAGTCTCTGGCTTGATAAGGTGGGCGAGCAGGTTGCAAGCGATAAGCTTACAATTTCGAAGAAGCCTTTTGACGACAGAATTGTTAACGGCGAGCGTGGAACTCAGGATGGCTTTAGAGCTGAGGATGTAACTCTGATTGAAAAGGGCGTGCTGAAAACTCATTGCCTTAGCCTCTATGCTGCCAACAAGACAGGACGTCCGGTTGTTAAGAATACAGGCTGGAGCCTTGTGGTTGAACCCGGTGAAAAGGAGCTTGCTGAGATAATCAAATCCGTCGACAAGGGTCTTATCTTGGGAAGTTACTCAGGAGGAGAACCCGGAGCAAACGGCGAGTTTTCCGGCGTTGCTAAGAACAGCTTCTTAATCGAAAATGGCGAAGTTAAGTATGCCGTATCAGAGACTATGGTAAACGGTAACCTTGGCGAGATCGTTAAGAACATCCGCGATATCTCCAAGGAACTTGTCTGCGATGGCGGTTCAGTTGTTCCGTATATTGCAGTCGATGGAGTTGTTATTTCCGGAAAATAAAAGTGTGGGAGGCGTAGATGAAATCTTACGACGAGATGTATGATTTAATACTGAAAACTGCAACCGAGGATGACTACTACGCCGAACCCTACGACTACAATGGCAGGTCGCGCTTTGCTTACCTCACTCAGTACAAGGATGGCAACAGAATCGATCTGACTTTTATAGACGTGAGCGAGATAGGAAAACAGGCAGAGTTTTCAGAACCTCGCACAGTGCTTGCGAATAAGGACGACTTTAAGGAGCTTGTGGAGATTACTTCCAAGGAGTGTTTTTATATTAAGAAACCCAGCGAGTTCGAGTTTTTCGGAACAGTAAATGAGTTTCGATGGATCAGCAACTATGTGACAAAGGGCCTTTGCAGGCATGAGTTCTACTATGCGCGCCGCATGATGGAAGAGTACATGATGAACATGTTCCTCAAGATGATCAACTGGAAAATCGGAATCGACAACGATTTTCAGGTCACAACCGGTGCGTGCTGCAAGTATCTTAAGAATTATCTGACTGAGGAAGAGATGACCCACTTCGAGGGGATGTTCCCCAGCGGAGATTACGAGGACATGTGGGAAAAGCTCTTTTTGATGTACGATTTCTTTGAGGAACTTTCCGTGTATGTGGCAGAGAAACTGGGATTCCCGCTTGATCTTGAGGAATCTAATAATGTTCGAGAGTTTATGGCTATGAGAAGAGCTCATAAATAACTAATAGATATGATGCAAAAAGGAATAAAAAAGTAAGAAGATAAAAAGTAAGGCTTTATTGTAAGGTGAAGAGTATGACAAAAGTAGGAGATTCAATAACAATTAACAAGACCGTGGTTAGGAACAGACTTACCATGGCACCCACAGTAAAATTCGATTATGCAGGTCCTGATGGGAAGGCAACAGACAAGCACATTCAGCACTATAAGGAGAGAGCAGAGCATGGCTGCGGCTTCATCTGCGTGGAGGCAACAGCGGTTACTCCCGGTGGAAGATTTGGAGAAAACCACATGGGTCTCTGGAACGACGACCAGATTGCTGGTCACAGACAGATTGCCAAGGTGTGCCATGACGCAGGGGCAGCAGTTATTATCCAGCTCAATCATGCGGGACTTAATTCCAATCCTGCACTTGGAGAACAGATCGCGCCTTCAGCGGTTCCCACAAGAGATGAGAATGTTCTTGCAAAAGAGATGACACTTGATGAGATCCACAAAATGCAGGAGAGCTTCGTTGATGCTGCTGTAAGAGCCAGGACTGCAGGCTATGATGGAGTTCAACTCCACGGCTGCCACAGCTATCTGATCAATCAGTTTGTTTCGAAGAAGACTAATCTCAGGACAGATGAGTACGGCGGAAGTGATGAAAACCGCGCGAGATTCGGAGCAGAGATAATTCGTAAGATCAGGGAAAAGTGCGGAGATGATTTCCTGATTTCAATCAGAACCACAGGAATCGAGCCTGATGTGAACACTGCTATCAATATTGCAGAGGAATATGTGAAGGCAGGATGCGATTATCTGCAGGTTTCCACAGGAATTGAATGGGATGATCCAACTCTTAAGGATGAGGGAAAGCCCTACAATCAGATCTGTGAGCTTGGAGTCAGATTCCATGATCACTTCAAGGGCCGCGTTCCGGTTTCCTGTGTCAACGGAATCTATGAGCCGGAACTTGCAAAGTATCTGATAGAAAATGACCTTGTTGATACAGTTGACCTTGGAAAGGCAATCCTTGCAGACCCTGCTTTTTGTGAAGCAGTGCTAAGTGGAGCACCTTTCGTAAAGTGCTTCCAGTGTCCCAACTGCCAGTATGGACCCTTCGCACCCCATAAGTGCCCCGCTGAAAAAGTGAGATTATCTGACAAATAATTAAAAATAATGCTGGTGTCTGGATACTGATTTGCTATAATGGTTCCTTAAGGGAACACCGCCTCTAAGCGGAATAATAGAAAAAAGAGGAAATCAGTATGAAAAAAGTAACGAAATATCTGTATCTATTGGCATTTGTTGTCGGTCTATGCGCTTCGGTTAAGCTTAGTGCTTCTGCTGAAGGCAGGATGAATGTAGGGGAAGTCTATAATTCACCTTATCTCCAATATGTAATTATCAAGCAGGCTTCTGAAAAGGATGGATATAAACATACTCCCGGACAGGCTATTATCAAGGGGTTTAATCCGCAGTTCTATAAAAAGACCAAGGCTTGTGCCCTGGGAAATGGCTACTATGGCTATGTTGAGACGGTTTCGGCCGTAGGTAGAATAAGTGTACCAAGGACTCAGGAGACCTTCGATGTTGTTGGCTTTGCCCCGGGTGCATTTAAGAATTGTAAGAAACTGCTATATGTCAACGTGAAGGATTTTGGAAGCTTTTTCTATCCGGAAGGCAGACAGGAATTTGATATTCCGGACAACTGTTTTGCAGGATGCACCGGGTTAAAATCGGTTATTTGGGGTGAGTCTAATAGCCCATACAACACTAAAACCAAGATTGGAAAGAATGCCTTCAAGGGATGCAAGTCCATGCAATCTTTCAGAGTAAATGCAAGCCTTACTTCAATTGGCAGCAGCGCATTCATGAATTGCAAAAGCCTTAAAAACTTTTACGTGTTCACCGGTGACACTGACAACGAGCAGAGCACAGTAGGTAAAAAGGCATTTAAGGGTGTGAAGAAGATAACGGTGACCTACAACGTAGACAATGGTTACAATCCTAAATCTCTGGCAAAGAAAATCAAAAAAGCCGGAGCTAAAAAGGTTTACTACGTCGCTAATAATTTGAAAAGAAAACTGAAGTAAATATTTTTAATCAAATAATTAGAGGGAAATTTAAAGGGAATTAAAGGGGAGTCCGATATGAAAAATATTAAGATCAGGAGATGGGTAAGTGCCCTGGCACTTATTGTTATTTATGTATAATGTGGGGTGAGAGTTTAAAATTATTTTGCAGTATTATTGGATAAAGGAGAATAAAATGCATTTAATTCAGTTAAAAAATGATAATGGGTGGACGCAGTCACAATGGGAGCTTACCTACAGAGTTAGTTGGGAACAGATATTAAAGGGTATAGCTTACGCATATGAGTATTATGACGGTTTTGAGATAATGGTAGACAATAAGCTCGTTGCTATTGAGAAAAAAGAGGATATTGAGAATATTCCTGAAGCCGGCAATATTTGCTTTAGAGGAATGTCAAAAGTATTAAAAGTCCCGATTATGATCACTTTATATAATCAGTTAAGTACTGTAAATGTAGCTGTAGCTCAGGCGACAGATGAGTTTAAGACCGTATCTTATGTTAATTTGAACCATTCTCTATGCCAGTACATGGACAGCCTTGAAATAAACATGCATATCTAACAGTATAACTTACTGTGGAAACAAAATGGGACGAAGGCATTACTGATCGAAGGAGCCAGACGAATCGGAAAATCAACGGTCGCTGAAGAATTCGCTCAGAATGAGTATAAGTCCTATATTCTAATCGATTTTAATAAGGCTAAGAAAAAGATAAAAGATGCTTTTGAATCCCTTGATGATCTGGATATTTTCTTTCAGACACTGACGCTTGAATACAACACTAGGCTGTACCCCAGAGAATCTCTGATAATTTTTGATGAAATACAGAAATATCCAAAGGCCAGGGAGGCAATTAAGTATCTTGTAGCCGACGGAAGATATGACTACATCGAGACAGGCTCACTGATATCAATCAAAGAGAATGTTGAGAATATAACAATTCCATCAGAAGAACGAAAAATGCAGATGCATAATAAAGCAGGAGCCGGTGAGGCTCCTGTTATACGTTAAAACGAAGACAGATGATATTAAATTTTTTAAATAAAGAAGAACTGGGCACAAACGAACGCTGCCGCTGCAACCAGTACTGCTCCGGCAGTTATAACTTTATTTCTGAGTGTTGCCACGTCTGTGTATCTTCCGTTGCATTCTACGGTATCAATGATATTAGGATCGTTTTTGTCAAATTGAATAATTTTCCCCATATCAGCACCTCCATATACAAATAACACATATACTTTTGGTTTTGAAAATAATAGTCTCAAAATGTGACCAAATTGCGACGCATATATAAAAACTTTATAAAAAACGTTTAAGTTAGCATTAAATCGTATGTTAGACTATATTGAGAGGAATGAACGAAAAAAGTATAAGTATTATTTCGGGGAAGGTGAATCTGTCATGAAAAGCTTATTTTTCAATTCATTAAAAGAGGCTGTCTCGCAAGTGTATGGAAAAGATGTGGCTATAGAGAAAAAGCAGACAGTACATGGTGGGGATGCCAATGATGCTTATAAGCTGTTTCTTTCCAATGGGGAGGCTCTTTTCCTTAAAGTAAATACCATATCAAATGCTGATTTCTTCAGAGCGGAAGCGGAGGGGATTGATGCGATAAGGGCTACTCATGCAATCAGAGTTCCGCAGATTCATGCAATTGGAACGGATAATGGGTATTCATTTCTTTTGATGGAATATATAGACAGAGCCGGAGCGAGGCCGGGTTTCTGGGAAAAACTCGGCGAGAACCTTGCTGTCATGCACAAAGCGGATACTGCAATTTTCCTAAATAATGGGAAGTATGGCCTTGAGAATGATAATTATATCGGAGCAGGAAAGCAGAAGAATATACCTAAAACCAGCTGGATAGAGTTCTTCTCCGAATGCAGACTAAGACCGCAGTTTGAACTTGCGGCGGGATATTTTGACAGTACCATAATAAGAAAGGCAAACAGCCTTCTGGACAATCTGGACAGATTCCTGTATGAGCCGGAGAAGCCGTCTCTTTTGCACGGAGATCTGTGGTCAGGGAACTTTATGTCGGATGAAAATGGACAGCCGATGCTTATTGATCCTGCGGTATATGTCGGTTGTAATGAAGCTGATATTGCCATGACAGAGCTTTTTGGAGGCTTTGATAGCAGGTTTTACATGGCATATTTTGCAGCGATGGGAGCTGCTCCGGGCTATGAGGAGAGGCGTGATCTGTACAATCTCTATCACCTGACAAATCATCTTAATCTGTTTGGAAGCGCATATTTGTCAGCTGTGGTGAGGACGATTGAAAGGTATAGCTAGATGGGTTACGGGGGTGACCGGATGAATATTAAGTCGTTATCTATATTTATGATATCTGCTATGATGTGTGGTCTGCTTACGAGTTGCGGCAAAACGGGGAATGATGAAGTTGTCACAGAGCCCGTAGAGATTGAAGAGGATGTATTGCCTCTTGAAGCAGTGGAAGATCCTCTTGAAGCAACAGAAGATCCTCTGGGGAAGACAGAAGAACCCCAGGAAATTTCAAAAGAGCTTCAGCATGATCTTAACATTTTTTTGTCTAATTTTTCAGAGCAGGGGTATAACTGCGCTGGCTACGATCCTGCGGAATGGGCACATTTTACTCTGGAGTGGAAAATCTTAAATGATCCATCCGGTCTGAAATATGAGAATGATCGCACCTGGATTGACCAGAGTAGCGTAAATAATATACTTGGCAGGTATTTCGGAAGCAACCTGGAGGAAAGGGATTTCTTCGGCGCGGGAGATAATAATCCATATAATGGCACTATAGAGATAAGCGAGGACAATATAGCCTGGTATACAGAGCCTTCAGTTGATGGGGAAACCTATCTGGGAAATGCATTTACTGTGGTGACAGGCCTTCAGAGAATCCCGGGCGATTACTATGATTTTTTGCGCACAGAGTTCACTATTTATGCCGTAAATGATATGGAATACGAGGATTACGGAGTAAGTACTACATATTATTCTCTTACTGCAGCTGAAGCAGATAAGCTTGCCGATGAGGGCAGGATAATACCTAAAGCGACAGGCGTTGCAATCATAGATGATGTGGTCTCAAATGGCTATGGTGACAGCTATTGGCTTGACGACTATAACATATTAGAATGAACTAAATTATAAATAAGAAAAATAAGTGTGTAACAGGTTCAAATAAGTGTATTTGGGCCTGTTTCCTTATAAGCATTATGATGTATCGGCGAGAAAACTCCTTCCGACATAGTCGGTGGGGGATGAATCGCTGACCCTCAGCGCTTTACTTTGCTGTATCTCCCTGTTTTTTCATATTTTCTTTTGTGGTCATCTGTGCGCTGGCTTTCTATATATTTTTTCACTGTCTCAAGTGAAACGGATCCGGTTGTGGCGCAAAAATAACTCCTGCTCCAGAAAAGAGCATCTCC
>NZ_ATVV01000034.1:0-38971 GCF_000420905.1 Butyrivibrio sp. AD3002 | reverse complement strand
CATGCGATACCGTGCGCTTATGCGGTATTAACAGTCGTTTCCAACTGTTATCCCCCAGTACGAGGCAGGTTGCCCACGCGTTACTCACCCGTCCGCCACTAAGATTTAACAAGCTTTGACCGAAGTCTCTGCAGCGTCAAATCTCCGTTCGACTTGCATGTGTTAGGCACGCCGCCAGCGTTCATCCTGAGCCAGGATCGAACTCTCACGTTTAAATCTATTACTTAAACCCTTTTGGGTCTCAGCAATCAAGTTCTCTCTGGCCAGAACATTGCTTGGCTTTGTTCTGTCCGTTTTTACCTAAGTTAGGTTGTTTTGTTCTCTGAATAATCTTTTTTGGAATTTTCAGGGTTGCATTACTATTTTATTGTCAAAGTGCATCTCATCGATGTTGCTGATGAGGAACGCAGAAGGAGGGATTTGAACCCTCGCGCCGCTGTTAACGACCTGCACCCTTTCCAGGGGTGTCTCTTCAACCTCTTGAGTACTTCTGCAAAAGTGTTGACTTATATGTTCACTCTTCAATTTTGAACGGAGCGAGAGGGATTCGAACCCTCGTGGCGTTGCCGCCAAACGGTTTTCAAGACCGCCTCGTTATGACCGCTTCGATATCGCTCCATTTATTATTTATCTCGCTGTTTACAAGCCTTATCGCAACAGCGCGAAATTTATTATATCCATATGGGTAGGGGTTGTCAATACGAATTTGATTATTTTTTTATAAATTTTGATCTTTTTTCAAAAACCCAGAAAGCATGCGGCTTTGAGCACTCTCGGCACAGTGTTTTCAGCTCTGATTTTTCATTTCTATTATGGATTCTGCGAGAGCAATGTCTCCGGGAGTTGTAATTTTGATATTATCATACGACCCTTCAACAAGTTTGACCTTCCGGTTTCCAAGGGTCTCCATAACCATAGCATCATCGGTGATATTTATTCCCTTTTGAATGAGTTCCTCTTCGCGCCTTGCAAGTTCCTCATATAGTTCAAGGATTTCGGGATACAGAAAGACCTGAGGTGTCTGGATCATCCAGGTTTTGTCCCTGTCCACAGTAGTTTTTGCAAAGCCGTTCTCATCTGCAAGCTTAATCGTATCCTTTACAGGCATACCTACAACGCAGGCTCCGTACTCCTTTACTGCGTTCATCGCTCTTTCAAGGATGTCATCGTCGATAAAAGGTCTTGCCCCGTCATGAATAAAAACAGCCTCTGTATCTTCAGAGGCCGCTTCAAGTCCAAGTCTTACACTGTGGTATCTCGTGCTTCCGCCCGCTACCACGGCTCTTATCTTGGAAAATCCTGCCGGCTCGATTATCTCTTCCTTTATGTGCTCTATATCCGCTTCGGGGAGCACCAGGATAATATCGTCTATAAAGCTTTTTTCAAATGCTTCAAGAGCATACAAAAGCAAGGGTTTTCCCTTTATTTCCATGTACTGCTTTCTTACATCGCTTTTCATTCTGCTGCCGCTTCCCGCAGCAAGGACTATCGCTGTTATTTTCATAATATATTCCCACCGCATAAACTATTCTTCACTTCATGATTTTCCGTGATATCTTCTTTCCCTGTTTCCAAGCGGAAGATTGGGTACGGCATTGAGATCCATGCCGCTCCTTACACCTTTGAGGTACTCGTAGTAACCAGCCGAGCCTATCATAGCTGCATTATCGGTACACAGAGTCGGTGATGGCCTATAGAAAGAATACCCGCGCTTTTCACATTCTTCCTCAAGTCTCTTTCTGAGGGAAGTATTTGAAGCAACGCCTCCGGCAATTGCAATCTTTTTGCATCCATATTCTGCCGCAGCTTCCATGGTATGCTCCGTGAGGACGTCAACAACTGCCTTCTGAAAAGATGCGGCGACATCGTTTCTGTTGACCTCTTCTCCCTTCATCTCTGCCTGATTAAGGTAATTCAAAACTGCAGACTTAAGTCCGCTGAAGCTGAAATCATAGGATTTTTCTGTGGTCTTTGCCCTGGGGAATGCAATGGCATCTGGATTTCCTTCCCTCGCCGCAGCGTCAACCTTCGGGCCTCCGGGGTATCCGAGTCCTATCGCCCTGGCAACTTTATCAAAGGCTTCTCCAGCAGCATCATCCCTTGTCTGACCGATGATATCATACTCGCCATAATCCTTCACATAGACAAGATGCGAGTGACCTCCGGATGCCACAAGGCACATGAAAGGCGGCTCCAAGGTCTTATCTTCTATATAATTCGCGCAGATGTGTCCTTCTATATGATGTACTCCGACAAGCGGTTTTCCTGTCACAAAGCTGAGAGCCTTGGCTTCGGATACTCCCACAAGAAGTGCACCTACAAGCCCGGGGCCGTATGTCACCGCGATAACATCTATATCTTCCAGTGTAAGCTTTGCCTCACTTAAGGCAGCTTTAACACATCCGTTTATTTTCTCGACATGCTTCCTTGAGGCAATCTCAGGAACCACGCCGCCGTAAACGGTATGTAACGCAATCTGCGAAGATATAATATTGGACAGAACCTCTCTGCCGTTTCTCACAACAGCCGCTGCCGTTTCGTCGCAGCTGCTCTCAATGGCAAGAATAGTGATATCCTTGTCTGTTGACTCCGCAGCCTTCTCATCTTCATTTTTAATTGACATAAAGATTACGCCGTCCTCTTCGGTACGGCGCATGATCTTTTCAGAATTCATATTATCCATAATTTACTGTTCCGTGTCCGTCGCTTCTGATACTGTCCAGCCCATGATTTTCCAAAGTCCGTTTGAATCCTTGCGCAGGACAAATAAATAATTGTATGGTGTTGTGTGTGTGCCGGTTCTAATGTGAAACTTGGCTACGACGTTAGCAATTTCTTCGCCGTTATCTCTCTTCTCCTGAAGGTCTGAAGTAAGGACCTCATATTTGGGAATAGAACAATCATCCTTCTTTTTCTGTTCCACTTCGCTCTTTAGCCCCGAAGGCCAGCTCTGCTGAGCCTGCAAAAATTCAGAGTCAAAGATTCCCGAAAGAACCGAGGCCATTTTCTCAAACTCCTCATCCGTATAGCTCTCTTTGTACAGAACCTTCATGGTGTGTGCATAGAGATCCACTACTGTTGGCGGAGTCTTCGGATAGCTCTTGGATAAATCTATAGTAGTGATCTTTTGAACCTCGGTGAGTTCCAGTTCTTCAGTCGTGGTATTAGTTCCTTTTCTGTTTCTGGTCAATATCACAAAAACAGATACCACTATGAGAGCAGCAAGAACCATTATAACAATTGCTTTAATAATGCCGTTTTTAGTAGACTCGTCCATAGTGCCTCCTCATAAAAAAGCAAAAATCTATTCGTTGTCTTCTTCAAACCGTAGCGTAGTAGTTCTGCCATCCTTTGCCGCAACCGTTTTTGAAAAAATCTCCTTCGCCTTCGGAAGGTATTCCTTGGGGTTAACCAGTGATGGGCTGTAATGTGTAAGCCACATTTCCTTAACCTGCGCTTTTTTTGCAAGTTCAGCCGCTTCGTACATGGTCATATGCCTGTTTTCCTTGGCCTTTTGCAGCTTATCGGGCTCTCCGTACATGCCCTCGCATATGAAAAGATCGGAATTCATCGCTTTTTCCACTATGCCCGGTGTAGGTCTTGAATCCGTAACATAGGTCAGATGTATTCCTTTTCTCGCTTCTCCGAGCACCATATCAGGCGTAAAGGTCCGGCCATCCTCAGCCTGAATAATCTCACCCTTCTGGAGCGGATTCCAATATTTCTGCGGAATATCATTAGCCCTGGCCGCTTCAACATTGAATCGTCCAATTCGTTCAAGCTCCATGGAGTATCCGTAGCAGGTGATATTGTGATTAACTTTAAAGGCTTTAATCTTAAATTCCGACATCCCCGGAAGTGTCAGTTCATCATTTATATCGGTAATCTCGTGATATTCTATAGGAAAAGGGAGTTCCGGAGCGATTGTTCTTAAAGCCTTAACCACTCGCTCAAGTCCTTTGGGTCCTACCATGAGAAGGGGCTCTGTTCTCTCCGCATTTCCCATGGTCAGAAGCATCCCGGGAAGTCCCGATATGTGATCCGCATGATAATGAGTAAAGCAGATCATATCAATCGGCTTTGGGCTCCAGCCGCTTTTTTTCAAAGCTATCTGCGTGCCCTCGCCGCAATCTATCAATATACATTTTCCGTTATATCGCACCATAAGTGCAGTAAGGTATCTGTTGGGCAGCGGCATCATTCCGCCTGTTCCAAGTAGACATACATCAATCATTCGTATTATTTCTCTTCCAATAAATTATTGCATCATCCTTAGGGCTCTCGTAAAAGCCGGGCCTTGTTCCTTCATTAACAAATCCCAGTTTTTCATAGAGTCCTCTCGCCGCCTTGTTTTCGCCGCGTACTTCCAATGTAAAGCTCTCGCAGCCAATCGCTTTTCCGCGAAGGAGGAGCTTGGACAGCATTTCAAAAGCTATTCCCTTTCCTCTGCTGCTCTCGGAAACCGATACATTGGTTACTTCACCCTCGCCGGAAATGTTGCGAACTCCGCAAAGGCCAGCCACCTCTCCTGATACTTCAGCGACAAGGTAAACCGTATCATCGCGGGTAGCAGCTTCAAGAAGTTGTTTTTCGGTCCAGGCCTCTGCACCAAGGCAAGCCTTTTCGATTTCAGCAGCAGCTGTAATATCCTCAGCTTTTAGATCTCTTATATATATAGGTCTGGCTATCCCGGATTTTCTGCCGTTTTTTCCGGAATCGGCCTTGGTCTCTTTTTTTCCTGCTGCTTTCTCCGCAGCCTCACGCTCCGCCTGTGATGCTCTCAAATACTCGGGTGAAAAACTGTCGGCATCCACCGTCTTCCCTTCTCTTAAGTATATTGTAGCAAGCGCAGCCAAAGCGGACGCCCTCTGCCTGTTCATATGGGCAGGTGCAAGAATGTAATTTACCTTGAGCAGCTCTTCAAGCTTATCTCTGTATACCGGGATTCCGTCGCCGAGAAGTATAACTGTTTTTCCTATATTATTGAGCTCCTCGGCAATATCATTTATCGACATTGCTGACTGAGCTTTTATCGTCTTCATAGAGAAAAAGATTTCCCGATGTTTCTCGTTTTCTTTTTCCGGAACAAATGTATAAACTCCGGTATATACCTGGTTACGCCTTGCATCCATCATGGGGCAGATCACATATTCACTGCCATAAAACTGATACGCCATCGCATCCAGCGTAGGTACTGCAACCATTGGCTTATTCATCGCTAGGCACAGGCCTTTTGCGGTAGCACATCCGATTCGAAGTCCCGTAAAAGATCCTGGTCCTGCCGAAACCGCAACTGCATCTATCGTATTAAAATCCAGTGATATTCTGTTTTTTATCTGTTCCATCATCGGGAGTAAAAGTTCGGAATGCGTGATTTTGTGCTGAATAGAAAACTCAGACAGCAGTCTGTCGTCCTCTGTAACGGCAACCGTGCAAACGAGTCCCGATGTATCCAGTGCCAATATTTTCATCTTTTATCTGTTATCTATCGTATCCAGCGTTATGCGGCGATAGTCCGTTCCTTTCTTAAGGTCTTTCTCTATGCGGATTTCCATATATTTTTCCGGAAGTATTTCTTCTATAAGATTGGCCCATTCTATAAAGCATAGTCCCTGTCCGTAAAAGTAGTCCTCGTAGCCTATTTCATCCATCTCACTGACGTCACCGATTCTGTATACATCAAAATGGTAAAAGGGAATTCTTCCCTCGTCATACACCTGAAGGATTGTGAAAGTAGGACTGTTAACCGGTCCCTCTATTCCTAAACCGGCCGCAACTCCCTGTGTTAATACGGTTTTACCCACGCCAAGATCCCCGATCAGGGTATAAACTGATCCGGGTTCAGCGGTCTCTCCTATACGCTTTCCGAATGCGAAGGTCTCCTCCGCGGAATATGTTTCTAAAATTGTACTCATATAATCAGAATATTCCAGCGTCACAAAAAAAGCAAGTCACAGCAAAAAAGGTATTGACGACAGTTTTAGCTGTTATATAATGATTCTTGATAAAAATAATCTTCGGGGCAGGGTGTAATTCCCTACCGGCGGTGACTGATTTTCAGAAGTCCGCGAACCGCTACGGCGGCCGATTTGGTGAAATTCCAAAACCGACAGTATAGTCTGGATGATAGAAGATGGCGTTTTTTATTTTCAAAACATCAAATCGCACATTATCTAGTCATTATCCTCCCCGATAAAATCAGGAGGAAAAACACCATGAACAACAACTTATTTACTTCCGTAATGGAAAACACGATGATTGTAGCAGTCTTTATACTGCTGATTGTGGCTATGTTTGTCGCTGCCAGAATTGCAGAGACCTACGTTGCAAAGAAGAACGGGGACGTAAATCCGGGGATGACCACAAGAAAAATGGTTATAATCGGCATATTCTCAGCAATATCTGCTGTTCTTATGCTTTTTGAGATTCCGATGCCATTCGCACCGAGTTTTTACAAGCTTGATCTTTCAGATTTACCCGCAGTAATCGGCGGATTTGCATTTGGTCCCATGACCGGAGTTATGATTGAGTTTATTAAGATCCTTCTTAATCTTATTCTTAACGGAACTCAGACAGCTTTCATCGGAGAGCTTGCAAACTTTATCGTTGGATGCAGCTATGTACTTCCCGCTTCCATCATTTATATTTTCAAGAAGAACCGTCAGATTGCCATGATCTCCTGCCTTACAGCAACCATGATCATCACTCTCGTCGGAAGCTCACTCAACGCATTCTATCTGCTTCCTGCTTTTGCAAAGCTTTACGGAATGCCATTGGATGCTCTTATCGGAATGGGGACAGCAATCAATCCCGCAATAAACAATATGTTTACCTTCATCCTTTTTGCTGTAGCTCCCATCAATCTCTTAAAGGGTTCCGTAATCAGTGGGATCACTCTTCTTGTATACAAGAAGCTCAGCCCTGTGATCAAAAACGCTTCTCTTACAGCATCCGAAAAGCGTGCTGCTGAATCGGAAATCTAAATAGAATATATTTTTATATATTGTTTATCATTTTTTTATAGCATGAAAATAGCGCCTTTATTGACTTTTAGCCATGTGAACCATAAGATTAATTTGTATCTTTGTTCACTAAAAAATGTCAATGAGGCGCTTTCTTGATGAAACGGTTGATTACTAAAAAACTAGTTCCCGGCATGGTTTTGTCGGACAACGTATACGCACATGATAACAACCAGCTTGTATTGCCCAAGGGAACTGTTTTGGATAATCAGGCTATAACAAAGCTGTCCTTCTATTCTATTTTGAACGTTCTGGTGGAAGATCCTCCGGAAAACCTTATGCCGGCTAATGACAACAAGGAATCCTATGCCTCGAGGCTTCGTCAGACTGCAGAATTCAAGGAGTTCAAGAGAGATTTTGAGAACTGTGCGTCCAAATTTAAAGCCGGTATTGAAGTCCTCATAAACGATAAAGAGCACTTTGATGTGGACTCCATGATATCGCCCATATATGATCTCGTCCACAAGGGAAACAGTTCCTCTAATCTTTTTGATATGCTGCATAGCCTGCGATCTTATGATGATGCCACTTATGTTCACTGCATTAGTGTTGCTATGATATGCAATATCCTGGGGCAATGGCTTAAGATGAGCGATGACGATATTCTGATTCTCACTGAAGCAGGACTACTTCATGATATTGGTAAGCTCCTTATTCCCAACGAAATCATTACCAAGCCCGCAGATCTTACTACAGCTGAGTATACCGTAGTGCAGACGCATCCGGCCCAGGGTTATGTTATTTTAACTGACCTCAATCTTAGCGACCATGTAAAAAATGCAGCCCTCATGCACCACGAGCGCTGCGACGGAACCGGTTATCCCGCTCATCTCAAGGGTCCTCAGATTGATTTCTTTGCAAAATGTGTATCAATAGCTGATGTATATGATGCGATGACATCGGCCAGAGTTTACAGAGATCCTCTGTGTCCTTTCATCGCAATCGAAATGTTTGAATCTGAAGGTCTGCAGAAATATGATACAAATGCCATTATGACCTTCCTGCAGAATATAGTTAACACCTATCTTCTTAACAGGGTACGTTTAAATGACGGCCGTGAAGGCGAGATAATCTTTATAAACAGAGATCACCTATCAAGACCGACTATCAAAATTGATGAAGAATATCTTGATCTGACGATGCATCCCGAGCTATACATCGAAGAAATATTATAGTATCGATAAAAAACCACCATATGAACTCTCTCGAAAATTCATATGGTGGTTTTATTATGCAAATTTTAATTTGAACTTCTGAAGTTCTCTTTCAGTATCTACCTTCTGTATCTGAGCACCAAGCTCTCTTAACTTTTCATCAAAGTCTTCATAGCCACGCTCTATATATCTTATATCCTCAACAGTGGTAAATCCATCGGCGGTAAGTCCGGCAATTACAAGAGCTGCACCAGCTCGAAGATCAGGAGCCGCTACTTCTGCGCCCGTATACTGATCAACACCCTCTATGATGGCTGTACTGCCTTCTACCTTGATATTAGCTCCCATTCTGGTGAGCTCATCCACATATTTGAATCTGTTCTCAAAAAGCGACTCCGTAACAAGACTGATACCACTTGCAAGACCGAGCACCACGGTTATCTGTGGCTGCATGTCCGTGGGATATCCCGGATAAGGCAGAGTCTTAACATGAGCATTCTTCATACGCTTTGTTGCTACAACTCTTACAGCATCGTCAGATTCAAGCACCTGACATCCCATCTCAATAAGTTTTGCGCTGATAGACTCCAAGTGCTTGGGGATTACATTTTTAATGGTTATATCGCCTTTAGTTGCAGCCGCTGCCATCATAAATGTTCCCGCCTCTATCTGATCGGGAATAATGGTATATTCTGTGCCATGGAGCTTCTCCACACCTCTGACACGAATAATATCTGTACCTGCACCCTTGATATCGGCTCCCATACTGTTCAGGAAGTTGGCAAGGTCAACGACATGAGGTTCCTTGGCTGCATTCTCGATAATAGTCTTACCTTCAGCCATCGAAGCAGCCATCATAATATTGATGGTAGCTCCAACGCTGGCAATATCGAGATAAACGTGATTGGCAACAAGTCTGTCCGCATGGGCACTTATAAGTCCATGATCAATGGATACATTGGCACCAAGGGCATTGAATCCCTTGATATGCTGGTCGATAGGTCTGAGCCCGATATTGCATCCGCCGGGTATTACTACCTGTGCGTCCTTATACTTTCCCAAAAAGGCTCCGAGCATATAGTAGGATGCTCTGATCTTTTTAATAAACTCGTTTTCAATCTTGTATGTGTTGACGTTAGCAGCATTAATAGTCACTGAATGACGGCCGGTTCTGTTAACCATGACACCGATGCTCTCCAGTGCCTGAAGCATTATGTTAGTATCCGCTTCGTCAGGCATATTATCAATATATACGGTCTCATCAGTCATAGAAGCGGCTGCCAGAATCGGAAGCGCTGCATTCTTGGCACCGCCGATTTCAACCTCTCCTACAAGTGGTGTACCACCTTTAATTACATATTTTTCCATAATCTTATTCATTCACGCCTTTGTGAATCACCAAGTTGATAAACTTCTCCCCATAATTTATTAACGGCTTATGTTATACCACAAAATAGCAAATTTGTAAAATCAGGTTCGTCAGTTCAAGTAATTAAGCGGGTTCACCTGCGCTCCGTTTATAAGAATTTCAAAGTGGAGATGTGCTCCGGTACTTACACCTGTATTACCACTAAGCGCAATCTTCTGACCCTGAGAAACACTCTGTCCGGGCTTAACAAGAATCTTGGACAAGTGTCCGTATCTGGTCTCTCTGCCATCAGAATGGCTTATATAAATAACATATCCATAGCCTCTGCCCCATCCTGCTCTGGTTACAACGCCGGCATTTGAAGCCATTACCGCTGTTCCCACAGGAGTAGCCCAGTCTACACCCTTATGGAAGGTGCTGGCACCCTTGGTCGGAGCATTTCTTCTTCCGAATCCGGATGACTGTCTTCCACCCGAGATAGGTTTAATATATGTAGGAGGCACAATAGTTCCGCGCTCAACAATCTTGGGAACCGCCTCGTAGGTAACCTCTTCCTTCTGAATATCACGTCCCGTCTCGGAATTATTAACATAAGATATCTTTGCTACCACCTTGCGGTGACCTGCCGAAGGCTCCTGAACCACCTCAGTTCTTGTCGTATACCAGGAATCATTATCCCTGTAGATTACATCAGCTTCGTAGTCTTCCTCATAATATTGCTGTGTAGTATATACAACTGAAAGCTCCGGCTCGGGAACGGTTACTATAATCTCATCCCCGGCTCTGATAGTGGAATTCTCACTATCAATTGTCTCATTCATCGCAATAAGATCATCAAGAGGCAGTCCAAAATCCTCAGCGATAGTTCCCAGCGTATCGCCGGTCTTTATCTCGTAAATCTGGTTTGTCTCCTGATCCTTTGTTACCTCATCTATTGCTGTGCTAATATCTTTTATCTCTGAGGACGGCAAATAACTCTCTACCACTTCAACCTTATCTCCGAAATCTATGGACATAAGGCCAAGCTGATAATCCTCAAAGCTCTTTTCTTCTATTAACGGCTTAATCTTTTTGAACACATCGGAAATTGCAAGGTCTATACCTGCCTCCGGGAGTCTTGTCTCCTCTTCCTCTTTTTGTGCCTCCTCAACCGATACTATCTGTGAAGTAAGCACATTCACTTCTCTGGAAGGATCCGTAACAAGATCCACCTTATATTTTCCCTCGGTATCATATTTGCCAAGTGCCTTTGAAAGAAGCGTAAATACATCATCTTTGCTGGCCAGATTGACTGAATACTGATTTATTTTTACTGTATACGAACGCTCAAGAGTGGATAATCTGCTCTTATCAAGAACCTCCACCATTTTGTTTCTTACGGATTTCCTTGAATCCACCTTGCCAAGCAGCACTTCGCTTCCTTTCAGACTAAGCTCTGCGTCCGTCAGGATAAGTTCATCACTACCCGATGAGAGCTGTCTTCTCGCCTCACGAAGGCACTTTTCTGCTGCCTGCTTTGATCCAAGAGTTCCGACCTCAACTCCGTTAAGAAATACTGTGAAAATGTTATCACCTGTATTTTTGATAGGAGAAAAAATAGGTAATATCAAAATAATCCAGACAGCAATCGCAAGAATCTCGCCCTTAAGCATGCCTATACGTATTTTCTTGTGACCTGAAAACTTCATTCTTTAAACCAAACCTACAATTCTTAAGATTAATAATGCAAGATCAGCTATAACAGCCAATAATGTTACAACAACAAGAGGCATAAGCCCTCTATTCTTTGCTCTGTTAGCTCTTTGCATGGAATCAAGCTGTCTTACGAGCACTGTAAACTCACTTCTTATTGATTCCATCTGTTTCTTTAAATCTTCACGTATTTCATCAAGCTGCTTTTTCTGTTCATCTGCCACTGAAGCCTGAACATTCCTGTATATTCTGACGCCAACATCATGCGTTGCCTCATCACTCTTGTCAAATCTGTCAGCAAGACTTTCATTAAGCTCTTTTACGGCACTGCCAAGCTCTTTGGACATTCTATCCGCTTCAATTTTGCCGTTTTTCAAATCATCAAGAACATCTTCTATATTATTCAGTCTGTCTTCAAGTTTTTTAGCATTTTGACGAAGAACGGCTATCTCTTCTTCATACTGCTTATTCTGGCTCTCGATCTGCTCCCTGTGTGCAGCTTCAGCAGCTGTATTGGCTTTAATCATTTCCTGTGCACTGATCTTCCCATCAACTCTTCCCATCATGTTGTCCATGGCTCCTCCCAAATTTGAACAAACTCTTTTAAAATGTCCTCCGACTAAGCGGCTAAATAATAGGTTACATCATTTATGCATTTCGCACAATAATAGTTTTATTATGTCTGATCTTTTGTAGATATTCACCCCAAGTTTAAACTTTATTAATATTTTGTTCATAAATCATTGTTATAATTATACAGAACCAAGGGAACAAGGTTCATTACGAAGCTCTGATAGAAGCTCCGATAGATAGATAAATTTTTTCATAATAGCCCGGGTGCCGAGAGGTGCCTGGGCACTCCTCATTAATGGGCTTATTATTATTTTCCTGATCATGCAGGCATGACCGATCACTTCGGGGGAGTAATAGCCTGAATCTCCTCGTTGAGTGACAGCATCCTGTCATCCAGCTCCGCCACCATTCTGGCACATTCAAAAAGCTGCGCTTTAATATTGGCCGGTGCCTTAGTTTCGAACTTGTATTGTATCTTATGCTCAAGACTTGCCCAAAAGTCCATAGCAACAGTTCTTATCTGAACCTCTACCTTGACCTCAGCAGTATGATCCGAAAGATACACAGGAACTGCTACAATCATGTGATAACTACGATATCCGCTGGTTTTAGGATTCATTATATAATCTTTTATCGTAAGAACCTTGATATCTTTCTGATTACTGATCATATCAGCAATTCTGTAAATATCAGAAGTAAATGAGCAGATAATCCTGATTCCGGCTATATCGTTAATATATTTCATCATATTTTCCAGAGTTGACTCGTAGCCGTGACGCTTCAATTTCTTCACTATACTTTCCGGCGTCTTTATTCTGGATTTAATATGCTCTATAGGATTATATCTGTGAACTTCCTGAAACTCATCATTTAATATCTCAATTTTGGTATTTATCTGCTTAAGCGCAGAGTTATACAGAAGGCTGACCTCCTCCCAGCTTTTTATATCTCCGTCAGATAATCTGGATCCCATAATAATTCCCCCTAAAACATTTCGATTACTTATCCCAATAAGCCTTATTTAACGAGCAGGCTCTTACAAGGCCCTTGGGCAGTCTCTTATATCTTCTTCCCATCCTGTAGCCCACAAATCTGAACCCGCACATTATCACATAATGCGGCACAAGATAAAACTTTCCGATGTGCTCGAAATGTCTGATGGTGTCCCTCACCATCCTTTTTCCTTCAGACTCCGATTTTATACCTGCGAATATTTCAGGATGATCCGTCTGTGACACTCCGAGGTCAAAATTCCGGTGGAACTGCTGCGCACAGGAATAGTTGTGTGAATGTATCACTCCCGCTTCAGGCACATAGCATATTGCATATCCCTGATACATAGCATTACCGGCGTATACCATATCCTCATTGAAAATTGCTTTATGTAAAAAGCCGCCCACCTTATCGAAAACATCTCTTCTGTACATTGCACATACATTAGAGCAGAAAAATGTCTTGATGCCCAGTTTAGGCAGATCCTTGATAGTCTTCTTCATAGCAACGGTCGGATAATTAAACTTTCTGGAATACCGCTCAGCAAGATTGCAATCAGACTTGGGATACTGTCTTGCATATGCCGCAGCAACCTGCGGGTCTTCGAGAGCCTTGACCAGATTGGATATAAGCGAAAGATCTCTTGGCACAGCATCCTGAGTAATCATCAAAAAGAGATCGGCATTAGACATACTGACTCCAAGATTCCTCGTTTCACCATGGTCAAATTCTTTTTTTGAAATATGATGGACCACAATATTATCGTATTTATTTATTGTGTCCATCGCATCTTTTCTTTCAACCAGATAATGCTTCTCTGTATTTACAATGATGATCTTTTCCGGTCTGTACGCCTGCTTCTCAAGCTCATCAATAAGCATCGAAAGCTCTGCTCCCGGTTTATAGGTTGGAATAATTACATCTACTGTCTGCATCTGTACCCTTTTTTTTATCACAAAGAAAAATTAAGCCCCGGCTGATACCGGGGCCACGTTTCTTAAGTCGTTTATCTGTCGATATACTCATCTGTATCAGCAGCGATTTTCTGACTATACTCTTGTACGCTCGGTGATACTTCATATTCAGTATCATCGAATAAAAATTCATGAAGCCACTTTACATTTGAAGCAAGGTCTTCAGGGACTACGCAACTTCCCTTTTTACCAATTGTGCCTGTTGCTCTCATGCTTGAGGTCGGGAATCCATCACTTGATACTACATTGTAGTTGGTGATATTACCCAAAAGTTTAATAATATCCTGAAGATCCAGAGAAGTATAGGTCTCTCCGAATATCTTGCTGGCTACATTCTCCAGCTCGGGAAGACTGATGGTCTTAGCCTTGGTCAAAATAGCCATAAGGACAGTTCTCTGTCTCTCTGCTCTTCTGAAGTCATCTCCGGCAGTATATCTGATACGGCAATATGCTGTAGCCTGAAGTCCGTTAAGAGTCTGCATTCCTGTCTGTGTAACGGGTGTATATTTAAGGCCCAGCTCCTCTGCCATTGTGGACTGGTAGTTATTGAGGTGAGTAATCTCGTTCTCTTCAATAACAATATCAACTCCGCCAAGCTCATCAATAACATCAGTAAGTCCGCCAAAACCAATAGTAACAAAATCAGTAATATCCATATCAAGATTCATGTTCAACATGGAAATTGCCTGCTGGGGACCGCCCTTCGCATATGCAACATTACACTTGTTGTAAGTATCATTACTCAGGTTAAGATATGTATCACGATAAACCGATGCCAGTCTGATCTCACCATTCTCATTGTTAATTGAAGCGATAATGATGGTATCACTTCTGGTGTTCTTATCAAGATCACCTTCACGTGAATCTACACCGAAGAGTGCCAGATTAGTATATCCGGTCATCTGCTCATTCTCTTCAACTCCGGTATTAACACTCTCAGCAATTACTTCCTCATCAAGGTTTACTTTACCAACCTTGTCAACCTTCATTTTGCCAAATAAGGTCCATACAATAAAAAGAAGTATAAGCAGAACAACAATCTCAACACCAAAAATAATAAGTGCCCGCTTTGTGTTCTTCTTTCTGCCTCTTCTGCCTGAGTTTCCACTCCTGCGATTCGACATATCAAAAATCTCCTTATAATTTATGTTTTCCAATGTCCTATTTTGCCATAAAAACATAAATTATACAAGCAAAAGGTCATCAATAGGCATTCTTATTGATAAACCCATGAAAGATCGTTCCTATCAGAATTCTGACATCAAATTCCATAGTCCAGTTTTCAATATAATAAATATCGTACTCGATTCGCTTTCTAATAGAAGTGTCGCCTCTGTAGCCATTAATCTGTGCCCATCCGGTAAGTCCGGGGCGCACCTGATGCTTAACCATATAGCGGGGGATATCCTGTCTGAACTTCTCAACAAACTGCGGGCGTTCCGGTCTTGGTCCTATCAGCGACATATCGCCAATCAGAATATTAAATAACTGCGGAAGCTCATCGATACTGTGCGATCTCAAAAATCTTCCGATAGGTGTAACCCTTGGATCATCCTTTGTTGTCCAGGCCTTCTTTTCGGATTTCTCAGACTGCATCTCCATGGTTCTGAATTTATACATCATAAATTTCTGACCGTGAAGCCCCACTCTCTCCTGTTTGAAAATTATCGGCCCCGGGCTTGAAAGCTTAACAGCTATAGCAGCTGCCAGCATAACCGGAGAAAAAATAATCATGCCGAAAAGAGCCCCAATAATATCGGTAACTCTCTTAACAAAAACATTAAATCCATTGGTAAGAGGTACATATCTTATATTGATAACAGGAAGTCCAAGGATATCTTCTGTATATGGATTACTTGGGAAAAGACTGGTGTAATCCGGAATAAACTTTGTATGTATTCCTGACTTTTCACAAATATCAACAAGATCCTCAAGTCTGTCATATCTGTCCAGCGGAAGCGTAATTGTTATTTCGTCGTACTCGTTTTCACGAATATAATCCGTAAGTTTGCTGATCTTAGCTATTACCTTTACTCCGTGATAGGTAGTTCCAAGCGGAACTACATCATCAAGTATTCCCGAAACAACATATCCCCACTGCGGATTATTATTTATTCTGCTGATGTAACCTTCAGCGGTTCTGGAATATCCTACAAGCAATATGTGTTTAAGGTTATAACCCTTTCGTCTGAAATATTTAAGGATCCTTCTCAAAAGCACCCTGGAAATACTCATCAGAAACACATTGATAACCGAGAACATCGCGATCATAGTTCTCGAGAAATCCGGTTGATTTATCATGTACAGTACAACGATAAATCCTATAAAACCGATCAAATTGGCCTTTAAGATATTATATAGTTCATGCCTTATCCTTGTCGCACGGCGGGGCATATACAGGTTCACCATATTGTACAGAACCATATATGCAGGCACCAAAAAATAGAGGGCAGTAAAGTATGTCCCCATTGAAAGGTAGCCTCCCTCCGGCTTCGAAATCGGTGATTCGAATTTCAAATAGAAAGCCAGCATATAGGAACAGGCTACAATAATGCCGTCCCCAACGACGTGCAGCATGTTCAGATTTTTCTGGTTGTCTTTTATCATATCTACAATATTTTATAACATTTCATAGTGAAAAACAAAAAGTCTTTGAAATTTTACTACATTTTAACCCACAAATCTACGGACAACGTTAATAAGAAGTTCCAGCTCCAAAACAACATAATTAAGCAGGTTCTTCTTTTTAAACAAGACCTTTCTGTTTTTTCCCTTGGAAATCTTTTTTAATCCTCCCAGAAGTCCCAGAAAATAAGCTTTTCCGAGACCTTTTTTTGAAAAATATATCTGTTTTACGATTATGCCCGCAAGTAAAAGCGGCAGATTTATCAGAATCTGCAGTGCAGGCATATTCTTGTATATCATATAAAGGTTATTAGCGGCTGTAAGTTCTTCCTTGAATTCGTTATGTCTTGATCCGCTTGTTCCACTGCCGGCGTGATACACCACGGCAGTAGGCTCATAAAGATTCTTATAGCCGTATATTCTGGCTCTGTAACCGACATCCACATCCTCAAGATAGCAGAAATGCTCTTCGTCAAAGCCTCCTATCTCTGAAAAAATCGATTTTCTGTAGATGGCAGCTCCAGCACAGGCTGAAGTCACAGCAGCCCTTTTTGCATAGCTGCTGCCGTCCTTATCCCTTCCGGGTGAAAATGCCCAGCCAAGGGCACAGTACAGATCCCCGCTGTCGTCAATGTTATGCGGCTCTTTCATCTGCAACATCTTTGCACCTACAGAGAAAACCTTATCGTTTTTACTGATAGCTGAAAGCAGCCTTTCGGTCATTCTCTCTTCTGCTACAGTATCATTGTTAAGCAGCAGAACATATTCCGTTTCGGAAAGTTCTATTCCGACATTTACCGCATTCGCAAAACCTGTGTTTTCAGATAGCTCATGAATAGTTACATCCGGATAACAGCCGCTGTGTTTTTCCATAGATTTTCTCAGCGTTTTAATACCTTCATCGGTAGAGCCATTGTCCACAACTATTACCGGTGCTGCCATCGTCTGCTTTTTCAGACTCCTAAGGCAGGCATCAAGAAACCTGGCACCATTATAATTGGGTATAACTATTGTCACTTTATTATCTGCCAAAATTCATTCCTCTTATAACGATCAGATTGTTGTCTCGTAATTCGGATCCCAAAGCACTTTATATCCAAGCTGCCTTACAGCCTGTCCGAAACGAATACATTTGTCCCTCAGTTCCTCTTCAGTACCCAGCGAGGTAACATCTATAGCCTTCCCTTCCAGGGTCATATCATAGGGAATTCCGAATATCTGCTTATAAAGATCAAGCAGATCACTTCTTATCCTCATACATCTGATATCTACTGCATCCGTATCCTGCTCAAGAACTGCCAGATGCTGCAGCCCTCCGCTGAAGCCTCTCGGAAGATCCTTATATCTTACTTTTCCGTCTGCGCGGTAATTGCCGCCGATAAGAGTTCCGTTTTTATCCGTGATTCTTCCGCCAATTACTCCGATATCCTTTCTGGCTTCAAGAATGTCATCGTAACTGACACGATAAAACCCAACATGCTTAAGATGCGATACTGTTGCCTTAATTCCGCTGGCCCTCAGAAAGTCTCTTAAGGCCCTGGCACCGGCCTCATAGGCGTACATCTTACTCTGCGGATTACCTGAAGTAGAACCGTCATGGCTTCTCCAATGATAAAGCACTTTGGGAATATGAACTATCTGCTTTTCATAATCAGAGCTCCACATGATTCTTCCTACTGCTCTGAGGAACAGATCATAGTCCTGAGCACCGTCATATTCTCCTCTGAATCTACAGGTATGAATTACATCGGATCTTATTGTAGTAAAATGACAGATGTAATTATTTGACATAAAAAGATCGGGATTAAATTTCTTTTTCCTGTGATAGTCAAAAAACCTGGTCCCGTCAGCATTGCACTTATCCTCATCAGAATAGATAAGTCTCGGATAATTCTTTATCGCAGCTATCGCAACCTCACAAAGAGCATCCTTTGTAATGACATCATCGTGATCAAGCAGCGCCATATAGTCTCCTCTTGACGCATCAAGAGCAGCATTTGAATTTTCAGATATTCCGGCGTTGGACTTAAGGCAAATATGCCTTATTCTGCCATCTACTCCGGAGTAACTCTCGATTATATCGGTTAAAGGATAAATAGCTTTACCCTTTGAGACCACCGGAGCCTCTGCAAGAATAAGCTCCCACTTTCCGTAGGTCTGATTCTTGACGGATTCTATCATCTCTTTAAAGAACTCTCTGTCCGTGTTGTAACAGGGCACAAGAATACTTATTAAAGGAAGCATTCTTGATTTTTCGGCATTATTTAATAAAGCACGATACCACTTCCTCTGTTTCTCAAGTTCCTCCTCAGTGGGCTCTTTATATAAGTAATTCTCATCCCTCTGATTACGGAGTCTCTCCATGGCAGCGACAACCGCACTTCCTACGCCGTTTCTTCTCGCATATGATATTGTCTTTCTAATATTATTGATCATGCTAAGCTAAAGTATTTGATAAGAATAGGGCTGTCAGGCAAACTGACAGCCCTTTTTAACAAGTTTTCTTTTGTAATTAATCGATAAGAGCTTTAACAGCTGCTGTGAGTTCATCCTGCTTCTTAGCAGCATCCTCAAGGCTGGTACCCTTAACACCCATATAGAACTTGATCTTAGGCTCTGTTCCGGAAGGACGTGCGCAACACCATGAATCGTTATCCAGTGCAAAATAGAGTACGTTGGACTCCGGAAGACCGGTCTTACCCTTTTCTCCTGTCTGAGGGTTAACTGTCTCTCCTGTCTTGTAATCACGGAATTCCTCAACAGTCCATGCGCCGAAGTTCTTAGGCGGATTATTTCTGAGCTTATCCATAAGAGCAGCTATCTCCTTAGCGCCCTCAAGGCCCTTCATGGTGATGGAATACTGACCTTCCTTATAGTAGCCGTAATCCTCATACATATCAATCATAGCATCCCAAAGAGTCTGGTTGTTCTTCTTGCAGAACGCAGCTACTTCACAGAGCATCATAACAGCAACGATTGCATCCTTATCGCGTGCATGTGTTCCGGCAAGACAGCCATAGCTCTCCTCAAGGCCGAATACATAGTTGTATTCCTGATTATGCTCTTCAAACAATCTGATCTGCTCACCGATATACTTGAAGCCTGTGAGTACTTCGATGTAATGAAGACCGTATTTCTCAGCAACGCGTCTAGCCATGTTTGTTGTAACAATGGTTGTAACGAACGCAGGTCTCTCAGGCATAGTGCCTGTAGCCTTTCTCTCACGAAGGATATATTCTCCTATAAGCATTCCGGACATATTTCCTGTGAAAGGAACGTACTCTCCGGTCTTAGTATCCTTTGCATATACTCCAAGTCTGTCCGCATCGGGATCTGTTGCAAGAACGATGTCTGCATCCTTCTCTTTCGCAAGCTCAAGAGCAAGCTTGAATGCTTTGGGATCCTCGGGATTAGGATAATCAAGAGTTGTGAAATCAGGATCCGGAAGTTCCTGCTCAGGAACTATATACACATTCTTAAAGCCAAGCTCAGCAAGAACTCTCTTTACGGGAACAAGTCCTGTTCCGTGGAAAGGTGTATATACAACTGTAAGCTTCTCAGCCATTTCCTTGATAGCATCAAGGTGAATAATCTGCTTTTTAAGCTCTACCATGTACGCATCATCTATATCTTTTCCGATGATCTCATAAAGGCCTGCCTTCATGGCATCGTCCTTAGACATGGTCTTAACATCGTTGTAGTCAGTAATAGCTTTAACTTCTGAAATAATACCTGTATCATGAGGCGGAGTAACCTGAGCACCATCCTCCCAATAAGCCTTATATCCGTTGTATTCCGGCGGGTTGTGGCTGGCTGTTATCATAACGCCCGCAATACATCCAAGCTTTCTTAATGCAAATGAAAGCTCGGGAGTAGGTCTGAGCTCATCAAACACATAAGCCTTAATGCCGTTTGCTGCAAGGCATCTTGCCGTCTCGTCTGCGAATTCGGGTGAGAATCTGCGGCAGTCATAAGAAATAGCAACGCCTCTCTTTGCACCGTCAGCTCCACCGTTTTTCTTAATATAATTTGCGAGACCCTGTGTCGCTTTGCGGACAACATACTTGTTCATACGGTTTGTGCCTGCTCCGATGACACCTCTAAGACCACCGGTACCAAACTCAAGCTCCTGATAGAACCTGTCCTGAACCTCTTTCTCGTCATTTCTGATAGCCAATAACTCGTTTTTTGTATCCTCATCAAAGTAAGGATCGTTCAACCAATACTCAAGCTGTTTTGAAACTTCACTCATCTTTATCCTCCTTCAAATGTGAGGTTATCCCCTCAACATATTTAGTTAATCATTCCTAACTCCAAAAGTCAAATTATGCATCGCGTAAACTGCTGTAGCCCTCAACATTCAGAGAGAAATCGCTTCGGTCCAGAGAAAAATTGGGATTATAGTAAGGATCACCCTTATCAAGGACTTCCTTCCATTTTGCACGAAAATGCTCAGATTCCGCATCATATCTCTTCGCATTCTCGCCCTCCAGGTCAAGCCCTCTGGAAGCCGATTCAAAGTGATACATCTCGGCAAAAGGAGTGAAAATATTGAGATATCCCTTCTCTCTCAGTTTAAGACAAAAGTCCACATCATTCAGTGAAACCTTGAAGCCTTCGTCAAATCCGCCGACTTCATCGTACTTAGACCTTGATACCATAAGGCAGGCGCCTGTGACAGCTGAGACATTCTGTGCATAGCACAGTCTTCCCATATATCCAAGATTCATTCCCTCCTGTCCGTAATGACAGTGTCCGGCCGTTCTGTGAGCTCCCAGTCTTAATACGATTCCGGCATGCTGGATCTTCCTGTTCGGGAAATAGAGTTTTCCTCCAACTGCCCCGACATCAGAACGCTGCGCGTACATAAGCAGTTCTTCCATCCAGTTAACGGTAATAACCTGTGTGTCATTATTTAGAAGCAGAATGTAATCACCTGTCGAATGCTTAACACCGTAATTTACTACCGCGGAATAATTAAACGGCGGCTTCGAACCGTCTTCATTCAGGTTATTCTTATCCTCATAGTAATCAACTATTTTAAGAACAGAGCTCATGGCTCCGTTTCTGAGCTCATCGTAATAGCTCTTTATTTCCTTTGAGGTACTTCCGTTCTCTACAACAATAATCTCATAATTGTCATAGGTCGATTTTTCATATATCGAATCAAGGCACCTCTTCAAATCCTCCATGTGCTCACAAGTTGGGATTATGATAGAAATCTTGGGCATGCCCTCAACTTCATAGGCGATCTTGAAAATCGTCTCAAACGCTCTGGTACTGGTTATCTTAAAGTGTTCATAACCATGTCTTCTAAGATGATCTGCCACAGCGCCTCTGGCTGCATCAATAGCATAGCTCTTGGCGCTGATGTCCGATGCCACACTACCCGCATGAGATCTCCAATAATACAGAAGTCTCGGGATATGAACTATATGCTCTGCAGCGTCCGTAAGCCTCAAGATCATATCATGATCCTGACTTCCGTCGAATTTCGATCTGAAAAGTTCTGTGCCGTCAAGGAGTGATCTCTTGAATACACTGAAATGGCAGATATAATTATTTGCTCTCAGATTATCAGGCGCATAATCAGGCTTAAAGTGCATCGTTATCATGTGATCAATGCTCTTACCTGAAAAAGTGGCTTCATCACAGTAAAGATAGTCCGCATTCTCATCATTGATAGCTTTGACATAGTAATACAGAACTTCGGGATGAAGAATATCATCATGATCAAGAAGTCCTATGTACTCACCCGACGCAAGCTTAAGGCACTCATTTGTATTACCTGAAATTCCTGTATTCTTCTCAAGTCTGTGATAAAGAATACCGGCACCGTCGGCTTCTCCGCGCCCGGCTCTTTCGTCCTTCTGATATTCTTTGACAATCTCTTCTACATAGCCATGCTCTGCATCTGAGCCGTCAGCAAGGCAAAGCTGCCAGTTTGTATACGTCTGGTTAAGAACAGACTCTATCATATCCCTGAGGAAATTCTCGGGAGTGTTATAAAGAGGAACCAGAATACTGATAAGCGGCATCTTTTCAAATCTGGCATTTCTCTCTGTTGCAATTGTCTCCTCAGAAGGAAAGCTTTCGGTTCCATAGTGAACCTTCGCCTTACGCTCAATCTGCTTATATTTAAGCTTGGCAATAACTCCCCTTACTGATCCTGCGTTTTTCACGCGATCCTTCTGCCTTATAACGAAATGCATTACATTTCTTGCGGGAGTACTTGCCTTCCAGATTGGATTGGATTTAATCCTGTTAAGCTTAAACTCAAGCTCCTGATTCTTATCTTCAAGGTCAGCCACTCTCTGCGCAAGATCTGCACTTTTAAGCTTTTCTTTCTCATATGCTGTTTTAAAATCAAAATCTGTATTTTCAGTCATTATTTCACCTTAAGTAAATTGGGCACCCAGTTTATGAGTTTCAAACTACCCGTCTGGTCAAGGGCAGCCATTCCCACCTGATAATAACCAGGGTCAAGTTTCCCGGGCGCAATCCTCACCTTATAGCCGGTAAGGTCAACATCTATCTGATCCTGTAATCTCAGTTTAATATCCGGTCTGTACCAGGTATAAACAGGCATACTGTATACAACAGAAGATGCCGGTCTTGCACCTTCATCAGACCTCTCTACCTGCCTGAGAACGAGTCTTCTTTCAAAAAATGCATTATCTGAGCCAATTACAAAGCTGTAGCCCTTAACAAAATATCCGTCTACCACATCGCCGTCTCTGACGCCGTACATCCAATTCTCCATGGTTCCGGCATACTCAACTCCGACTCTGAGGCAGGCATCCTCTCTGGCCTCGGCGAACCCATTCTCATGCACCTTGATATTATGGAAAGGAATATCAAGTACCGGAGTAAAGTCCTCACACGGAATTATGGCGCTTATGGTCTCATCATCAGTAAGGTACTGACTGTAAAAAGGATCATGGTTATAAAAACCGGGATGCCTTTTCATAAGTACCTCATACTCTGCAGCAAGGCGCTCCATCTTCTTCATATCAAGAGTATCGAGCCCTCTGCTCAGGGACTCATGATGATAGAGGCTTATGTGGTTGCAGCAGACGTTATAATATCCCTTCTGGAATACGCTGTAGCAAAGGTCTACATCATTAAAAGCAACCGGAAGTTCTTCCGGGAAGCCGCCAACCTCATTGAACTTCTCGCGGCTGAGCATAAGACATGCTCCCGTCGCTCCTATCAGATTATGAATTCCTCTGTTAAAGCCAAAGTAATGCGACTTCTGGTCGTGCATCTTCTGAAGCTTATGCACAGGGCCGAGTCTCACATTGGTAATTCCGGCATGCTGAATAAGATCGGAGTCCGGATAGAGGAGCTTAGCGCCTACAACTCCGACATGGCGAAGCTGTGCCTGAGAAAGCATCTCTCGCATCCACCCATCCTGAGTAGCCTCGATATCATCGTTAAGGAAAAGAAGATACTCGCCTCCCGACCTTGTCGCACCGCGGTTACACATATGAGAAAAATTAAATTCCTCTACTTTATATAAATATGAAATATTTGTTAATCCGTTTACTTTGTCAATCTGATTAATATATGAACCGTATCTTACACGGTTATAGGCACTGCTGCCATTATCCACTATTACTATCTCATACTTAATGTTCTTTTCGTGAGTGGTATTAACAATGGATTTCATGCACTGATATAAAATTTCGGGATGATCCTTTGTCGGAATTATAATGCTGACCGTTGCCGGCTTCATCAGCATATGTCTTGAATTATGAAAACTTCTTCCGTAAAAAACATCCGTATCCGGATTTCTGTGGAACAGAATCTCTCCTATATGCCCTATCGGAAATTCCGTTCCCTGTCTCTTTCCGAATGCTCTCTCTTCTATGGCAAGCATACAGAAAAGAACGTCGGCCGAAAGCATGCTTGCTTCACGCCCCACCGCTTCGGGTGAATTCTTCTTTACTCCTGTCGTTCCGCCGAGCATTCTAAGAGCATTATCATACTCGGAAGCCGCTGCTTCATATGTATTTGCCCTGCATGCAAATACACTTCCGATATAAAATGCATTAAGATACGTATCCGGCGACCAGTCCGGCTTAAAATACGGATGACCGTATTTGCCTCTTCCGACCATCTCATCCTCATCGCCATACGCGACATTGATTTCCGGATGAGCCTGAAAGTATCGCCTGATATTCTCTACAGCATGTCCGGCAAGCCTTCCTTTGGGGCTCACGAAAATAAGGATCGTCTCAGCAGTAGCCGTTGGGTCTGCCTCTCTCCACACCTTAGTGTAGGAAACAACCTCCGTTACAAGCTGAAGTCTCCCAGTGACCTCATAAGCGCTCCCCCCTGATACATAAATGGGATGCTTCTCCTGCTTGTGCTCCCAGATGTTATAGGCATTTTTACATTCCTTAACTTTACTCTGGTAGCCTCTTTTTCTGTTGTTGATAAGAAAATTCTTTGCAATCTCTTTCAGCATCTCTTACTGCCCTGTTCCGGGCTTCCCCTTATTTGGAAAGAAGTTTTTTCTTAATCTTGCGAAAAAATTCTCCCTTCTCCTCTTCGTTCTCATCAGTGGTAACTCTGAGTGAGTCCTCCAAAGCCACCGCTGTTTCCTTTGGAATAAGAGTTGTCATCATTGTTACCCTAAGATGGTTTTCCCTCTTTTTATCAACTCTGTTATCCGCAAAGCCAAATTCAATATTAGGATCATCTGTTCCGAATACAATACTGTCCTCGGATATCCAGGAGCCGTTCGGATGAATTGAGATGAAGGCTTCTCCCTCCTCGACCGAAACATCATTCCAGACAACCTGCTTTATCGTTACAATGCAACATGCAAATGCAGGATCAATTCTGATATTCTGCACATGATCGTTGCATTCGATATCAATTGTAACTTCATTGTGCTCATCATAGGTCTCATCAGGGAAAATGGAGTCATCTTCACTGTATCCGTCTCCCTCATCCACATATACCTGGATTTCCTCGGCACTTCTGGCCGTATCGCTGCTTCCGGCAAGTTCCTTCGGAACAATGGCAGTCCTTCCTATTGACTTCCACAATTCTACAGATGATTTTCTTCTACCGGTTACATACTTCTGGAAGTCCGCCTCCTCACTAAGAAGGCCCTTTATTTCCTCGTCAGTAAGTCCAATCTGTTCATACAGAGCCTTTACATCGAGCTTATCGCGGCTTCTGTCCTCAAGCATATATCCGTAAAGAGCTCTGAATGCCAACTCCTTAGGCGGAATGCATTTTCCGTAAGTCCACTCATAATCTATGATAGTCCAGATAGGTCCGTTAACAAGAATATTCGGGAAAATAAGATCATAATCCGTAACCGGATAATCAGGTCTGTAGCCGATTCTTCTCATATATTCTCTAAACAAAGCGTTAAAGGAATCCATATCATCCGATTCCAGACACGCGTCAAAAAGTGCTGTCAAAGGAATTCCGTTAACATATGAAAACATCGCACATCTCGACTTCTCATCAAGCTGGCAGTCATTAACCTCAAGGTCTCCGCCCCTGTATCTTTCACGAAGTGCATAGTATGCATCCTGCATACCGAAAATATGGTCCTCTGCTGCCTCGGTAAGAGGGTATTTCTTGATAAGCTTTCTTCCGAGCTTATCGATTGTTATATCAGTTCTTATCTTGAACTCATCGGCACGGTCGTTGGAATACTTACAGTAAACAGTATCGAAACCGGGGCCCAAAATAACTTCGAAGGAATTGGCGAATTCACCATACATCCCATCATTAATAAGACACTCATATGCTCTTTTTTCATTAAACAAAAGGAGTCTGTCTCTATCGTAATTACGAACATTATCCTGCAATTCTCCGTATGCCGGGAGATATTTGTCTGAATGGAGAGATGTCATCAGTTTGTAGTCCGGATAAGGATAATAGAAATGATAATCCTTTATGCCGCACTTCTTGAAAATACGAATCAGACCATTTCTGGTAAAAGTTCTCGCTACAGAATCCTTGGAATAGCCCTCAATTCCGTCAAAGTATCCTCCGAGGTGATCCTCCGGTGCTCCGGCGAAATACTTAAGACCTATCCTGTTCTCGATGGCAATTACTATTCGTCCGTTCGCCTTAAGGTGCTTTTGAAGCATCGTAAGGAAGTTCTCATACGGATTCTCCGTTCCGATATAGCCCTGTCCATACTCAAACACACCAATAAGGAAAATAAAATCAAAATTGTCGGGAAGATCAGGCTCAATATCCCTGAAATTTCCTACATGAATGGTGACGTTGTCACATTCGGAATTTCTTGTGGCATTAATCTCACTTCTTCTTCTCGAAAGATCACAGGCGATAACCTCTCCTGCCTTCTCAGAAAGCATGCCGGTAATGGCGCCGCATCCGGCACCTACCTCAAGAACCTTTTCCTTTCCTGTCATGGGAATCCACTCTACAATATTGCTTCTAAGCTCAGAGAGGTGATACAAAATAGGCCAGCTTGCCTTCTTCTCGATTATTTCAGGATACTCTTCCTTCTTGTGTTTCCTGACTATATCGAAGATTTCCTTCTCAATCGGCCCGTCACTGTATAGATCCAGTCCGGCATAATGCTTGAAATTCAGTTTTACATTCCCAATAAATACTTCTTCCTGCATGTCTTATTCCTTTTTAGCATCGGTTACACTGACCGTCGATTCCATATCGACATATCCGACGGTGTTCTTATCGGAAACAACCGTGATATTCAGCGCATCATAAAGTCGGTGGTATACTACAAAATCATCCTGTTCAAATCCTGTTACCCCGAAGGAAACAAGATACTCCCCTCCCTGCAAAAGCATTCTCTGCGTGAAAGTGATCTCTTTTTCATCACCCTCATGAACAGGCTCCAGAAATGCTTTTTCAACCATAGAATTTGTTCCGGTAATCTCTATTCCCATAATGTTTTTTATGGTATAAGCGAATATCGGAGCACTGATGTCTCTGAGGAACTTAACCTTCATGTGTATGGTGAATTCTGTTCCTTTTATTACTGAATTTGTCCTAAGTCCCTTTGAATCGGTAGCATAGAACTCTGTAATCTTTGCTCCATTATTTCCGTATTCCAGAAGCTCGGGATTTTCCATCTCATTTTGCGCATCGGATTTTTCTTCCTTGGGCGCACTCTTTGCGGCATCACCATTTTTAGCAGCATCTGCCTTTTTCCCTGCAGCCTCTCTTATGTCCTCATCCTCAAGAAGGGACTTAAAGTCATTTTCGGGAAGCGGATACTGTCCAACCAGTACCTGCTTATATATATCAATCATTTTCTTGGGTGTTCCCTCTCCGAGAATAACACCCTGGTTAAGAAGAACCGCTCTGTCACAATACCTGCTTATAGTCGAGAGGTCATGTGATACAAAGAGAATCGTCTTCCCCTGCTTTTTAAATTCCTCAAATTTGTGATAACACTTCGCCTGGAAAAACACATCACCGACAGAAAGTGCCTCATCTACAATAAGTATCTCGGGATCGATGTTTATGGCAACGGCAAATGCAAGTCGCACAAACATACCGCTCGAATAGGTCTTAACAGGCTGATAAACATAATCACCAATATCGGCGAATTCCAAAATGGAATCCATTCTGGCTTTGATCTCTTCCTCTGAGAAACCTATCATCATACCGTTAAGGAAAATGTTATCTATTCCGTTGTACTCCAGATTAAAGCCGGCACCCAGCTCAAGAAGGGCTGAAATATGGCCATCCACTTCAACCGATCCGGAAGTCGGTGACAATACTCCTGTGATTATCTTAAGGATTGTCGATTTTCCCGAACCGTTAGTTCCGATAATTCCAATGGTCTCACCTTTTTTTACAGAGAGATTTACATGATTGAGAGCAAGGTGCTCCGTATAATCATTACCCTTTAGCAGACCAAGTGCATCCTTTAACCTGTCTGAGTTTTTACTATAAAGTTTATACATTTTAGTCAGGTCGGTAACCTGAATCGCTAAGTCTTTATCCATAAACCATACTTTCCCGGTATATTTCTCCAGCTATTCCATCAGAGCACATCCGCAAAATGCGTTTTGGTGCGCTTAAATATCAAAGAACCTATGCAGAACAGTGCCACTACAACTATCCAGAAATAAGTACTTGAATAAAAATGCTCAAAGAACCACTCATTACCATACATCGAATTTCTGTATCCGTTTACGATGTACGTCATGGGGTTAAGCTTTATTATCCACTTAAGATTGTCGGGAAGCATATTTATATCCCACAATATCGGAGTTGCCCACTGGCCGACCTGAAGAACTATAGCCAGAATCTGTGTGAGGTCTCTGAAAAATACCACTACAGCACAGGTTGTATAGCATATGGAAAGAACCAGTATAAATTCACATATCGCATAATAAATGATCTGGATTGTATAAATCGTAGGATAGTAGCCATACATGCATGAAATAGCAATCATTACCCCCGCGAAAAATACATGAATAAAAAGAGCGGCTATTATTTTTATCAGGGGCAGTATACTGATCTTGAACAAAACCTTTTTAACCAGATAGTTATACTCAAGAAGAGCGGTCGTTCCGTTCATCAGTGCTTCATTAAAGAAAAACCACGGCACCAGACCCGTCGTAAGAAACAAAACATAGGGCACATCGATCTCGCCTGCTGCCATTGGCTTTTGCTTGAATATTCTGTCAAACACAAACCAATACATCAAAACAGTGACCACCGGCTGCACCAGTGCCCACACAATGCCCATATACGAGCCGGCATATCTCTTTTTAAAATCATTTACCGCCAGTCTCCGGATCAGCTTCCTCGAATTATAAAGCTCCACCGGCAAAACCATGAGCTTATCGTACCAGGCGGTAACGAGTATCATCGACATTACGATAAGTATGCATGCGCATATCTTCTTAAGCATCTCGGTATGCTGATCCGCAAGCACATTGGTGTGCAAAACGATGATCAGCATCAGAGCAATTGCTATCGTATAGAAAATGCCCAGCCCCACCTGCTTGGGAAGCTCACTTATAAAAGGCAGTTTATCTGTCTTTTCCTTTGCCATTATTTAACTCCGCGGTCTTTTTTATAATCTGAAAGTGTACCCCACTTTGTATCCTTATCGGAAAGTGTAAGCTCTGACTCATCCTCATAGGGCCACTCTACACCGATTTCGGGATCCTTGAACAAAATACCGCCCTCGTCATCGGGGTGATAGAAATCTGTGCACTTGTATGCAAATTCAGCATAATCGGACATTACCATAAAACCATGTGCGAATCCCTTGGGAATAAAGAACTGTTTCTTGTTCTCAGCCGAAAGGACTACTCCGAACCACTTTCCAAAAGTTGCAGAGCCTTCACGAAGATCTACCGCAACATCAAAAACCTCTCCCTTTATTGCCCGAACAAGTTTATCCTGAGGAAAGTTCTTCTGAAAATGAAGGCCTCTCAGTACTCCCTTTTTGGAAGCCGACTGGTTATCCTGTACAAACTCCATGGGGATACCGATTTTCTCAAAATCCCTCTTGGAATATGTCTCCATGAAGTATCCTCTCTCATCACCGAAAACCTGAGGAGTGATAACCTTAAGTCCTTCAATCTCACATGTCTCAACCTGTAACTGTCCCATTTTATATTTGATCCTCCAAACTATTAATCTACATTTCCGCCTGATATTTCCGGATCCGCATTGGCCGGTACCGGAACATTATCCACCACTACTACAACGGACGGACGTTGCTCGCTTTTATCAAAAAAATCTCCGGCAGTAAGAAAGCCCTTAAGATTATCGCCAATCTGCTCTCCGTATTCGGTAGTAGATACTGCTTCCTCCGCCTGTGTGGCAACAGCCTCCGATTCACCTTCTGAACCAATCAGTGAATTTATGCGGTCTCTGTTTGCAGCATAAACAACCACCCCGATGAGAACAATCGTGGTAATAATCGCCAATATAGACAATCTAAACGCCTTAGAGTCCATTTGCTACCTCAACAAGATATTTGCCGTAGTCAGTCTTCATCAAAGGCTCAGCAAGTTTAAGAAGCTGCTCCTTATTGATGAATCCTCTCTTATATGCAATCTCTTCTATGCAGGATACATAGAGTCCCTGTCTCTTCTGGAATGCACATACGAAATCAGCGGCATCAAGAAGAGAGTCATGATTACCCGTATCAAGCCATGCAAAGCCTCGGCCCATAGTCTCAACACGAAGAGTACCTCTGCGAAGATACTCATTGTTAACACTTGTAATTTCAATCTCTCCTCTGGCTGAAGGCTTAACATTTTTTGCTATTTCAATTACGTCATTATCATAGAAATAGAGTCCCGGAACCGCATAATTGCTCTTAGGATGCTCCGGTTTTTCCTCGATTGAAAGGGCTTTGCCGTTCTCATCAAACTCAACTACGCCGTATTCTCTGGGATCACGAACGTAATAACCGAAAATTGTCGCTCCCTTTTCTCTGGATGCCACTTCCCTCAGTAACTTGGAGAAGCTCTGGCCATAGAAAATATTATCTCCGAGAACCAGTGCTACACTGTCACTGCCAATAAACTCTGCGCCGATTATGAACGCATCGGCAAGACCTCTGGGCTCTTCCTGAACAGCATATGAAAATGACATACCCAGCTGCTCTCCTGTTCCGAAAAGGTCCTCAAAAATCGGAAGATCTCTCGGAGTAGAAATAATAAGAACCTCGCGTATTCCCGCAAGCATAAGGGTAGATAGCGGGTAATAGATCATAGGTTTATCATAAACCGGCATGATCTGCTTTGAAATAGCTCTGGTAAGCGGATAAAGTCTTGTTCCGGAACCTCCGGCAAGTATAATTCCTTTCATAAAAGGCCTCCAAATCTGTATATTCAAAAACAATTTTTCTCAAGTAATATCACAGCTGTCTTTGATGTATGCAAAACTACATCACCCTATAATATAACATAAAAACGCCATTTATATCATGGGTTTATTATTAAATATATTATTTATCGTTTTTACGAATCGTATCAATTATAAACGGCGGTCTCTTTCTGGATTCTTCCAGTACTCTCCAAATGTATTCGCCGAGAATTCCGAGTGTCAGCATTATCATTCCGGATGCAAACAAAACCACGCACATCAGGGATGCATAACCCGCTATCGGAGTTCCGACGGTGAGCTTCTCATAGATTGCGCTTATAATGCCTACAAATGCAGCTATGGCGAAAATCACTCCGCAAATACTCATCATCCTGATCGGGAAATAGGAAAAGCTCATCATGGAATCCACCACAAGCTTAAATTTCTTTCCAAAGGTCCAGCGGGATTTGCCGACTGTCCTGTCCTTTCTGTGGAAGTATACCTTGGCGGACTTAAAGCCTATCCACATGACCTGAAGTGTAAGCGATGAGTTCTTTTCATCCATCATCTCCAGAACATTTATTGCCTGTCTGTCCAGAAGGTAGCAGTCACAGCCGCCCTGAGGCATATCCTTATTGATTGTCTTTCTCACAAGCCAGTAATACATTCCGGCAAAGAACTTCTTAACCGCACCTTCATCGCGTTCAGCTCTTATCGCAAGTACTACCTTATTCCCTTCCTTCCACTTTTCGTAGAGATCGAGAATAAGGGTTGAATCCTCCTGAAGATCTGCCTGCTTTGTAACGGCGCAGTCACCGGTACAAACAGATAATCCCGCAAGTATGGCCGCATGCTCACCAAAGTTTCTTGAGAGTCTCGTGCAGACAACATTCTCATCCTTTTCTGCGATCTTATTCATGATTTCCCAGGAGTTATCTCCGGATCCGTCATCCACAAAGACAAGTTCGTAATCTCCGAGTTTATCGAAGATTTTCTCCTTCATGTCATCGTAGAGCATCTCCAGGGTGTCTGAGTTGTAATAAACCGGAACGACAATTGATATTTTGCTCATCTTTTCTCCATTGCTCTTAAACGCAACAAGAGAGAGCCCGGTAAATAGCCTTACCAAAGCTCTCCTGTTATTGTAATGTCCTATCTTACGGATAATGTATTACAGCTTATCGCCATACATACTGTCATAATATTTCTGATAATTTCCGCTTGTTACATGCTCCATCCAGTCCTCGTTAGCAAAGAACCACTTGATGGTCTTTCTGATGCCTTCCTTGAACATCGTCTCAGGCTCCCAGCCGATCTCCTTCTTGATCTTATCGGGAGCGATAGCATAGCGGCGGTCGTGTCCCTTTCTGTCCTCAACATATGTAATGAGGTCATATGTGAGCTTCTCTTTTCTGGGATCTGAATCATCAAGAGACTCGCGAAGTACATCGATGATGGTCTGAACGATCTCAATGTTCTGCTTCTCATTGTGTCCGCCGATGTTGTAGGTCTCGAAAAGTCTGCCCTGTTCCTGAACCATATCGATTGCCTTGGCATGATCCTCAACATAGAGCCAGTCACGAACGTTCTTACCGTCGCCGTAAACGGGAAGTGCCTTACCCTCAAGAGCATTGTGAATCATAAGAGGTATAAGCTTCTCCGGGAACTGGAACGGTCCGTAGTTGTTGGAACAGTTGGTTATATTTGCAGGGAACTTATATGTGTCCATATAAGCCTTAACAAGCATATCTGAGCTTGCCTTACTTGCTGAGTAAGGGCTGTGAGGATCATAAGGTGTATCCTCATAGAAATAAGCGTTGGGATCCTCGGGAAGTGATCCGTAAACCTCATCGGTACTTACATGGAGGAATTTCTTTCCTTCCTTGAAGGAACCATCGGGAAGCTCCCATGCCTTCTTTGCTGCGTTAAGCATTGTAGCTGTTCCGAGAACGTTGGTCTCAACAAAGATCTCGGGATTAACGATTGAGCGGTCAACATGGCTCTCTGCTGCAAAATGAACAACTCTGTCGATGTCATTTTCCTCAAAAATCTTGTTGATGGCATCTCTGTCGCAGATATTTGCCTTAACAAATGTATAGTTGTCTCTTCCCTCGACATCCTTGAGGTTCTCAAGGTTACCTGCATAGGTAAGTACATCCACATTGATTATGCGGATCTCATTGTCATACTTCTTAAACATGTAGTGTATGTAGTTGGAACCGATGAATCCGGCACCACCTGTTACAAGATAAGTTCTCATTAAATATCCTCCAAAAAGAAAATCTTTATAAGTTATTTTGTATTCTAACTGTTTACATAAATTAATGCAAATTGCCGGGGAGATAAAATATTAAAATGCCGGCAAGTATAAGCGCCATTCCTATCAGTTTGTTTTTCGTAATCCCTTCCTTGAAGAAAATTCTGCTAAGGAACATGACCATGATATATCCGATAGGTTCTATTATTACTACATACATATAAGGCATATGTCCGTAGCAGATGATTGCCACAAACATCGATACCACCAGTAATCCGTATCCTCCGATAACCAGTATATTCAGATACTGTCTGATAAAGTTCGGATACTCTGTTCCGGAGCTCTTTTTAAGAAGCATCTGTGATATTGAAGCTATCAGCTGTCCGCAAAGGGCAAGTGCAATAAAAGGAATCATGCCGCACCTCCTTTATTAGGAGAATTAAGTACAATTGTTCCTGCTATTACAAGCGCCACGCCTATAACCTTGAGGAGTGTCACTCCTTCATGAAAAAGGATTGTACTCCACAAAAGCGACCACAGAAGAGTCATTGCTTTATTTGCATAGGCTATCGACAATTCAAATCGCTTTAAAAGCTGCTGCCAGAGTATCGCATATATACCCAGAACAGCAAAATCCAGGAGATATAGTAATATAAACTCTTTTGATAAAAGCTTGTAGTTGGAAACAAGTTTACTTATAACCGTCGTCAGGGAATAAATGAAAACAGCTCCCTGAAGAACTATGATAGCCAGAATCTTATTTCCCATATATAGCCTCCGCGAAATGAGTGGCAATATGCTTGTTGGCATCCTTATTTACATGAATGTTATCAAGCAGATTCTCTGCACTGTTCCCCTCATCTATAGTCCCGTAATAGTTATCTATAAAAGAGACTCCGGTCTCTCCGCAGGTATCGATCATATGCTGAAGGTATGTGGTAAGCTTACCGTTACCGAAGTCCACCCTGTCTCCGTTTTTAAGAAGTCCGTCTGCATCGTAGGCATAGCAGAAGGTAAAGGACATGCATACAATTCTGATAAAAGGATATTTTTCCTGAATCATTCTGATACCGGAATCCAATGCTCCCATGTAGGTTACAGGATCCATCTTATCTCCGGGATTCATACCGGGACGGAGCTTGATATAATCTGAAGCATCGTAGTAAATAACCAGAGTATCAACAGTATTCATATCAAGATCACAGAGCGCCTGAGCATGCTGTTCCAGTGTGATATCTCCCAAAGTCCAGGCTGCATCAAGAATTTCCTTCGTGCCATCCTGCGTTAATGCCTTTGCACAGTTATAAAAACTGAACTTATCCATGATGTCGCCCTGGCCATCAGCAGTTCCCAGTGCAACTGTACTTCCGCCAAATCCTGCATTTATCACAGTGCTTCCTGTACTTTTGGCAATCTGTTCACATACACCGTCTTCGGAAAGATCATAAGTAACGGAATCATTACCGAGTACAAGTATGGTCTCCCGGCCATCATCCTCATGCCCCTCTCTCTTATCGGAAGGCAGAAGAAAAATCTGATCAAGGATTTCTACATCATATTCCGAAGTATCCTCGTCGACCTGCTCAACATCTCTTCCTTTGTTCCACTTGATCAGTCTGAAAGATCCATAACCGATCAGTATAACGATGAGTCCGAGAATCACCAGATGTACCCATCCGGGTATTCCTCCACCGTTTCTGTTTCCTTTGTCCTCTGATCTGAAATCTGTCATAAAAAACCTCACTTACCTAAATAGATCCTAATCAGTATTCAGCAGAAAGCAACTCTTCAAAATCGAATTCCGCAATTATCCGCCGCATCTTTTGAAGTTCATCTCTGAACTCTTCAATGCTTCTGACTTCATGCGTTCCATCAGCAAAACACTCGGTCATATAGCGGTTTATTCTCGGATTATAATGCGTATAATCCGCATAGTTATTAAGGTCTGTCACTGTCTCCTCCATATTTTGAAAATAGAACAGACGCACATTATCATACTTCAAAAGTTCGTTTGCCGCAAACTCATATTGCTTCATCGTAGCTTCAAAATGATTTTCCGTGAGCACATTATTCCAGTAAAGAATGCTGTAAGGCGGGAAAAAAATATAAAAAACCGTATCCGGATTATTTTTTATAAATGGTAAAATATTTGTCTCCAGATTTTCTTTCGTCTGAGGTATCAGGAGATCAGCATCCATTTCATCGATAACAGCCTCCGGGGCCTCATAGCCGTGCATAACATACTGAATATTGTAGTAATCCTCCGTCCACCAGCTGGCGTAGACCTCGGACAGATTTGTTCCCTTTTTCTGGATAATCGGCTTGAGGATATACTCAAGAATCACATCCTTATTCCAGAGGTACTTCACATCATTTATGGGATTTTTGTCATAAAGGTACATCGGAAGCTCATACTTAATTTCATCCGTAGCCGCAGTCATAGTCGGTATATCAAGCCCTAAAAACACAGCCTTAACGGGATTCTTCTTCCTTGCTGGAGTATTTTTGTCAAATACAATACTTAAGATATTGTAATCATCTCGCGGATAAGCCCCGCTGTAGGAGAGCTTGAGCGTATTTAGTCCCATAAGCTCACCAAAATCATCCGTATGGAAATTAACAGTCATTGATGATCCTATTATACAGCTGTCATAATCCATCCTCTCCGCCATTCCGGGATTTTGGGAAAGCTGATTATCCACGATATAGGGAAATCCCTGGAGCGGCGCATGAAAATGGAAAAACGGATCAACATAAATTACTATCGCCGATACAAAAAAAAGCAGCACCAGTACCACCGCGCAAAAGCTGAATATGAAGTTTTTGGCATTTCTTTTACTCAAATTTCATACCTCAAACTATCAGAAATTAACATACAAAAAGGTGCTGACACCGCCAAGGCTCAGGACTCCCCATACAAAAAGCACTCCGTAGAGCATTGATACGGCAAGGGATCCCACCCTTGAAGCATCCTCTTTTTTACATATAAAAGCTGCACTTTTCTCTGCTATTTTCCTCGCCGTATTGCCGCCAAAAATCATAATTGCAGAAAAAATCAGTATTATCCACATACAAATGTAATTACTCTTACTCCATCCGGGTATAGGTGTGATTTTAAACATATACCAGATTTCATCCATCATAAAGCATTCCGCAAACTTGATTGATATATTGAGACCTCTCCAGGCATCGATATTGACAATTTTGCCAAGAAGAGTAAGTGCCTCAGATATATCTTTTGCCCTGAAAAAGACCCAGGCTGCTGTCACATATATAAAAGTAAGAGCTGTATTAATGGCATGTCTAAATCCTAAGGCCATTACATTTTTAGTCTTAGCAAGATCTTTTTCACTTTCATCTTTGGCATGCGCGGCTGCACGAAAAACCCTTAGAAGCACCATCAGCACGCCGTGCATCATACCCCATATAACAAAATTCAGGCCATTTCCATGCCATATTCCGCTAACCAGGAATACTATCAGAATATTGATATAAGTCCTTGAAATTCCCTTTCTGCTGCCTCCCAGCGGTATGTAGACATATCTTGTAAAGAACTTCGTAAGTGAAATATGCCATCTGTCCCAAAACTCAGCTATATTTTCAGAGGTATACGGAGCATCAAAGTTTCTTGTGAGCTCCATTCCAATCATCCTGCAGATTCCTTCAGCCATATCACAGTACCCGCTGAAGTCAAAATACAGCTGGAAGGAATATGAAACCGCAACCAAAATGGCATCGAGCGCTGACATAGTCGTAACGCCGCCATAGCCAAAATCCACACCTTTTCCGAGCACCTGCGCAAGAAGCACCTTTTTGGCAAGTCCCATGGAAAACAGCATTATTCCGTATGTAAAATCCTCTGCTTTTAGCTTTTTTTTACTAAGATCCTTAAGGCCACCCATTACACTTTTATAATCAGCAATCGGGCCCTGAAGAATTTTAGGAAAAAAGAGAATATAGCACAGATAATCGACAGGATTGAAATCTGCTTTTATCTCCTTTCCCAGCTCAGCTATAAACATTATCTGAGAAAAGGTGTAGAAGCTCACCGCAACAGGCATTGCGCCGCCGCCAAAAAACTTAAAGCCCGCAAGAAGCAGGGCATTACCTGTTATGGCAACAGCTTTTATTGCAGTCACAGAGCCATCTTTTTCTAAAACTACGCTTTTTATCTTTTTACATAATACACATGAGAATATCAGATTCCAGACAATGCTCAAAAGAAAGATACAGATAGAAAAAGCTCCGTATCCCACGAAGAAAAAGGCTGACATTACTATCAGCCATAGCTTCATCAGCGTATCCGCTCTCTCATTTTCAGATAAAAAACGCTGAATCCCCCCTACTCCCAAAAGGAAGACGGGTAGAAATATGAAAATAAAGGAATATGAATTAAATGTCACTGAGCAATCTCCGGATCCTTATAGATATTGTATCCACCAACCATATTTACTAATTCCAGTCCCATATCCTCAAGTTTTACATCAATCTGTCTGTCTTTGTACATAACAATGTAATTGCACTGAGCCTGTCTCGTAGCCTCTAAAAGTTCCTCTGCATTGATAACTTCGGGTTTTTGAAAAGCTACATAAACGGCATTGTAATAATCATTATGGATGACGTCACGTCCGTAAGGCATAAGAATATTCGTGTCATACTGCCTTACAAAATGGATAAACTCCTCCGGGAACACCGCTCTTACTCTGGGTTCTCCCTCCTCCGGACTTATCTCATCACATACATCGATAACAACCTGCGGAATGTGGTAAGCGTTTTCTGCATCCTTAACATACTCATTTTTATAAACCAGGCTTCCGCTAAGGATTATAAGTGCACTGACAACCACCAGTCCTATCCGCTTATGCTCCATGAATAATTTGCATCCTGCATAAGCTATTATCGCACTCATGGGAATAAGCCATAAAATTCTGTAATAAGTATCTCCACCATCTGGAATTTTTGCCACATATGCAATTCTGGTTACCGGAATAAAAAATCCCACTAAAATGATCAGAGGAGCCACGGCCATAACAAGCTTTTTCCTCATATCCTTTTCAGCAATAAGAAGATACAGCATTGAAGCTAAGAACAGTACAAGAAGATATCCATTACCGCCATACTGCTTGAATATAACCCAGGCCTCCATAAAAATTCCGTACATTTAGTCACGTATAATCCAATCATGTTAGAAAAGTGATTGGATTATTCCTTTCTCCCAGGTTCTCTGGGCTATTTCTAATCCTTTTCTGATATATTTATTTAGGCACTGTGGATCTGTTGCTATTTCATTACAGCTTTGACTGGTACGAGGTGACTCAGACCACAGCTTTTCGTCTAATACTGGTAATTAGTTTGTTAACGCTTGACGTTTAGATTTACGTGATTACACAGTCGATTTCTCTGTGGTAGACAACAGTGCCAACTATAATAATCAGGAGGTTTTATCTAATGTCTATGTACTTTGCAGGAATTGATATTTCCAAGTACAAACATGATTGCTG
>NZ_ATVV01000033.1:0-40104 GCF_000420905.1 Butyrivibrio sp. AD3002 | reverse complement strand
GTTTCCAACTGTTATCCCCCAGTACGAGGCAGGTTGCCCACGCGTTACTCACCCGTCCGCCACTAAGATTTAACAAGATTCCGCCGAAGCCTCATCAGCGTTAAATCTCCGTTCGACTTGCATGTGTTAGGCACGCCGCCAGCGTTCATCCTGAGCCAGGATCGAACTCTCACGTTTAAATCTATTACTTAAACCCTTTTGGGTCTTAGTAATCAAGTTCTCTCTGGCCAGAACATTGCTTGGCTTTGTTCTGTCCGTTTTTACCTAAGTTAGGTTGTTTTGTTCTCTGAATATTCTTTTTGGAATTTTCAGGGTTGCATTACTATTTTATTGTCAAAGTGCTGATAAATACTGGGCTCGCGGGCTTTCTGTTTACTGCCGTGCGCCGCAGCGATATTTAATATATCACTAAGGTTATATAGTGTCAACAATAAATTTGAATTTTTTTTCAAAAAATCAAAAAAAATTTTTGCGTTTCCCATATCCCCTGATATATACTGAGTTTTCACGTAATAACATCTCTATATTTTCTTGGATTTTTCATATTGCAATGCCGTTTTTGATAAAAATCCAATTACTTCCACCGGATATTCACCGATCGCAGTCTCTCCCGTAACCATTACAGAGGATGCTCCATCCGCAACAGCATTATAAATGTCGCTTACTTCTGCTCTGGTTGGAATGGGACTGTGTTCCATCGATGCCAGCATCTGGGTAACTACCATAAAACGTTTTGATCTGGTTCGGCATTCTTTTGATATACGCTTCTGTACATACGGCAGCTCCCAAAGAGGCATCGCATTTCCAAGGTCGCCTCTGGCAATTACTATCTCATCGCATTCATCCATTATATCCGGAAGCATTCCAACGCCATCCATGTTTTCGATTTTGGCGTATATCTCTATTTTATCTCCACCTGCATCATCCAATGTTTTTCTAAGTATTTGAAGATCCTGCCTGTTCCTGACAAAAGGCTGCATGACACCGGTCACCCCGAGCTTAACTGCGTCACTGATATTGCTAATATCATCAGATGTAAGTGTTGGCATCAGAATTGTTTTTCCTTTAATCAGAATACTTTTCCTACTATTAAGTATTCCGCCTCTGATTATTTTGAGTATTGCCTCATTGTTGCTCCTATGTTCTACTCCGGCAAGTATCTTCCCGTCATCAAGAAGTATCTCATCTCCTTCTTCCATCTCTTCAAATATTCTTTTATCGAGAGGGATAACATCAGAGATTACTCCATGATAGCCTTCACGCCTAACCGGTATTTCATCTCCGGAACATAAATTTATTTCTTTTTGAAGATTGCCGATTCTAAGCTCAGGTCCTTGCAAATCGATAAGGATTTTGGGATCTATACATACAGATTCGGCAGCCCTTTTTACAAAATTAAGCAGTTCCTCATTATCTCTTAGCATAACGTGTGACAAATTAATTCTTACCCCTGTCATGCCTGCCATAAACATAGCTTTTAGCGTTGCTTCATCATTACAGCTTGGTCCTAGTGTTCCAAAAATATCCACCATAAATTTAATCTCATTCTCCAATCCGACTATACTATCAGTCCCATGTATCTCCCCATACCTCATTGCACAGCTCTATGCACTTTTCTTTTGAAAAGGAACTGTCCTGTGCAATTATTGCATTTACTGCTGCAAGCTCCTCGGGATAATCTCGCAGCGGAAAAACCCTGATTCCGCCTTTTTCATCTGACACATGACAGACAAGGGCCTTTACTCCATAATCAGATATGGAAGTAACACCATCACTGTCCTTTTTTATGGTAACACCTGCCATTCCGCCAACCATTCTGTTGGTGGTCCCTTCACCTGTTCCGGAAGTCCAGTTTACAAAATTGCCTAAAGAATAGTAGACAAGCATTTTGTCGTCAATAAACTCAATAGGCTCTATAACATGCGGATGCGTTCCAATGACAAGATCTGCTCCATGCTCCTCAAATATGCCTGTCCATTTTTGCTGTGACGAGTCCGGGGTAAGACGATACTCCGTACCCCAATGCGGAAATACAACAGTAAAATCAGCATTTTGCTCTGCATATTCCAGATCTTTTATGACTTTATCTTCCTCCAGAAGGTCAACTGCATACGGCATGTCAGCAGGCTGCGAGATGCCATTTGTTCCGTATGTATAATTAAGAAGCGCGATTTTGATCCCGTTTCTTTCTATAATATCTACACGTTCTTTATCTTCCGCTGCCTCGTTTATACCTATGACTGTTATGTCCGGATAGTTTTCGTTCCAAAAGTTGCAAGTATTTAAAAGACCGCTTTTTCCTTTATCAAGTACATGATTTGTTGCATGGCATATGACATCAAAGCCGGAGTTTACAAGGGCATCTCCTATAGCATAAGGAGCGTTGAAAGCAGGATATCCGCTTATGCCCAGTTCTTCACCGCCTATGATAACTTCCTCGTTAACAACCGCAATATCATAAGATGAGATATCATCCTTCATCTCTGAAAATATGGGTGCAAAATCGTAAGTTCCGTTATCGTCGCGTGATCTCTCCTCTATAGGTGTGTGCAGCAAAATATCTCCAACCATGCAAAGTGTCAGGGAATTTTCCGCAGGTTGAGCCTCTGATTGATCGGATTGATCCGGTTTGTCCGGTTGATCTGTCTCTTCTGCCTCTACTGTTTCTATCTCTACTTCTTCCTGCTCAGATTGTCCGGTTTGTCCGTCACTATTCTCTGATGGTTTTTCTGTATTTTCCAAATTTTCCTGATTCACAGATTCAGGCTGCTTTTGAGTCACCGTATGTTCTTTACTGCAACCACAAACAAATAGTAAGATGACAAGCATCTTAGTCAAAGGTCTTTTCATAATATTATCACTCATATTTCCTTAGTAGTTCATTGCTGATAAATGGTTGATTCTTTTGCCTAAGAGCAAAAATTTCTTTGAGATTTCCAAGTACATAGTCTCGGTCGTGAATCGTGTTATCATGACTAAGGACTGCCTTGCTGAAAGTTATACTCTCAAGAAGCGCTATTTCATCATGCAATAGCGATACGTTGTATCCCTTTGTGCTGCTGTAAAAGGAATCACCCAGAAAAAGATACTCATCATTAACAACCACGCAGAGAGAATCTTTTGCATGACTGTTTTTTATAGGAAGAATTCTTATGTTAATTCCGTCATTTATTTTTATTTCTGTTTCAACTATCGTTCCTTTTCCTATAGTTTTCCGGGTGTGTTTTCCAACATAAAGATTATCGTCGGAAATATTGATTCGATTCATGTTTTCGCAGTGATCCTGATGAAAATGAGTGATGATAATTTTCTTTTTATCGATGCTGTTTATATACTCAAATGCTGCATCATTGCTGCCTGCATCTATAATATATGTATATTCGTTTCCTTCTATAAAATATATATCTGCAGACAGCGGTTTTTCAGATGATTCCAGGAATTTAATTTTTTCATCTATTCGTGTCATGTTATGAGCCTCTATTAAAATCCGTCAAATTAAAATCCCAGAATATCGTTTACAAGAATTACATGTATTCTGCCTTCATGTCTTGAAAATCTAGTAATCAAAAACTGACAGCAAATTGTATCCGGAGATTTACAATCCATGCATGCACCGGTTTTTGCACATGGTGTGGAGAGTCCAAAACGCTGAGCATTAATCGGAGCTGCCACATTTCGTGCTCTCTTCATAGCGCCGTCAAGATCGTCACAGATTTTATTCATTCCTACTATAAAGAGAACCTTTTTAGGCCCCTGGGCTATAGCGGATACTCTGTTAGAATTTCCATCAATGTTCACTATTATGCCATCTTCTGTCATTGCATTTGCGCTTGAAAGAAATACATCCGCATCATAAGCCGCAAGCATTGCAGCTCTTTTATCCGTAGCAGCATCTCTGTCGATAAAGTTGTAGTTTCCGTTTTTCACAGCATCTACAAGTCCTATCTCGTGAGCCGACATCGCTCCGCCCATGGTAACCGTGCTGCCTTCCTCAATGATTTCAAGAGCCTTCTTTACAGCTTCTTCTCTTGTAGCTGCGTAGTAACCGCTCATATTTCTTGATTCAAGACCTTTTATTACTTTCTGAGCCAGCAGTTCGTTTCTCTTTGTAATATTCTCGTTCATGTGATCTCCTCCTGTTTTCTTTTAATTTTAACTGTTTCCATTATGAAAACAAAGCCAAACATCGATTTTTATTTTATTGAAAGCTAGCTGCTTTCTGTGATATTATATTTTTGTTAAATATTTTACTTTTATTTAAAGGAGTAGTCATGCTTCATATTAAATCTTTATCAGAAGGGCTCGACCTCTTCAAGGCTCTGGGATCTGATGTCAGAATCGAAATCATCAAAATTCTATTGGAAGAAAACGGAATGAACATGAATGAGCTCGCAAGCAGGCTTAATATTACCAATGGTGCGCTCACAAGCCATATAAGAAAGCTTGAAGAATGCGGTATGATTACTGTCAGCAACGAGACAAACGGACATGGTAATCAAAAAATCTGCTCTGTTCATGTAGACAAAATTCTTATAGATATTCAGGACGAAGAAAAGAACGAAAATATATATACTGCAGACATCAAGGTTGGACAATTCGCTGATTACGAAGTTTTTCCTACCTGCGGTCTTGCATCCTCAACCAATATTATCGGTGAGGTGGATGACACCAGATACTTCTCTCATCCCGATCGCTACAATGCAGATATTCTCTGGTTCACAAAGGGACATGTGGAATATGTAGTTCCAAACTTTATTCCTTTCAATCAGAAAATAGATGAGATATGTATCTCTGCAGAGCTTTCAAGTGAAGCTCCCGGAGTTAATAATGTGTGGCCTTCAGACATTCATTTTTATCTCAATAATGAGTTTCTTGGAAAATGGATTTCACCCGGAGATTTCGGTGATGTGAAGGGTATCTTCACTCCGGACTGGTGGTTCCCCAATTGGAATCAGTATGGATTACTTAAAATGCTGGTGATAAATCATCGTGGTACTTTTATTGATGGCTTACAGATTTCAGACATCAACATTGATCACTTCAATCTGACAAGCAAAAGTTCAATCAAGTTTAAAATGGCTGTTCCCGAAGACACTGAGCATGTGGGCGGTCTGACAATATTTGGTAAGACTTTCGGAAACTACAGTCAGGATATAAATGTAAAGATTGCTTACAGTCCTATTTCTACTGAGGCATAAAAATAAGAGCTTCCCCTCATCCGGCACTTCGTGCCACCTTCCCCCCAAAGGGGAAGGCTTTAATCGATGTGCCACCTTCCCTCCAAAGGGGAAGGCTTTAATTGGGGAAGCTTTTTTATTAATCAAAATTTTATTTAATACCACTTATAGCAATAGATTCAATGATTACTCTCTGGAATAAGAAGAATAATACCAGTGTAGGAAGCATTGCTATTACCGAAGCCGCCATAATAAGCGCATAATCACTCTGGATTGCATAGTACGAATTAAAGGATCTGATAACCACCTGCAATGTCCAGTGTTTCTCACTTCTAAGGAAAATCGTAGGTGCAAGATAGTCATTCCATATTCCCATAAACCAAAGCATAAGCTGTGTTCCAAGAGCACCCTTCATAAGAGGCAGGAATATTTTGTAGTATATCTCAAAGTAGTTACAGCCATCGATTTTTGCTGCATCCATAAGCTCTGTCGGTATGCTGTACAAATTCTGTCTTAGGAAGAATATCATACTGACATTGCCAAAACATCCAGGAATGATAAGCGGAGCCAGTGAATTAGTCCATCCAAGCTTTGTAAACAATACATACTGTGGAATCATAACAACTGCAAAAGGAATCATTATTGTTGCAAGAAGCGCAAGGAATAGTGCATTTTTCCCGCGAAAGTTCATCTTTGCAAATGCAAATGCCGCAAGCGATGATGTAAATCCACCGATTAACAAAACCGGGATCTCAACCGTAACAGTATTGATAATTCCCGAGATAAACTGTCCTTTGCTGAGAACCTGACTATATTTTCCTATAAGAATAGGATTCGGAAATAGTGTCAATGATCCTGATAATATTTGATTTTTTGTCATAAATGATGTTGCTACCATATAAATAAGCGGAAACACCATTGTAATTGCAAACAGAAAAAGAACTATGAAGATCACCACGTTCATGGCCTTCTCTTTCGAAGATGTGACGCGATCACTCTGGTAATCTTTTGCGTTTGCTTTTGATCTTCTTGATGAGTCTGAATTCGCATTTGATTTTGCTTTCAGTGCAAGTTCCATCTGTCACACCTCCTTAATCTATAGTTTTTACCCATTTATCCTGTCCCCAAAAATTGATGGCAGTGATAATGAATATGATAATCGCAAGAATTACTGCTACTGCACTACCGTAGCCGAGCTGACCGTTGGTAAACGCCTTTTCATACAGGTAGAACACTACTGTTGCTGCACTGTAGTTCGGTCCACCTGAAGGTGTCATAACCTGCACTTCTACAAATACCTGGAATCCTCCAATAAGTGAAGTAATAAGTACGTAGAATGTAACAGGTGAAAGCAGCGGCAGTGTGATGCTCTTAAACTTCTGCCAGCTGTTAGCGCCATCGATCATTGCTGCTTCATAATAATCTCTCGGAATGTTCTGAAGTCCTGCAAGATATAGGATAATTGTGCCTCCAAGTCCCTTCCATACCATGAAGATGATGAGGGATATTTTTACCATCAGCTCATCTCCGAGCCAGTTAGGACCATGAAGACCGGTGAGTGCCTTATAGATTCCGTTTAAAAGACCATAGTCATAGTTGAAAACCCAAGCCCAGAGAATCGACACAGCAACCAGTGAAGAAACAACCGGTACATAGTACATTGTAGTGAGAAATCTCTTTCCGGGAATCTTTCTGTTCAATCCCATAGCTACAAGAATTCCAAGAATCATCCCAATCGGGATCCCAATCATATAAATGATAGTAGTTCCCATAGCTTTCCAGAATTTTGCGTCATTTAAGATTTTGATGTAATTCCTAAGGCCTACAATATTACCCCATAGTGAGTTAATGCCTGTCCATTTGCTTGTACTGGCAATCAGGGCAAACACAATTGGATATGCCATAAAAAGCATGAACCCCACGAACGGAGCCGCAATAAAGAGCCACGCCCAGCGTTCTTCTCTCTTTGCCATCGCAGACATCTGAACTTTTACTTTTTTTGATGCCATAAAAAAATACTCCTTAAAAATCCAGCCCCTTCATTTGTGAAGGGGCTAGAATGATAACCCATTAGTTTGTCGCAGAATTCTGAAGCTCGATTGCTTCGTCAAGAGCTTCCTGCATTTCAGGCTCAACCTGCTGTAAATAATCCTCTACACTGATATCGCCATTCTTGATATTGAATACACCTGACCAGAAAGGAGTGAACCACTCAGCATTGTATGTGTAATCTGTTTCCTGAAGTGCTGCTGCATAGTGATCATTACCATCAAAATATCCGAATATTACATCTACATTTGAAGCATAAGGAACTTTGCCGCTGTTTACAGCATCCTTGAACTCACCATAAGCAAGCTCTGTGATATTAGGAAGCTGGATAGACTCACCAGTTGTGATACCTGATACAGCCTTCTGACCTTCTTCGTCTGTTGAAAGCTTAGCTGCGAGCTGTGCTGCAAGATCAGGATTCTCAGATGTTGCAGATACACAGTAACCAACTGATCCCATCCATGTGTGTGATCTTCCGTCACCTGAAGGTCCTACAGGCCATCCGCAAAGGTTCCACTTGTAAGGGAATGTAGCGTCATCCATGAATGCTGCAACGTCCCATGTTCCACATGCATAGAATGCAACCTGTCCATCAAGCCATCTCTGGTATCCACCAAGAGCTGTATCCTGCTCAACTGAAGGTGTAAGACCGTTCTTTGTAAGGTCTGTATAGAATGTAAGCGCTTCCTTAAGAGGCTCATTGTTTGCAACGTTAACCTTAGTCATGTCATCGTTAAGGAACTTAACTCCGTTTGAATAAAGGAAAGGAGTCATACCAAACTGATCAGCGTTAGCTACACCCCACTGGTCAATCTCTCCATCACCATCCTTATCAATTGTGAGCTTCTCACAAACTTCTATGAATTCATCGTATGTATAAGGCTTTTCCGGATCAGGATACTCAAGACCTGCTGCATCGAAAAGATCCTGGTTGTAAGCAAATGCGAAGCAGGAAAGATCCTTGGGAAGTGCGTAAAGTGAGCCGCTTCCAACATTCTTACCATCATAACGGTAAATCTCCTGTGTTGTTCCCCATACGCTTCCGATTGTGTCAGCATCAACATAATCGTCAAGAGGAAGAACATATCCATTATCTACATAAGAACGAACTGCTGCAGGTCCTACATAGAATACATCAGGCATATCATTAGCTGTCATGTTAGCAATCATCTTCTGATTGTATTCATCCTGAGTTGTTACTTCAAAAACAACTTCCTTGATCTCGTCCTTGTGCTCATCTACGAACTGCTTTACAAGCTCTTCGTAAATCTTCTTCTCATGCTCCTGCATGTAAAGAAATACATGGAGTGTCTTATCTCCGTTACCTGTAAGTGAGTCAGTTGAAGAACCGTCTGTACTCTCAGCCTCTGCTGCATCAGCAGTTTCTGTTGCATCTCCTGCGTCTGCAGTTTCTGCTCCACTACCTTCCTCTGTCTTAGCTTCTGTGCTCTCAGCCTCTCCAGCTTCCTCAACTGTTGTTGTAGCACAGCCTGTCAGAGCACTAAGCCCCATTACACTTGCCATTGCAATACCTAAAAACTTCCTTCTCATGTTAAATCCTCCTAAAAATCCTCAGTTAGTGATTAACTTATATAGTAATCTTAAACAAACAAATTTAGAACGTCAACAATTATTTTAGATTTTTGTAAAACATTTTACATTTTTGTTGTTTTTAACAAATTTGTAAAATAGTTTTTGTATATTCAAACAAACTTATCAATAATTGCTGAATTCTCTTTACAATATTGCTATTTTGTGTTCACTGCCATAATCCATGGTCACAACACTATAGTATAGCCTTCTTATAATTTACCAATGCCTATTGCAGATACTTAACAGCCCATATTGTCTTGTTATCATTACCCTTTGCAGAGATACATAAAGTGCTGTTTCCGGCTTCATCTGTCATGGTAAAAGCGCAGCCTTCATACTCCACTCCGTCAATTGTAATAGTCACGTAAGGCTCGCCACTATTTATAGCATAAGTTCCACCGGTCATTTCGCCGCCTTCATCAGGTGTAATACTGCCATTTTCAAAGGTGCATTTTACGGGCTTATTTACAAACTCATTAACATCAAGACCATGATTCAACAGATAAAATGTACCATTTAACATGTCAGGGGTTACATCCGTTTTTTCACTTATTGAAGACATTCCTTCATCGCCTGTGTACTCAAAGGGCGCTGCCGTAAACCAGCCGTCCTTTGTCATGAAAAGCTTATGTACTCTGGGTTCATGGAATTCCTGTCCATCATCAAAGCGCTGGTGATAAACTATGTAGTATTCGCCATTTTCATCCTGAAAAACAGACTGTCCACCGGGAGCCATGTATGTCACCGACAAACTGGGAAGTCTGTAATTCCCCATCATTTTAAGGCCATAGCTCATGTAGTTTTCCTCATCTCCCAGCCTGTTACCGGCTGCATCAACGTATGGTCCTGTGGAATTTTCGCTTCTAAACTGCCTTATCTGATATCCACCATTTGAAGTAAGTCCTCCATAGGATACGAAAAGGTAATAGTATCCGGTTTCCTTGGAATATGTAATATAAGGACCTTCAATAGCGTGGTGTCCACCACCTACAAGTTTGTAGCCATAGTAAGGATCAGGCGCATCCTCTCCGCCCTTTGCTGCTTCTTCAATAGGATGAATAGGCCTCCCCGTTTCAGGATCAAGCTCCAAAAGGAAGATTCCACCTGACCAGGAGCCGTATACCATCCACATGCGGTCATCTTCATCTGTGAAAACTGCAGGGTCTATACAGTTGGGCCATTTGTTATTATCATATCCTCCAAGCTTTAAATATTCTGAAAGATCAGCGTCTTCTCCAAGGACGTCATAAATATCTGTCTCAGCAGCATGGGAGCTAGTAAAACCGGAATACAGGATTGTGTCTGTATATGTATATTTCCCTCCGGGTTCATCCGATACTGCCATGCAGAGATTTGACTTAATATAGGAAGAAGTAGTGCAGAAATACATCACATACTTTCCCATTGTTTCATTGTAGAAGGTGTTGGCTGCCCATACGGAATAGCCACCTTCCTCATTTTTCCCGACATATTTAAATGCATCGAGATCTCCTGAAAAGAGATTATCAAAAACATTGTTACCGTTACCTATGTAGCTCCACGACTTAAGGTCATCCGATTTTGCAAGAACCTGATGGCTTCCTGTCATGTAGTAAGTACCATCCGCCAGGATTACCTGAGGGTCATGGCAACAAACGGCATTTTTATAAACTCCTGTCTTTATGCTGGTTTCAGCTTTATCTGTCATACCATCATCCTCCACCTTGGCTTCAAGATTGCTGCTATCTGATGAATTGCTGTTATCTGCCGATTCTACCGTTTTCATATTGTCCGATTCTCCAGTTCCTTTGGAGCAACTTGCAGAAACCGCGAAAGCTGCTGTCGCAAGAGCAATTGCCGCATAGTTTATATATTTAGTTGAATGCATTTTGTGCTCCTCTTATTTATGTCCTCATCTGCATGAAAAGATGGGATATCCCTTTTCGTCATATCTGATTTTCATTAACATAGTATGGCGATTAGGATTATACAGAGGATCTCCCTCTATCTCAGTTTCAGTTCGTGCATGATATACCATTACATCCTCGCCATCATCATTTACAGTAAATGAATTATGACCGGGGCCATAAACCACAGCTTCTGCATCACTCTTAAGCACAGGATATCTCTCCTTAGTCCATGACTTAGGATCAAGAAGATCTGCGTCTTCATCGGCTGTTAACATGCCGACGCAATATGCAACACCGGTCTCACTGGCTGAATAGGTCATGAATATTTTCCCGTTTTTCTTTAAAATGCCGGGGCCTTCGTTGACCCAAAAGCCAACTCTCTCCCAGTCATAATCGGGAGTTGTAAGAAGAACCTGAACTGTCTTAAGCTCATAAGGGCTCTTCATTTCTGCGATATACAGGTTTGAAATCTGTTTGCCGACGCCAACCTTCTCAGCCCATATGTAATACCACTTGCCTCTATGCTCAAAAACAGTAGCATCAAGCGAAAAGGCTCTGAAGGAGAATTCATCATCCTCTGCGCACTTCATCTTACCTTTTTCCACCCAGGGACCGGCAATGGGATCATCGCTCTGACATTCAAGCACGTAAGGTCTTATCTTCCAGATATCCTGGGTCTCACCGCCCGCAAAGTATATGTACCATCTGCCCATAACCTTATGAAGTTCGGGTGCCCAGATGTGCTTACTCATTATTCCACTGTCATGCTTTTTCCAGATTGTGTGTTCCTCTGCATCAGCAATGCCAGCAAGTGTCTCTGATCTTCTAAGCACTATTTTGTCATATTCAGGTACAGACGCCGTAAAATAGTAAAAGCCGTCATCTGCCTTAACAACATATGGATCAGCTCTCTGCAAAATCCATGGCTCATTATATTTAAGCTCTTTTTCCTTGCTCATAATACCTTTCCCACAAAACATAAATAATTTTTGTTTCAAAATGTTCAGCTAATAAGTTAATCACATTTTTAAAATTCATAAGTTAATTTATAAAGTTAATCACTATTATCACTTTCATTATTTGCTGAACTATTTTATATTATTCTAAATTATATTATTATTATCTAAACATTTCAACTATTTTATAAAAAGGTACTTGAAAACGAATTTGCATTGGAATAAAATCATCTGACTGTATAAATTTTGCAAAACTTAATTATTTATTACTAGACATATTTTGAGGAGATAAGAAATGAATGGAAAAATGACTGAAGGGAAGCCCCTTCCGATACTTTTAAAGTTTGTAATACCGATACTTTTAGGATTTATTTTCCAGCAGTTCTACAACATGGTAGATACCGTAATCGTCGGACGTTTTGTAGGTCCCGAGGCTCTTGCGGCCGTTGGGTCCACAGGAACTATAATGTTTATGATAATGGGACTTGCCAATGGTATGACAACAGGTTACACAGTTCTCATAAGCCACCAGTTTGGAGCGGGAAGTAAGGAAGGTACAAGGCAGGCTTTTGTAAACGCGATCATTCTTGGTGTTATCAGCACTTTAGTGGTGACGGTAATTGCCATAATCAGCATGCCAAGCCTTCTTCATATAATGAATACTCCGGATGACATCTACGATTATGCCTATGCCTATATCATTACCATATGCGCCGGAAGCTTTGCTCTTATCGGATATAATCTTTTTGCTGCTTCTCTAAGGGCAATCGGAAACAGTAAGACGCCACTGTATTTCCTTATTTTTTCAGCTGCACTTAATATCGTTCTGGACCTTTTATTCATCATTGTATTTGGACTGGGAACCTTCGGTGCTGCCCTTGCTACAGATATATCACAGGGTGCGTCAGCCATTCTGTGTATTATTTACATTTATAAAAAGGTGGATATTTTAAGACCTGTAAAAGGAAGTTGGAAGCTGGATAAGGGCTTTGCCATGAAACAGCTAAACATCGGTATCCCTATGGCTCTTCAGTTTGGAATCACAGCTTCCGGAACAATGGTCATGCAGGCATCAATCAACATCTATCAGTCAGTTGCGATAGGCGGTTTTACAGCTGCAGGAAAAGTAGTAAATCTTATGACTGCCGGAATGCCTTCCATAGGACAGACTACTGCTGCTTTCGTCGGTCAGAACTTCGGTTATGGTGATCTTGACAGAGTACATCAGGGAACGAAGGATGCCATGAAGATCTCTGTAATTTATTCTGTAATAACCGGTATCCTCAGCGTAGTTATGATGCCCTACATTGTAAGTATGTTTTTCGACAAGGGCGTAAACCTGGCTGACTATCTTCCTTATAGCAAGATTTATATTACAGAGGCAGCTCTTTTCTATATCCCACTTGCCATGATCTTCATTTACAGAAATGCAATGCAAGCCTGCGGATACGGAAAAACAGCCCTGATGCTCGGTATTATGGAGCTTGTATCAAGGCTGCTTACCGCTTTTGTCTCCATGAGAGTTCACTGCTATGCTATCGCTGTTGCAGGTGATGCACTCTCATGGTTTACGACAGGTGTATTTTCTTACATTCTGTATATGCTTGTAATGAAGCAATTAAGAACAAGATTAAATAAGAACTGATATAGTTTATTTTTTCAAACGGAGCATGAGAACTGAGCAGGCAGGAATCTTTACTGTTACTCCGTTCTCTTTTTCGTTGTAATCAGTAAACTTATCTTCTGTTACAACATCGGGGTTCTCAAAGGTGTTGTGATCTGCCATTTTACCTGTTACCACTGAAGCCTCTGCAACTTTATATGAATCGGAATCACTTGTGAAAGCAATTTCAACATCCTCAGCTGCTTCAAGGGAATTGTTGGTCAGTGTCACTGTCACTACTCCGTTTTCATCCTCGGAAACTGATTCAAACAGCTTGGGAAGTTCATTCTTGCCTGAACCAACCTTACTATTGTTGATAAGTTCACTATCAAGAAGGTTCGCTCCCTGATGATATCTGAACACCTTAAATACGTGATAGGTAGGAGTTTTTATCATCTTCTCATTTTCAGTATGAATAACTGACTGAAGAACATTAACCATCTGTGCAATGCATGCCATCCTTACCCTATCTGAATGCTTGTTGAATATATTCAGGTTCATTCCTGCTACAAGTGCATCACGCATAGTATTCTGCTGATAAAGGAATCCGGGATTAGTGCCTGGTTCAACATCAGTCCATATTCCCCACTCATCAACCATAAGACCGATCTTCTTATCCGGATCATACTGATCCATGATCGCTCCATGCTTTCTGATAAGTTCATCCATGAAGAGACTTCTCTTAAGTGTCTGATAGAATACTTCCTCTGTGAACTTTGTAGCTGATCCCTTTACATTCCAGTCATCCTCTGTTTCAGGAAGAGTATAGTAATGTAATGAAAGTCCATCCATAAAGCCATGGAACTGCGGGGGTGTATGATCAAAGCAGGTTTCAAGTACATTTTTTGTCCAGTTATAATCATCAACATTAGGTCCACAGCAAATCTTTGAAATTGGCTTAGAACCGTTGTAGTTTCTTACATATGTCTGATATCTTCTATATTCATCGGCATAGTATGTAGGTCTCATGTTGCCCCCACATCCCCAGTTTTCATTACCAACTCCAAGATAGTCTACCGTCCAGGGCTCCTCATGACCATTCTCTTTTCTGAGATCAGCCATAGGTGATACGCCGTTAAAGGTCATATATTCAACCCATTCACTCATCTCTCTTACTGTACCTGATCCCATATTGGCATTAACATAAGTCTTACAGCCAAGCTGCTTTGTAAGCTCAAAGAATTCATGTGTTCCAAAACTGTTGTCCTCAACTACACCGCCCCAATGTGTGTTGATCATCTTCTTTCTCTTTTCTTTGGGGCCAATGCCATCCATCCAATGATACTCATCCGCAAAGCATCCACCGGGCCAGCGAAGTACCGGTATCTTCATTTCCTTAAGTGCCTTAACCACATCACTTCTCATACCATTCACATTAGGAATGTCAGAATTATCCCCGACATAAAGGCCTTCATAGATACACCTTCCGAGATGTTCTGAAAAATGTCCGTAGATTTCAGGTGCAATCTTTGATTTTTTACTCTCGTTGTTGATTAAAAGTTTAGCCAATTTCTCTTCCTCCTCTAAATAATGGATTTACCATTTTTTCTTAGGGCAATGTGTACCAATGCCCAGTGCTCTTAACTCCACATAACATCCGCAAACAAGACAGGTCCCTATTGATAGCTTGTCGCACTGTGTACATATACCTAACCTGTTCTCATATACTGTATCCGTAACCCTGCTATCAGGAGTTATGGCATCGCGATATTTTTTTATCATTTTCTTCTCTTCGCCTTCAATATCCCGTAGAAGACAATGCTTACAAGCTCTGGTGTTTTCCATATTTTTCCCATTTATTTTAGACGCATGTAAATTATTTTATATTTTATCATAATGCATTTGCTTTGCAAACACTTATTAACACTTTCAGGGTAGGAATTATGCTTTTCTCAAAGAGCAAAAAATACCCTCCTTACCGTTTTGTCCGGTAAAGAGGGTACATATCACTCATGAAGCGTTTTTGATAAAGATTAGAAATCAACTTCTGTATCATAGTAGCAGCACTTAAGGAGTTTCTCCATCTCTTCCTGGCTGGGCTGACGGGGATTGGATCCTGTGCAGGCATCAAGAATTGCGTTAGCAGCAATGTCATGGAGTCTCTCAAGGAATACATTCTCCGGAACAAATCCCTGTTCAGCCGGAAGTCCGTCGGGACCATAATGGTTTATGCTGTGAGGGATGTTAAGAGAATCATTCATCTTGCGAAGATAATCAATGAGGAGTTCAACCTTCTCATCGTCATCCTTGCCGCCGAGGTGCATGTAATCAGCGATAACGCCATAACGCTTCTTAGCTGTCTCGTCCTTAGCGTTGAATGCAACTACCTTAGGAAGGTACATCGCATTAGCTGCGCCATGGATGATATGAGCTCCGAGATCAGCAAAAGCTGCACCTGTCTTGTGAGCCATTGAGTGAACGATTCCAAGAAGTGCATTGGAGAATGCCATACCTGCAAGGCACTGAGCATTGTGCATAGCATCTCTTGCATCCATGTCTTCATTATAGGACTTAACAAGATTCTTCTGGATCATCTCTATAGCGTGAATTGCAAGCGGATCTGTGTAATCACAATTTGCTGTGGAAACATAAGCCTCAACAGCATGTGTCATAGCATCCATACCGGTGTGAGCAACAAGCTTTTTAGGCATTGTATGAGCAAGTTCGGGATCAACGATAGCTACATCGGGAGTAATCTCAAAATCAGCAATCGGGAACTTAATGCCCTTCTGATAATCAGTGATGATGGAAAATGCAGTAACCTCGGTAGCTGTGCCGGATGTTGATGAAATAGCACAGAATTTAGCCTTTGTGCGAAGCTTAGGAAGGCCAAAAACCTTACACATATCTTCAAAAGTGGTATCCGGATACTCATACTTAATCCACATGGCCTTTGCAGCATCTATAGGTGAACCACCACCGATAGCAACGATCCAGTCAGGCTGGAACTTCTGCATTGCTTCAGCACCCTTCATAACCGTCTCAACTGACGGATCAGGTTCGATACCCTCAAAAAGCTCTGTCTCCATTCCGGCTTCCTTCAGGTACTCTTCTACCTTCTGAAGAAATCCGCCCCTTTTCATAGAACCGCCACCTGTACAAATGATGGCTCTTTTGCCCTCAAAAGTCTTCAGCGCTTCAAGTGCGCCTTTCCCATGATAGATATCTCTGGGCAGTGTAAAACGTGACATACAAATACCTCCTTAAAATAATTATTTTGTTAAATAAATAACATAACCCACAAAATAATTATAAGGAGGTAATTTAAATAAATCAAATCTTGACTTTTATATGAAAGTTGTTTTTTTATTTCATGCCCTCATCCGGCACTAGCGTGCAATTGCTTTCTGAATAGCAAAGTACTGATCAAGCTTATCTCGGAGGGCATCTCTTCCGATGCTCTTAAGAATATAATCCACCGGTTTCAGCCTCATAGCTGTCATGACACTCTCTCGGCTCTTTTGCCCTGTCAGGAACATTACCGGAAGTTCATCTGTTTCCGTATCACTTTTTAGCATTTCAAAAATTTGCGGCCCTGTGGTTATGGGCATCTGATAATCAAGCAACACAAGATCTGCTTTGTTAACCGTAAGCCAACGGATTGCCTTTATACCTGTATTAGCCATAACCACTTGATAGGAATCCTTAAGCCAGTCACGAATCATCTGCATATAGGCCACATCATCATCCACTATAAGCACGACTTTTCGTGTCTGCTGCAACATTCTCTGACTAAATACATCCGACACTGTATCCAGGAACGCCTTCATATCCAAGGGACGTTCAAACCAAGCTGTGATGCACCTTCCCGGTATGGTTTTAATAGCTTCATTGTACTCTTCATGCTTACCAATCAAAATAAGACTTTTTTCCTTCTCCATGCAAAGGTCTTTTAAATATACCAGGAATGAAGCACTATCAGAAACAGTCTCATCCATATAATAAACTATGAGCTCGCAGCTCTCAGTATTGCTTTGTAGCTTTTTCATATCAATCGGTATGTATTTGCTAACACATCCTATTTCAGCAAGCTTCATTTCCATTCCGTGCACCGAAAATGTTTCCTGCGAGCTTAAAATAACCACGTTTTCCTTACCCATTTTTTCCTTACCCATTTGAACCCCCTCAGATGGCATTGGTAATATTACGAATTTCATCCCACTCAAGACTATTCAGATAGATTTTTATCGAAGATATTTTCTTATAGTCTTCAGGCTTTAAAGCACGTTTCATAAGAGAATCCACTATTGACTGAACTATATCAAAGTCTTCTTCTATAGCAAACTCTCTTATTGCCATAAGTGCATCCTGGACCTCCTCATCAGATATTTCTTCCTTCTCCTCCTCTTTTGTCCGATCCAAAAGTGCTTTCTCATGCCTTCTGCATTCTTCAATAAAAGCGATATGATTATTCTTTATAAACTCAATGTTATTTTCATTCGCTGCGTTTTCCATCTCTAAGGCCTTAGCTGATAAAGTCATACATCCTATTATTCTGGATGTACTTTTGAGCCCGTGAGCTTTAATCGTATAATTCTCTATGTCACCTTCTGCAAAACACTTTTCAAGTATTTCAATATTATTCGAAATATGTCTTATAAAAATATCGATTGATGAAAGATATGCCTCGGCAGAAGCACAGTTTTTTATCCCCTCCCGGGCATCGATCAGCGGTTCTTCAATTATCCATTCGGGAAGTTTTTCAAGTTCCCGGTCTATAAATTCATTGTCCTTTGGATCTGTTTTTGAAATATCTGTATTATCATTATCTGAAACTGTTTTACCGGCTGCATTGTCAAAAACTCTGTTTACTCTTGAAAGAAGTTCATCGGCCCTGACCGGTTTTTTAATATAATCGGCCGCGCCCATTTCAAGTCCTTTATTCTCGCTCTCTTTACTGTCATCGGAAGTAAGAAAAATAAATGGAACATTCACTCCTGCCTTGGACTTTATCAATCTCTGCAATTCATAGCCTGACATAGAAGGCATCTTAATATCCGAGATAACCATATCCGGAAGGTTTCTGACAAACAATTCAACAGCAGCTTCTCCGGAATCAACCAGGATAGTCTCATAATCATTCTTAAGTGCACGATCCGCTATCTTCAGCATCATAAGTTCATCGTCAACTATCAGTATCTTCTTCACTTCGAACCTCCAAGTTTGCTCTCACCAAGACACCATCGTCTAACTGAGCTTACAGGAAAAACATTTTCCGCGGATGCCCCCACTGTGTACATAGAATCCCTACATTATAAATATTTTAGCTTTATATGAACAAAAAAACTATTAACTGCATATTAAATATGTACCAATATAATGAATTTGCTGTAAATCAAAAAGGAAGACAATCTGTTTCGAATAAATCGATAGACTGTCTTCCTATTTTTTTAGATAATGCGATCTATATCTAATTTAACATTATGGTTGATTCATCCTTATGGATTACATCATTCCCATTCCTGCACCGCCTACAGGCATCGGAGGTACGGGCTCCTTGATTGTAGCAACAGCTGCCTCAGTTGTAAGGAAGCTTGATGCAACAGATGTAGCATTCTGAAGGGCACTTCTTGTAACCTTTGCAGGGTCAATGATACCATCCTTGATCATATCAACGTACTCCTCTGAGTATGCGTTGAATCCAATTCCCTTCTTGGACTCCTTAACCTTGTTAACAATTACAGATCCGTCAAGACCGGCATTGTTTGCAATATGGTAAAGAGGAGCTTCGAGTGCCTTAAGAACTACCTTAGCACCTGTCTTCTCATCACCCTCAAGTGAAGCAGCTACCTTCTCAACATCCTTGCAAGCATGAATGTATGCACTACCACCACCAAAGATGATACCTTCCTCAACAGCTGCTCTTGTAGCATTGAGAGCATCCTCCATACGATACTTAGCTTCCTTCATCTCTGTCTCTGTAGCAGCACCTACTCTGATAACTGCAACACCGCCGGCGAGCTTAGCAAGTCTCTCCTGAAGTTTCTCTCTATCAAAATCAGAAGTTGTGTCATCAATCTGCTTCTTGATCTGAGCAACTCTTGCCTGAATGTCGCCCTTATTGCCAAGGCCATCAACGATTGTTGTCTTCTCCTTCTCAACCTTGATGCTCTTAGCACGACCAAGATCATCCATTGTAGTATCCTTAAGCTCAAGACCAAGGTCAGAGCTGATAACCTTACCACCTGTAAGAATAGCGATATCCTCAAGCATAGCCTTTCTTCTGTCACCATAGCCGGGAGCCTTAACAGCAACTACATTGAAGGTTCCGCGGAGCTTGTTAACGATAAGAGTTGTAAGAGCCTCACCGTCAACGTCCTCAGCGATGATAAGAAGCTTAGAACCTGTCTTAACAATCTGCTCAAGAAGAGGAAGAATATCCTGGATATTGGAAATCTTCTTATCTGTGATGAGTATGAAAGGATCATCAAGGTTAGCTTCCATCTTGTCCATATCTGTAGCCATGTAAGCTGAGATATAACCACGATCAAACTGCATACCTTCTACAAGATCAAGCTCTGTGAGCATTGTCTTGGATTCCTCAATTGTGATAACGCCATCATTGGAAACCTTCTCCATAGCGTCAGCGATCATCTGACCAACTTCATCATCACCTGATGAAACAGCGGCAACTCTCATGATCTGATCCTTGCCCTTAACCTTTGTAGCCATCTTGCTGATAGAAGCTACTGCTGCATCTGTAGCCTTCTTCATGCCCTTTCTAAGAACAATAGGGTTAGCTCCTGCTGCAAGATTCTTAACACCTTCATTGATCATAGCCTGTGCAAGTACTGTAGCTGTTGTTGTACCGTCACCTGCTACATCGTTAGTCTTTGTAGCAACTTCCTTAACAAGCTGAGCGCCCATGTTCTCATAAGCATCCTCAAGCTCGATCTCTTTTGCGATTGTAACACCGTCGTTTGTGATTGTGGGTGCACCATAGCTCTTATCAAGAACTACATTTCTTCCCTTAGGTCCGATTGTTACTCTTACTGTATCTGCAAGCTTATTAACGCCTTCTACCATAGCTGTGCGGGCGTCAGCACCGTACTTAATTGTCTTTGCCATTTTTATATGCCTCCGTATATTGTTTTTCCCCTCATCCGCCCTTCGGGCACCTTCTCCCCAAGGAGAAGGCCTAGATGAGATAATTACTTAATGATAGCGAGTATATCGTTCTGCTTAACAATGATGTAGGTAACGTCGTCGAGCTTAACCTCTGTTCCTGCATACTTGGAATAGATAACGTTGTCACCCTTCTTTACCTGCATCTTCACTTCCTTACCATCAACGACTCCGCCGGGGCCTACAGCGATAACCTCTGCCTGCTGCGGCTTCTCCTTCTCTGCACCGGGAAGTACGATTCCTGACTTAGTTGTCTCCTCAGCTTCAAGTGCCTTAAGTACGACTCTGTCTGCAAGTGGTTCTAACTTCATTTTTTTGCCTCCTTATATCTTCAACATATTATTGACTTTTTATTGTTAGCACTCATATGATTCGAGTGCTAATCACCAAGAAATATATTACCACACACGATAAAAAATGCAATACCCACATGTGAATATTTGCAGAAATGCAAAGAAATAGTGTTTTAATTATTATGCTTTGGGCGCGGGATATCCTTGCCCGACAAATCCACATAGTTTTCCTTAAGAGCCTCTGCCCAGTACTGCTCAGGTATTGCCGGCCATCTTACCATTCCCCTGTCCTCCTCACAAAGCTTCATCGCCTGTAGAAGAATGGATTCGCTTAGATCCACACCGGTTCTGATTGTATGCATAGTTATTGCCGCCCATGCAGGTGCATATTCCATAAGACCGCTTGACTGAAATTCCTTAAGGATTTCATGCCTGTCATATTTTACCTGTACCAGTTCTTCCTCCCAACCGGTCTTACCGCTGTGGATAATGGCGAACTCAGCATAGCAGTTCTTATTTCTGGGAAGTCCCATAGCTCCGGGATTCACCGCTCTTTTTTCTCTGTATAAAAAGCACTCCTGTACATGAGTATGTGCATGCAGGAGCATGTTTGTTTTTATTTTATTAAGTGTGCGCTTGGTGTTTCTCTTATCCCCGAATAGAAGTTCCGACGCATTTGACGGTGATCCGTGACAATATTCAAAGCCTGCCGAACCTTTCGGATTCCATATTCCGTAAATCGGAAGTTCCTCAAACAGATTAAAATCCTTCTCTGTCAATTGCTCATATGTATAAAGAAGAGCGCCGCTTCCTGAGCCTTTCATCCAACCGTTCTCACCGGATTTTCTGTAATTCAGCATGCTTTCCTCGCGATTTCCGCGAACAGTATAGCACGTGAAATACTGTCTGAGCACATATATGAGATCCATTGTCTTTCTTACGCCCGGGCAATCCGAAATATAATCTCCAAGTAAAATGTAATTAGTTATCCCCTTCCCCATGCAATAATCTATACAGGCCTGAAGGGCTGAGTGATTTCCATGAATATCACCGAATACTGCAATATCCAATAGTTTCTCCAATCTATTCTCAAGTTTTTTATATTTTTATAATAAGTAGTTAATAGTCAAAAAATAACCTCTGTGCGAAAATATATTCATAAGTTGGTTCAATAATCGCATCTTCGAATGGAGGTTAATTATGGCAGACAATCGTGAAGATTTAATCCGTTCTCTGGCAGGTGTCATGGGCATGAGTGGAGAAGCAAAGAAGAAAGATTCTCACTTTGACCCCTCAACCGGTACACTTTATTGCGGGAGTAAAGTCTTTTCACAAAGTGATATTGCCGAGGCAAAGAAATTCTGTGAAACCAACATGAAAAAGATGGCTGATATAGGCGACAATGCCGCAATGTATTATGAAATTGCTGCATCTGCCGTTGAACTTCTTGAGCAGGACAGTGTTAAAAACGGCGGAAAAGTTGTTGTGAAGGATTCATGAGGTGACCCCCCATCCGTCAGCTTCGCTGCCACCTTCCCCCATGGGGGGAAGGCTTTTTTATATCACTATCACCTCCCTTGGGGAAGGCATTTTTATTTAATCAATTCTCAGTATTAATGTAAGGATATTCTTAGCTGCCTTGTTTAGTTCATCTCGTGTGATGGCGCCTTTTTCAAGAGCAGCTATTATTCTGTCGGGATATCCGCATCCCATCTTCATATCATTTCCGGCCTTACATTCTTTATAATTCTCGCCGTGGGTCCACCAGTCGGTAGTAACCATGCCATCAAAGCCCCATTCTCCGCGAAGAATTCCGTTTATCATATCCTCGTTTTCCGAAGCTCGTCTTCCATTTATGATATTGTAGGATGTCATTATACTCCAGGGATGAGCCTCTTTTACCACAATTTCAAAACCCTTTAAGTAAATCTCACGGATTGCCCTCTCAGATGCTCGTGAATCACTGTCCTTTCTATTGGTCTCTTTATTATTCAGAGCAAAATGCTTTATTGTCGCAGCAATATGGTTACTCTGAATTCCACGTACCATTCCGGCAGCCATCTTTCCGGTTAGGAGTGGATCTTCTGAATAATACTCAAAGTTTCTGCCGCAAAGAGGCGATCTGTGAATATTCATTGCAGGTGTCAGCCATACTCCGATGTTATTCTCCTTAACCTCTTCTCCTCCGGCAATTCCAACCATAGTTGCCACTTCCGGATCCCAGGTACATGCAAGCAGTGTTGCACATGGGAAAGCTGTTGTCTTAACACCAACATGAGGCTGAATTCTTAGGCCGGCAGGTCCATCAGCTGTCATAACATTAGGAATACCAAATTCATTATTATTTCCGTATCCAAAGGTATTGGCCACACCAGTATTTGGCTGCCCTCCTACAAGCCATGCCAGATCTTCATCCGATAATCCTTCTATGAATTTATCAATAGAAATTTTCCCTGTGAAAACATCGATAAACTGAGGTTTGTCTGCGGGCTTATAACGGTTCACGGACTTTTCAGGTCTAATTGCAGGTGACATACCTTCCAGTTCATCTTCGGAAAGAGGTGTAAGCTCATTCTCATTATATTTAGAAGCATCTCCCTGCTCTAACATTTCATATGTACCGTCCGCAAGAAGTCTCTTCTTTAAAGCAACAGGAGCCATCTTCTGGGTGAGCTGGCACACAATCTTATTATCATCAAGGACATATTCCTGCTCAGCAGATCTTGCATTTCTTACATCTGTCCCTACAAAAAATTTATATCTTCCCTTTTCAAGGACGTAAGCAGACTTCTGAATCTTTCCAAGGTCATCATAGGATGCAAAAACATCAACAGGAAATTCAACTACTACCCTCTGTGTCTGTCCGGGCTCAAGTAAAGCAGTCTTTTTAAAACCTACAAGTGTTTTCTCAGGTTTTCCGAGCTTGCCCTGCGGCGACGAAACATAGATCTGAACCACTTCTTTTCCTGCATATTGACCATTGTTTGTCACATTTGCCTTCACAGTGATTATGCCGTCGTCTTCTCTTATTTTGACGCGGCTTACGCTAAAGTCTGTGTATGAAAGACCATATCCGAAGGGATATATTACCTTATCGGATGCATCCTTGATTGTCTCAAAATATCTATAGCCTACATAGATATCCTCTTCGTATTCAACATAATCATCAGAATCATGGAAATGTTCTGTTCCCGGATAATCAGAGAGGTTCCTCGCAAAGGTATCCGCCAGTTTACCACTGGGATTCCCAAGTCCACATAAAAGCTCAGCTGTAGCAAGGCCGCCTTCCATGCCGCCCTGCCATGCGATAAGAGCAGCGTCTATGTCCTTGCTGTCTTTAATCCATGAAACATCAAACATGCCGCCGATATTCAATACTATAACAGTTTTCTCGAAAGCCTTACTTACAGAATTGAGTAACTCCTCTTCAGCCTTTGAAAGGTAAAAGTCACCTCTTTCAAAAATGCCATTGGTCATATCTATAAGGGGCTGATCCACTCCCTTAAAAGTGCGATCGATTACCTTATCACTCTTTCTGTCCCAACCTTCACCCGAATATCTGCTGATTGAAATAATTGCAGTATCAGTAAACGCTTTTGCCTTAGTCAGAATATCCTCAGGAAGCGCAGGCTCTGCTATAAGTCCCGGCATCTTGCCTTCCTTATATAATCCTTTTACATAATCCTCATAAAAATCAATAGAATCTTCGAAAAGAGAAACCCTCGCTCCAAGTTTCTTAAATCCCTCAGCGAGGTTTGTAACGTAGGGAACGGTAACATCACCTGATCCGCCGCCTCCCTTTACATAATCTATCGTTGCTTTTCCAAAAAGAGCGACCTTTTGTCCTCTTGCAAGAGGCAGTATACTCTTTTCATTTTTTAAAAGAACCATACCTTCTTTTGCAGCATTCTTAGAAATCTCTATATGCTCAGCAGAAGCAGTAACCTTATTTCCATCCTCTCCTAAAGGAAGATTCGGATGATACATTATTCTGGACCATTTTCCCATTGCATAACCTCCATAAGCTTTTCATAAAAAGTATATATGCAATTATTATAGCTGTATTTCATGTATGTTTAAATACACATTTACACCTAAAAAAAGATTCCCCTCTTGCATTAAACAAAAGGGGAATCTCTTATATTTTACTCATTCACACCGAACAAGTTTTAAGCCTTAGGCAAAAATTACTTGTTTGCGATAGCTGCCTGAGCTGCTGCAAGTCTTGCAACAGGTACACGGAAAGGTGAGCATGAAACATAGTCAAGGCCAATCTTGTGGCAGAACTCAACTGATGAAGGATCTCCACCGTGCTCTCCGCAGATACCAACGTGAAGCTTAGGATTAACGGGCTTACCAAGCTTAAGTGACATATCCATAAGCTTACCAACACCTGTCTGATCAAGCTTAGCGAAAGGATCGTTCTCGAAGATCTTCTCATCATAGTAAGCGTTAAGGAACTTACCAGCGTCATCACGAGAGAATCCAAATGTCATCTGTGTAAGGTCGTTTGTACCGAAGCAGAAGAAGTCAGCCTCAGCAGCGATCTCGTCAGCTGTAAGAGCAGCTCTCGGGATCTCGATCATTGTACCAACCTCATACTCTAGCTTAGCACCAGCTGCAGCGATCTCAGCATCTGCTGTCTCACATACAACCTTCTTAACGAACTTAAGCTCTTTAACTTCACATACAAGAGGAATCATGATCTCAGGCTTAACGTTCCAATCAGCATGCTCCTTCTGAACCTCAAGAGCAGCACGGATAACAGCCTTAGTCTGCATCTTAGCAATTTCAGGATATGTAACTGCAAGACGGCATCCTCTGTGACCCATCATAGGGTTGAACTCGTGAAGAGAAGCGATGATAGCCTTGATCTCCTCTACGCTCTTACCCTGAGCATCTGCAAGCTTCTTAATGTCTTCCTCTGTTGTAGGAACGAACTCATGAAGCGGAGGATCAAGGAATCTGATTGTTACAGGGCAGCCCTCAAGTGCCTCATAAAGAGCCTTGAAGTCTTTCTGCTGATAAGGAAGAATCTTCTCAAGAGCAGCTTCTCTCTCCTCAGCTGTGTCAGAGCAGATCATCTCACGGAATGCAGCAATTCTGTCTTCCTCGAAGAACATGTGCTCTGTACGGCAAAGACCGATACCCTCAGCACCAAGCTCACGAGCCTTCTTAGCATCAGCGGGTGTATCAGCGTTTGTACGAACCTTAAGCTTTCTGAACTGATCAGCCCAATCCATGATACGACCGAACTCACCAGCGATCTGAGCGTCTACAGTCTTGATAACGCCATCATAGATGTTACCTGTTGTACCGTCGATAGAGATGAAGTCTCCCTCGTGGAACTCTTTTCCAGCAAGTGTGAACTTCTTGTTCTCCTCGTCCATGTTGATGTCGCCACATCCGGAAACGCAGCACTCACCCATACCACGAGCAACAACGGCAGCGTGTGATGTCATACCACCACGAACTGTAAGGATACCCTGAGCAGCCTTCATACCTGTGATATCTTCAGGTGATGTCTCAAGACGAACAAGGATAACCTTCTCACCTCTCTCAGCCCATGCTACAGCATCATCAGCTGTGAATACAACCTTACCGCAAGCAGCTCCGGGTGAAGCACCAAGACCCTTACCCATAGGAGTAGCAGCCTTAAGAGCAGCAGCGTCAAACTGAGGATGAAGAAGTGTATCAAGGTTACGAGGATCGATCATTGCTACAGCTTCTTCAGGAGTCTTGTGTCCCTCATCAACAAGGTCACAAGCGATCTTAAGAGCAGCAGGAGCTGTTCTCTTACCGTTACGGCACTGAAGCATATAGAGTTTCTTGTTCTCAACAGTGAACTCCATATCCTGCATGTCGTGATAGTGGTTCTCAAGTGTATCACAAACCTTGATGAACTCAGCGTATGCTTCAGGGAATTCCTTCTCCATCTGAGCGATCGGCATAGGTGTACGAACACCAGCAACTACGTCCTCACCCTGAGCGTTGATAAGGAACTCACCCATAAGCTTATTCTCACCTGTTGCAGGGTCACGTGTGAATGCAACACCTGTACCAGACTCATTATTAAGGTTACCGAATACCATAGGCATTACGTTAACAGCTGTTCCCCAAGAATAAGGGATATCGTTGTCACGACGGTAAACGTTTGCACGAGGGTTATCCCATGAACGGAATACAGCCTCGATAGCGAGCTTAAGCTGCTCTACAGGATCTGAAGGGAAATCAGAACCGAGCTGGTTCTTGTACTCAGCCTTGAACTGCTCAGCAAGCTCCTTAAGATCAGCTGCTGTAAGATCTACGTCAAACTTAACACCCTTCTGCTCCTTCATCTTGTCGATGAGCTGCTCGAAGTACTTCTTACCTACTTCCATAACAACGTCTGAGAACATCTGGATGAAACGACGATATGAATCATATACGAAACGCTCGAATGCAGGATCAGGATTGCCCTTGATCATTGCAGCAACAACCTCGTCATTAAGACCAAGGTTAAGAATTGTATCCATCATACCAGGCATAGATGCACGAGCACCTGAACGAACAGATACAAGAAGAGGATTGTTAAGATCACCAAACTTCTTGCCGTTGATCTCTTCCATCTTCTTAACGCCTTCCATAGCCTGAGCCATGATCTCGTCGTTAATCTTACGTCCGTCCTCGTAGTACTGTGTGCAGGCCTCAGTTGTGATTGTGAAACCCTGTGGTACCGGAAGACCAATGCTTGTCATCTCAGCAAGGTTAGCACCCTTACCACCGAGAAGGTTACGCATTGTCATGTCACCTTCGCTAAACATATAAACCCACTTGTTTGCCATGTTCACTACCTTTCTTACCGATTATTCGATTCGGTAAAACCCTTTCCATTTATGTTACATTTTTATAATTAACTATGTCGTACATAGTAATTACCAATTGATTATGAAGGAATGAATCCCTCAAAAATAAAGATATCAAAGAAGTCTCGGTTCCTATCCAGTTCTTCCTGGCTCTTTATCGTCCAGGCTGCCGCTGTATTCTTATATAATCCGCGGCAAAGCTTCCTTGATAAGTTGCGCTGATATTTGTGATTATATGCCACAAAATCAGGTCTTGTAAGAAAATTAAATATGAGGAATGCGAGTGCATAATACAAAGGTGTATGCCATAATTTCTCAGGTTCTCTGAAAAATTCCTCCGAAAGCTGTCCTCTGAAAATATCTTTGTGATGACGCTTAAACCAGTATAATCCAAGCGGATTAAACGACTCTATGCAATACACTCCGGTATAGCCACGAAGAATCTTATCCACTACCGCACATACCGAAACATCAAACAGTTCTATCTTGAGCTCAATGATAAGCGGAATCTTGCCATCCACAAGTTTAAGAAAGTCTTCAAACTTCGGAATCTTCTCATCAGATTCAAGCAAATGAAACTGCTGCAGTTCTTCATAGGTGTAATCTATCACCTTACCTGCTACCCCAAGGCTACCGTCCTCATTCCTTACGGCATCCTCAGGTACATGTCCCTCTTCATATCTGGCTACTCTGGCCAATGTAAAATCATGGAAAACTACGGGAACCCCATCCCTAGTGAGCTGAACGTCAAGCTCTATTCCATACCCCGCATCGACAGCCTTTTTAAAAGCAGCCATTGAATTCTCAGGTGCTTCTGTATTATTGTCGTGCAATCCTCTGTGTGCGTACAAGTTCTGTTTGAGAAGTTTCTCTGCTGACGGTCTTCCAATCATCCTTGGCATGATCGCCAAAAGGTAAAGAACTACCAAAACTACTATTATAATCAGAAGAGTTTTCAACATATTACATAACTTCCTTCAAACCCTTATTTAAAACGCCTAGGATATTTTAATATCTAACTTAAAATTTGACAAGTACAAAAAAAACGAATGTCAAGACTTTTTTTACAAAAATCTTGACATTTTTGATAATAATCACTATAAAAAGCTTATTTTACAACTAATTCACACTTAATTCCGGCCTTTTTGAATAGTTTTTTCATCCGGTGAATGTCCGGAGTTTCCATATGGCTCCAAGGCATCTATTTTTGCCATATCTTCGTTAGAAAGTTCAAAATCAAATATTTCAGAATTAGACTTAATTCTGTCCTCATGCACCGACTTTGGAAGCGGCAAAATATCATGTTGCAAATCCCATCTTAGGATTATCTGAGCCGTACTCTTACCATACTTTCCCGCCAATTCCACCAAAACAGGATGTTCCAGTGATCTGCCACGGCCGAGCGGACTCCAGGCTTCCACAAGAATACCGTTGTCCTGACAGAATTTCACTGTGTCCGCCTGCATAAATCCCGGATTAATCTCAATCTGATCAACTGCAGGTATGATCTCCGAATCCATAAGTGCGTTCAGATGATGAGTTAGGAAATTGGACACTCCGATAGCTTTTACTCTGCCACTCTTATATATCTCCATCATGGCTTTCCAGGTTGATCTGTTTGTATTTTCCCAATCGTCGTCAAAAGCATATGAAGAAGGCCAGTGAACAAGATAAAGATCAAGATAATCAAGAGCTATCTCATCCATTGTTTTCTCAAACGCACGAAGTGTCTTATCGTAACCGGCTTCCGTCTTCCAGACTTTACTCGTCACAAATAGATCCTCTCTCTTGCATCCCGAAGCCTGAATATAGTCCTTAACTGCATTGCCTACATACTTCTCATTTTCATAAAAAGCTGCTGTATCAATATGAATATACCCAAGTTCCAGAGCTGTTTTCACAGACTGATAAGCTTCATTCGGATCTTTAATTTTGTAAGTACCAAATCCCAGGCATGGAATTGAAGTTCCGTTATTTAATTTAAATTGTGTCGATAATGACATTCTGCTCCCTCCTGCTCATAATCAATTAAAATGTCTACTAAATAATAGCATAAAAAAAACAGCATTATCATTTATTCGACAATGCTGTTTAATATCATGTATTATTTTATATTACAGTTTCTTTCCGGTCAAAAGTTCATAGGCTTCTTCATACTTAGCGATAGTCTTATCGATTACGTCCTGAGGAAGGTTGTAGTCGCTTTCAGGGTTAGCCTTGAGCCAGTCTCTTACAAACTGCTTATCGAATGAGGGCTGTGATTTTCCGGGTTCATAACCTTCTACAGGCCAGAAACGGCTGCTGTCGGGAGTAAGCATCTCATCACCAAGAACTACCTCACCGTTTTCGTTAAGACCAAACTCAAACTTGGTATCTGCGATAATAATACCTTTTGTGCGAGCATAATCAGCGCATTTTTTGTAAAGAGCGATAGTATAATCGCGGAGCTTTTCTGCGTATTCCTGACCATGTCCGGGGAAATCTCTTTCAAGCACTTCAACAGAACGCTCAAAGTCGATATTCTCATCGTGATCACCGATCTCAGCCTTGGTGGAAGGAGTATAGATAGGTTCAGGGAGCTTGTCACATTCCTTCAGTCCCTCGGGAAGTTTTATTCCACATACGGTTCCGTTTTCCTTATAGCTGTTCCAGCCGCTACCCGTAATATATCCGCGGACAATGCACTCAATGGGAAGCATTGTAAGCTTTTTGCAGAGCATACTGTTGCCGGTAAACTCAGGCTTTCTGAAAAACTCGGGCATATCAGCGGTATCTGTGCTGATCATGTGGTTGCTTACGATATCCTTAGTGTAATCAAACCAGAACTTTGACATCTGGGTAAGAACAGTGCCCTTCTTCTCAACCTTGTTCTTAAGGATTACATCAAATGCTGAGATTCTGTCGGTAGCTACCATAATGAGTGCATCACCTACATCATAAATCTCACGAACCTTACCTTCTTTTACCGGACTATATTCCTGCATACTTCTTTCCTCCCTTTGGCTTTAACGTTGTTAACCTCATCCGCCTGCTACGCAGGCACCTTCCCCAGAGGGGAAGGCTTTATATTCAGTTGCTCCGTAGGCTCTTTTTCCCAAAAACAACTTCATATGCATACATAATGATCAGTCATCATTATCTTCGTCTTCGTTAGTGCTGTAAACTGTACGTTTTCTTGCCATCGCATCACTTTCGAGATACTCATCGTAAGTAGAGCGCTTATCGATAAGTGAGCCGTCAGGCAGGATTTCCATTATTCTGTTTGCTGTTGTCTGAACTACCTGGTGGTCACGGCAGGCAAAAAGCTCAACACCGGGGAACTTGATCATACCCTGGTTAAGCGCTGTGATTGATTCCATATCAAGATGGTTAGTAGGCTCATCAAAGATGAGGCAGTTTGCACCGCTTATCATCATCTTACTGAGCATGCAGCGAACTCTCTCACCTCCGGAGAGAACCTTAACCTTCTTAACACCATCCTCACCGGCAAAGAGCATACGGCCAAGGAATCCGCGGACATAGGTTACGTCCTTAATCTCGGAATAGCCTGTAAGCCACTCGGTGATTGTATAGTCATTGTCAAACTCGCTTGAATTATCCTTGGGGAAGTAAGCCTGTGAAGTAGTTACACCCCATTTATAAGTACCCTCGTCGGGCTCAATCTCGCCGGAAATAATTTGGAAAAGAGTTGTCTTTGCAAGCTCATTTCCACCGACAAATGCGATCTTGTCATCATGCTGAACAACGAATGAAATATTATCAAGAACCTTCTCGCCGTTAACAGTCTTGCTGATTCCGTCAACTGTAAGTACTTCGTTTCCGATTTCTCTCTCAGGTCTGAAATCGATATAAGGATATTTTCTTGAAGATGGCTTAATTGTATCAAGCTCAATCTTCTCGAGAGCCTTCTTACGTGAAGTAGCCTGCTTAGACTTACTTGCGTTAGCTGAGAATCTTGCAATGAACTCTTTAAGTTCCTTGATCTGCTCTTCCTTCTTCTTATTGGCTTCCTTCATCTGACGAATCATCAGCTGTGAAGACTCATACCAGAAATCATAGTTACCTGCATAGAGCTGAATCTTACCATAATCAATATCAGCGATATGAGTACATACCTTATTAAGGAAGTAACGGTCATGGGATACAACAATAACAGTGTTCTCAAAATTGATAAGGAACTCCTCGAGCCATGCTATAGCATCCATATCCAAGTGGTTGGTAGGCTCATCGAGAAGCAGAATGTCGGGATTACCGAAAAGCGCTCTCGCAAGAAGTACCTTGACCTTCTGATTACCATCAAGTTCCTTCATAAGCTTGTAGTGGAACTCAGTCTCGATTCCAAGGCCGTTAAGAAGGCTCTCTGCATCTGACTCAGCTTCCCATCCGTTCATTTCAGCAAATTCAGCTTCAAGCTCACTGGCGCGAATACCATCCTCATCGGAGAAGTCTTCTTTTGCGTAAATAGCATCCTTCTCCTTCATGATCTCATAGAGACGGGCGTTGCCCATGATAACCGTATCAAGTACAGTGAACTCATCATATTTGAAGTGATCCTGTTCCAGGAAGGAAAGACGCTGGCCGGGAGTAATAACAATATCTCCGTTTGTGGTCTCAAGCTTACCTGATAATATCTTAAGGAAAGTAGATTTTCCCGCACCGTTGGCACCAATTATTCCATAACAGTTGCCCTCGGTGAATTTTATGTTTACATCCTCAAACAGAGCCTTTTTACCGACTCTTAGTGTGACATTGTTTGCACTGATCATATTGAAAAACTACCTCCGATCGTGTTTCTTCTATAATTAAGTAACCAACTTGGTATTATATTTGATACCCCTCAAAAATGCAATGTCTATTTATTGACAAAATACCTTGAAAGTCGTTAAATTATTATCGTATGTGAGGGGAACTATTCATTTTATTTCTATGGAGGAAAAAGTATGAAAACAAGAAACAAAATTGGGGTAATGAAAAGAGTATTATCACTCGTAATGGCAATGGTATTTGTACTCGCTATGCCGTTAACAGTAGAAGCTAAGGTTAAGACTGTTAAACCTGTAGCACACAAATTCGCTACACGCGCTTCTGAGTTAGAGCCAATCTCAACAGAAATATCAAAGGGCACTCACAATGTTGTTGTCAAAAAAACCGAAGGTGTTTTCTGTGAGGGCTATGTAAAATTCGTAGCACCGGAATCAAGAACATACACCATTACAGTCAGCAATATAAAAGCAAAGGGTGCAAAAAGCTGCCTTGGATCACTTTTCGGACAGACCCGTCCTGTAAATTCAGATTCAGACGTTCTTGATTTTGCTTATTTTGACACAAAAGGAAAAGAGCACAATTGGCTGAATGTAGGCTCCAGAAAGTATAAAAATTATCTTGCCAAGAGAACCGGAAAAGTCACTCTTGAAGCAGGACAGACTCTTTATCTTCAGTTGTCCTTAGTTGCCAGCAAGAAGACTAAGTCCGCTTCTGCAAGAATCAAAATTAAATAATTTTCAGAAACAGAATATATAGAAAGAACAGCATCGCCATACTGACGATGCTGTTTTTATTTCCTATACTCTTTAATCTTTTCCACCACCTCATACGGAACAACCATCCTGCCGGTACCGCAGCCAAGATCTATATGCGGTTTATTTCCGCCATGAAAATCCGAACCGCCACTTATCAGAAGGTTGTACTTAGCCGCAATACTTTTCATGTCGCGCTCATCCTGGGCAGTATAAGTTCCATATATCGCTTCGATACCCACAAGCCCCGCATCCTTCATTGAATGAACAAGCTCATCCATCGCATCTCTTCCAAGTCCGTATAGTACAGGATGGGCAAGAATCGGAATTCCGCCACCTGAAATAATCTGCTCTATTGCCATTTCAGGTGTTATTTTTTCCCTGGGTACATAGCATGGGCAATGATCTCCGATGAATCTGTCGAACGCCTCCTTAATGCTTGTTGTATAACCCTTTGCAAGAAGGAGTCTTCCGAAATGAGCCCTCGTAATTACAGCTCCGGGATTATTCTCCACCAGTTCCTCATAGGTTATCGGCATTCCGGCGTCTGTCAGCTTTTTACACATTTTCCTGTTGCGTTCTTCCCTGGAATCAATAAAGCTTTGAAGTGATCTTTTGAAATCATCATCCTTATAATTGATATAAAGGCCGACCACATGAACATCCTTGCCATTTCTTACAGTTGAATATTCGATACCGGGAATTACTTCAAGATCAGGATACTTATCTCCCTCTTCTATCGCCTCCGAAAGGCCGGAAATAGTATCATGATCGGTAAGAGCTATTGCAGAAAGCCCAATTTCATGGGCATACCTGATAAGCTCGGAGGGGCTGTAGGTCCCATCCGAAGCCGTAGAATGAGTGTGTAAGTCAACTTTTTTCATACCTGTCTCCGTATAATCAAATTATATAACCAGTAGCAATAATCTTCGTTTTTCGCAGTTACTATTTTAACATACTATCAGTCTCTCGTTGCCCGCATCTCTTTCTTATTTTCATACATCATACTGTCAGCTCTTTTAAATACATCACTTACATTCTCATCAATTCCCGGTGAATATACTGCAAGTCCAATAGCGGCTGATATTTTTTCCCAGGGCTTAAGAGTATCATCTTTTTCCATCTCTTTTAATTTATTCGCAAACTCATTAAGAAGTGCATCTTTGTTATTAAAATCACTTCCCCATAATACCACGGCAAATTCATCTCCGCCCAAACGAAATACAGGCGAATGACAGAAGATTTTACATACGATATCGCAAAGTCTCTTAATTGCTATGTTCCCCTGCTCATGACCATAATTGTCATTTATGCGTTTCAGGAAATTAAGATCAATCATGGCAATAGCAAACTCAACATCAGGATTACGCCTAAGCTCCCTGTCCAGCTTTATTATCTCTTTGTCATAGGCTGTCTTGTTACGGATTCCCGTAAGGGCATCCTTATGAGCAAGCTCCGCCATCTCTGCTGCATGTTCCTTGGTGCTATGAAGCTCCTTTGAGGTCTTCATCAGGTTCAGCATATAATCGTTAAGTTCACGAATCATAGCAGCTGTTCTTCTTGCGAGATTTGTAATCTCATGGTTTCCCAAACTGATGTTATCGAATTTATCAGCCGTGGAAACCTCTTTATTATCTGCATATTCGTCCATGAACTTTTCCATCTTACGAAGCTTTAAAATGTATTGGTGGTTTATAAACCACAGCATGCTATACATACATAGCAATAAAATAACAGCCACTATTACCACTTCTTTAATAGTGTTATTCAGAATTCCTTTGTTGACCGCTTCCACGGTGATATCCGCACATACTATGCCTATCATCTCCCCGCTTACATATAGAGGAGTATAGTATCCATAAGTCTTGCCGAACTGATTATCATAGGAATCATAGCCGCTGGGACTTTTTCCAGTCTGATATGTCTCCCATAGCTTGGGATAACTGTCTTCAGGAACCTCCACATCAAAATCGAACTCCATGATACTCTTTCCGTCTACTACCTTTTCTGTTCTGAGTCCGTCGAAGACATAGTACATAAGCGGTGGCGTATCTGTCGGTACAAGATAATAAACATATTCAGTACCAAACTCCTCATTAAATTCTTCAAATATATTCAGCCATTGCTCATATTTATATGTAGTAAAAGCTATTTTAGCTTCATCAGTCATATCAGAAAACGCTATGGTTTTCTCAAAAACTTCTCCGCCGTATTGCTCGGAAAATATTCTCTCCCATTCGTTTCTGGCAGGAATATAATTGCCGTCGTAATCATATGGGATGACTATGCTCTCATGGTTCTCAAGGAAATATTCCTGCATAAGCCTGAATTCATCTCCGTCAGCTTCAATTAAAGCTTCAAGACAATTAGTAACTTCCTTGATTCGCCTCTCCTGCTGCAATGTGTAGTTGTCTTCCTGGATCATATAGGTAGCTACCGCGCTGATTACTATCATAATTATCATGAATAAAAGAAAAATAATAGTAAATCTTGCCAGAAGCCCGAATCTTTTCTTCATAAGCGAATGCTCCCTATGGCTAAAGTCCCCTACTTTCATTATATGCGCCAAAACTAGTATCAAAATAAACGTAATCTTATAAAAAAATAAACTTTTACAGATGTGATGTAAAAGTTTATAATGCAAAAAGTATTGTCATTTTGTTTTTGAACGGAGTTTTATATGAGCAAGATTTTTTTCACAGATTTGGATGGTACGCTTTTGACCAAAGAAAAAAAGGTGTCTCCCGCTACCATGGAGGCCCTTATACAATTTACAAATGCCGGTAATCATTTTGCCATTAATACAGGTCGTGCTTTAGAGAGTGCAATGTCTGTACAGAGAGAAAATAATCTGTTTTTCCCCGGAAGTTTCCTTATTGCCTATAACGGTTCACAGATCTTTGACTGCGACAATAAGAAAGATGTATATAGAACCGGTATTCCTTTTGATATGATTCCCGACATCTTTGCTTTATCAAAAGAATACGGTGTTCACTGCCACACCTATACAGATGAAAATATAGTTACTCCGGCCGAGGATGAAGAGCTTAAATACTATAGAAGAGTGATACATACCCCATATATAGTTTCAGAAGACATAAACTCTGCTCTCACCGATATCCCCTGCAAAATAATAGGAATAGAGCTTCATGACAGAGAAAAAATAGATCGTTTCAAAGCTGCTGTCGAAGAACTTGCCGGAGATAAGCTTACTCTTCTGTACTCCAATCCCTACTATCTCGAAATATTTAATTCAGAGGCGGGAAAAGGAAGCGCAGTTACAAGGCTTGCAGATTACCTGGGCATTCCTCATGAAAACACTTTGGCGGCAGGTGACGAAGAAAACGATATCTCAATGATCGAAGCCGCAGGTCTTGGAATCGGAATGATCAACGGAACAGATGATGTAAGAAAAGCCGCCGATATTATCACCGAAACCGATAATAATAACGACGGCCTTGCAAAAATTCTTCTGGCGAATATTTAAAACTCTCTATTTAAGCAATTTCTCGAATTCAGCTTCGGGCAAAGGCTTGTAAAAATAGAATCCCTGAATATAGTCACAGTCCGCATCCTGAAGGAACTTAAGCTGTTTCTCATTCTCCACTCCTTCAGCCGTAACCTTGGCACCTATGGAATGTGCGAGCTTTATCGTAGAAATAATTATGGATTCGGATTTCTTGTTGATACCGATTTTCCTAATAAAGCCTATGTCGAGTTTTATAATATCAAAATCAAAGGTTTCAAGCATTGATAATGAACTCATACCGCTTCCGTAATCATCAAGAAGGATCTGAATTCCATGCTTTTTTAGTTTGCCAAGATATTCAAGAGCCTTTGTCTCAAGATCCGCATAGGCAGACTCAGTTACCTCAAATCTGACCATAGCAGGCTCTATCTTCTTGCCTTTTATTGATTCGAATATATTTTCCATAAATAATGAATCGTAAAAATCAACTCTGGAGAGATTAATCGCACAGGGTACCGCCATTTTTCCGGCAGCATAACACCTTTCAATAAAATCAATCCCGCTTTCAAGCATGAATTTATCAAGAATAGCTGTCTTTCCCTCCGATTCAATAATAGGAATAAAATCTCCGGGAGATACCATACCAAGATCTCTGTGCTGCCATCTTATAAGCATCTCCGCACTGACTATCTCTCCTGTCTTCGCATTGACTATGGGCTGATAATACGGCATAAACTCATTATCTGCCAGTGCACGTTCAAAATCCGACAACAGGAATCTCTGCTTTACATAATTCTCCTTCATCGAATCATCATAGTACGCAAACAGCTGATTTCGCTTGTTGTTTCGAATACTCTTTTCAGCGAGCTTCGCCCCGTCCAAAATAGCGGATATACCAACTCTCGGATTTGTTATACGGAAAATTCCGCAGTATATTTCGTAGCTGTATTTTATGGATTCAGTCCTGAAAACCTGCCGGCACATCGATTTTATATTTTTTTCAACAAGGTTCTCATCCGCAGTTATAAGGGCAAAGTTATCCCCCTCCAGTCTCCCCATAAGAACAGGATGAAGATACTTTCTGAGGGCATCCCTCGTCTGGAATATTACAAGATCTCCCTTTTGATTGCCAAACAATTCATTTACGGCTTTCAGCCCTTTTACATTAGCAAACACGAGTGAATAGTGGTCATCTCGGTGCAATTCGGACAGGAAGAGCTTTGCTCTGTCCAAAAAGCCTGTCCTTGCATATTCATCTGTCATCCAGTCATAATCAAGAACAGATGTTATGTCAATATAAATAATCATCAGCCAGTCCGGATACCCCGGAACTTCCTTTGCCCTGATGTTCTTAGCGCGGCGACCATCCTCATAATCCACATGAACAGTTCTTACAAACTCGCCTCGCTTCGCCAGTTCTTCCTGTATTGAGGATATTCTGACCTGTTCAAGGAATATCTCCTGCTCCTCCTTTACAAGTGTCTGAGAAAGTCTTTTGCATATTTCTTTATAATCGAATCTGCTCTCTGTGAAAATTCCCCAGAAGCTCATATCCAAATGATAGACCTCACATCTTTCTTCATTCTTTTCTACAGCAAAGATCATGTCATAGCCTTCGGAAATAAGGCTTCTTATCACAGGCTGTTCAACATAACTCATAAACGGAATAATTTTTCCCGGTTTAACGGGATAAATAACTCCGTCTTCAATTACTTCACCTTTTCCGAAAAACGAGGTCTCTCCGTTTTTTACTTTAAAATAACTGCCGTCGGATATCAGATAAAATTTACAGCCAAAGCTGTCAGGAATAACAATATCATCTATTAAATTCAGACCATCCACACTTCGCTCTCTTATATAATCTCTGTGAGGAATTATCTGAATGTTAGTCAGATCCAGGCCATCCGAAAACCTGACATAGTTGGGATCTACCGCTTCACCTTCAAGTTCCGGCGTATGATACACATAGAATGCAGCATTCATCGCACCTGCACCCTGTCCGATAATAACGCCATCATATCCCGAAAGTGCTTCCTTTAATCCTATACGCTTCATAAATGCAAGCTGCGACGGAGCATGACCGCTTGCGAGGAATATCACATCTGACCATGCCACCATGTCATTAGCCGAATCCTCTTCCGTTAGAGTTTTACATTCACTGACAGATAAATTTGCAGAAGCAAATATATCCAGAATGATCTGCCTTTTTTTCCCGTTTTCTTTAACCTTCTCCGGATTGCAAGGCACATAGAGGAGTTTTGCGTCTTTAGGCCATTCAGTTTTAAGTTCATCAAAAAAGCCGTAGTTATCCAAGGGTTCTGCTTTTTCTCGAGCCCCCTGCACTTTATATGGGATAAAACTACTTGTCAGATAAAGAACCATGCGCCTTCTCCTTAGTCATATCCTTATTTGCGTACATCATTCTGTCTGCCTTATCATATACCTGCTCATGTGTATAGCCTTCCATGACCTTCAAAAGCATCTGCCAGAGTCCTTGCCGTTGCGTAGATATAACGGTCTCCGGTTTTATGACCCTTGGTGTCATTATATTTTTTAAGATCGTTCATATCGACCATCAAAATAGCATTATATTTGTCTTTAATATATGCCATAGTTTTATCGTAGGCATTTCTGTTTGGAAGATTCGTTATAACATCCTTTTTGTTGTAAAGCTCAGATACCGCCAGATACATAAGCAGATACGCTATCCCAAGTCCTACCCACAAAGTTTTAAGATCATAGTTAATCCATGACGCAAGGAAGCCCAAGAGCATTGTAAGTCCGACAAATCCTGCAAGAAAGATGTTTTCATAATCAAAAGCCGTGGCAATAACCATATCCGCAAGGAATATCATAAAAGCCCCAAAACATAGTATATGCATAACCAGTCCAAAGGGTCTGAAAACCATGTAGGAATCTTTATGATAAAAAACAATCGGAGTGAAGATATTGGCTATGTCCGATATCGCAAGAATCAGCATAAGGATAAGTCCCACGAAATGTCTGAGTCTCCTGCCTCTTTGTATATATATTATAAAAAAGGTACTAAGTCCCACCGGTATCAGCAGATAAATAATGCAAGTAACTAGATTTAGAATATAATCGGTTGACACATTGTTCGGAAGTGTATATTGAAGCACATACCACAACATATCAAGGCAGTAGAGACCGGCAAGCATCGCACCGGAAAAAAGGATGCCGAATCTGGCATCTTTTCTCAGATGCTTATTATTTCGAACAAGCACAGCAACATAAATAACTATTGCAATACCTATTATGTCGGAAAACTCGATCCACATAATGAAGTCTCCTGCTATATGTGCTCATTATCAGTGTCTTATCGCATAACTCCCCAATAATATAATCATACATTTTTATTATAAACTTATCTTATTCACAATTGGCGCAATTTAGATTTTTTTAAGATAGTTTTCAATGAACTACCACCACCGACTCTGCGTCGGAAGAGGTTTCTGTTATGCCGCAGAGCGGCATGAACCTTTGGGATGCTTAGTGCATCCCAAAGAAC
>NZ_ATVV01000032.1:0-40342 GCF_000420905.1 Butyrivibrio sp. AD3002 | reverse complement strand
ACCGACGGTCTACGTTCCACTCCGGTCGTTGCTAAGCACTCGTCCCCCGGACGAGTAGCAACCCCGGACGTCGAGCGCCCCCAAGGGGAAGGCTTTTATTTTTTGCGCCCCAAGGGGAAGGCTGTTATTTCTTGTCTAACTTCTCACGAGGAATCTCAACCATGATGTATGCTTCTACGATATCGCCTACATTGATCTGGTCAAAGCCGTCAAATACCATACCACACTCGTAGCCGTCCTTAACTTCCTTGACATCATCCTTAAATCTCTTAAGAGTTGCAAGATCACCTTCGAAGATTTGCTCGCCATCTCTGGAGATGCGAACCTTGCAATCCTTCTGGACCATACCGTCAGTAACGATAGCACCGGCGATATTACCAACCTTGGAAGCCTTGAAGAGCTGACGGATCTCAGCGTGTCCGATAACCTTCTCCTCATATACGGGAGCAAGCATACCCTTCATAGCGTATTCAACATCCTCGATAGCCTGGTAGATAACCTTGTAAAGCTTGATCTCTACGCCTTCGTGCTCAGCTGTGCTCTTTGCAACCGCATCGGGACGAACATCAAATCCGATGATGATCGCATTGGATGCAGCGGCAAGTGATACATCAGACTCAGTGATGGCACCTACACCGCCGTGGATAACCTTAACTACAACCTCGTCATTTGAAAGCTTAAGAAGACTTGCCTTAAGAGCTTCCACACTACCCTGAACATCAGCCTTGATAATGATATCAAGCTCTTTTAACTTACCTTCCTCAATCTTGGAATACAGATCATCGAGTGACATCTTAGCCTTGGTCTCCTCGATAAGATCCTTCTTCTGCTGCTGAAGATATGTATTAGCGTACTGTTTAGCTTCCTTGTCGCTCTGGTGTCCAAGGAATACCTCTCCTGCTCCCGGAACATCTGAAAGACCGAGAATCTCAACGGGCTGTGAAGGCTTAGCCTCTTTAAGTCTCTTACCCTTGTCATCTATCATCGCACGAACCTTACCGGAGCATGCACCTGCAGAAATGAAGTCTCCCACATGGAGTGTACCCTTCTGTACAAGTACGTTGGCAACGGGGCCGCGGCCCTTATCAAGCTTAGCCTCGAGGACAAGACCTCTTGCCTCACGGTTTGCATTAGCCTTAAGCTCAAGGATGTCAGCAGTGATAAGGATTGTGTCAAGAAGCACATCCATACCCTCGCCGGTCTTAGCGGAAACGGGAACAAACTCTGTTGATCCGCCCCAATCTGTAGCAATAAGGCCGTACTCTGTCATCTCCTGCTTAACTCTGTCAACGTTAGCGCTGGGCTTATCAATCTTGTTGACAGCAACAATTATCTCAACGCCTGCAGCCTTAGCATGGTTGATAGCCTCGATTGTCTGAGGCATAACACCGTCATCCGCTGCAACTACGAGAACTGCAATATCTGTAGAATTTGCACCACGCATACGCATAGCTGTGAAAGCTTCGTGTCCGGGTGTATCAAGGAAGGTGATCTTTCTATCCTGAACCTTGATCTGATAAGCACCGATACGCTGTGTGATACCACCGGCCTCTTTATCAGTAACGCTTGTGTCACGGATAGCATCAAGAAGTGATGTCTTACCATGATCGACGTGACCCATTACGCAGACAACCGGAGGTCTGGATGTAAGAAGGCTCTCGTCCTCCTCTTCCTCCTTAAGAAGTTCCTCGATAACGTCTACCTGAACTTCCTTCTCGCAGATGATATCATAATCGATCGCGATATTCTCAGCATCTTCGTATGAAAGCTCTGAGTTAACGGTAACGATCTGGCCTGCCATGAAAAGCTTCTTGATAATAGCTGAAGGCTGAAGCTTCATCTTATCGGCGAGTTCCTTGATCGTAAGCTTCTCAGGAATTGTGATAACCTTGATCTGCTCCTCAGGCTCCTCTACCTTTTTAACTTCAGGCTTAATGAAGCGACCAACCCTCTTACTTCTGGGCATCATCTCTTCATTCTCTTCATAAATATGATCTTTCTTAGATCTCTTATCCTTATCCTGGCCGGAACGTCTCTTTCCTTCGCCCTTACCACCTTCGTTCATGGGAGCTGCGTCAAATCCGCCTCTTCCCTGTCCTTTTGCAAAATCTTTTCCTTTGCCCTGCTGACGGTCGCCGGGTCTTCCCTGTGCGCCCTGTCCGGGTCTTGCTCCGCCCATATTCTGACGAGGAGCACCCTGAGCTGCACCTCTTCTGTCGTTCTGAGAGCCTCTGCGCTGCTGGCCGCCCTGATCTCTTCCTTCTCCTCTTCTGAGTTCTCCGCCTCTGTTCTCACGGTTCTCACGGTTATCGCGATTCTCGCGGTTTACACGGTTCTCACGATTCTCAGTCTGAGGCTTCTGCTGTGCCTCTGCTGCTACAGGCTTTGCAGGTGTCTCTGCTGCCTGTACGGGCTTCTTAGCAGGTTCTGTCTTAGGTGTCTCTGCCTTAGCAGGCTTTGCTGCAGTCTCCTGATATTTAGGTATATCTGTGTTATAAGACTCAAGCTGTGACGGTGCTGTCAAAGGCTTAATCGGATGATATACATTCTGTGAACGGGCAAATGTACCCTGCTTCTGACCACCTCTGTTATTATCACGGTTCTGGTTTTTATTCTGGGTACCGCGATTCTGATTATTCTGGTTACCATGGAAATTGCCGCTCTTTGAGTTATTGGGGTTGGTTACAAAAATGATATTTTTCTTCTTTTTAACCGCACCTTCACCTTCGGGCTTTTTCTTAAGGGGCTTCTGAGCCTTTTTATCATCGGACGAAGATGCAGCTTTTGACGCATCCTCTTTAGCAGGAGCCTGCTCTTTTACTTCCTTTGCAGGAGCCTCAGCCTTCTCCTTTTTAGCATCTGCCTTTCCGCTTCCGAAGTGTTTCCTTACCTTCTCCGCATCATCGTCTTCGACTGAACTTGTTGATCTCTTTGCAGCCTCAACACCCTGCTCCTGCAGGTATGCCACAAGCTCCTTACTTTCAACACCAAGTTCCGAAGCGAGTTCGGATATTTTAATTTTCGACATTCGCATTTCCTCCGTACAATTCATCTACGCGTAAGTTCTTCTGAAAGCTTTTTGCAAATCCCATGTCCGTGATCGCAATACTCGTTCGAACTTCTTTGCCGATCGCATGTCCTAACTTCTCTTTGTCCCCAAACATGAAAAACGGCACATCATAATAATCACATTTATCCCGGAATTTCTTGCCCGTATTATTTGAAGCATCGCTGCTCACAATGACCATACAGGCTTTCCCGCTCTTTATGGCATTCTCAACCGCAAACTCACCGCTTACAAGTTTTCCTGCCTTTTGACATAATCCGAGCAGAGAGTAAATTTTATTTTCATCCATTTACCTCAAGCTCCTTCTTTAACTGTTCCAGAGTTTCCTCCGGAATGCTGACCTTAAGTGATCTCTCAAGACCTTTTCTCTTGATGGCCTTCTCAAGACACCCGGCATCCCTGCATACATAAGCGCCTCTTCCGTTCGCACGTCCGGTCGGATCCAAATGAATCTCTCCGTTCGTATCCCGGATAACGCGGATCAACATCGCTTTTTCCTTGCTTTCTCCGCAACCGACGCATTTTCGCATAGGTTTCTTTTTTTCCATAATTATCCTTTATATATAGTAACGAAGCATTCTGTAATTACTCTTCCTCGGAAGTCTCTTCCTCAGCATCAGCTGCAGCCTCTTCCTCGTACTCAGCCTCTTCATACTCTCCGTCCTCGGCATACTCACCCTCTTCGGTGTACTCGCCTTCCTCGTACTCATCGTACTCTTCCTCATCATCCATGTAATCCTCGATGCGGAATCCGGGAGCATCCTTAGCCTGAGTCTCACTCTTGATATCAATCTTATAACCTGTAAGACGTGCAGCAAGTCTTGCGTTCTGACCTTCCTTACCGATTGCAAGTGAGAGCTGGTAATCAGGAACAACTACCTTTGCGCTCTTCTCATCGGGATCAGCGAAAACTGCAACAATCTTTGCAGGTGAAAGTGCATTCTGAATAAGGTTTCCGGGGTTCTCATCCCAGTTAACGATATCGATTTTCTCACCGTTGAGCTCATCAACGATAAGGTTAACTCTGCTTCCGTTCACGCCAACGCAGGCACCAACCGCATCAACGTTGGGGTTATTAGAATAAACCGCAATCTTTGTACGATTGCCGGCTTCTCTGGCAATACTCTTAATCTCAACTGTTCCATCCTGAATCTCAGCAACTTCCTGCTCGAAGAGTCTCTTAACGAGATCGGGATGTGTACGGGATACAAGAATTCTGGGACCCTTGTTACCATTTCTTACTTCAAGAATGTAAACCTTGATACGCTCTGTGGGACGATAGTGCTCAGTCTTAACCTGCTCGTTCTCATTGAGCATAGCGTCAGCCTTACCAAGGTTGATGCTGATATTTTTACCGATGAATCTCTGAACTACACCTGTAACGATGTCATGCTCATGCTCATAATACTCGCTGTAGATTGCGTCCTTCTCCTCCTCGCGGATTTTCTGAAGGATTACGTTCTTCGCATTCTGTGTTGCGATACGTCCGAATTCCTTGGAATTAAGTGAAACCGCAACAATATCGCCGATCTGCGCCTTAGGATCGATCTTATGTGCATCATCAAGACAGATCTCAAGAAGGGGATCCATTACGTCGTCCTCGAGCTCAACAACTTCCTTGTCAGCGAAGCATCTGAAATCGCAGGTATCGCGATCAACTTCAACACGGATGTTCTCAGCTCTGCCAAAGTTATTCTTGCAGGCAGTGATGAGTGAGTTCTCGATAGCATCAAACAGAGAATCTCTGCTTATGTTCTTCTCCTTCTCAAGCAAATCGAGTGCGTCCATCAATTCTTTACTCATAGTTTTTTTCTCCTTGATCTATGAAAGTTTGTGAATATACATATTTAATGTTAAAAGTCCAGCGTAAGCTTAACGCTTGAAACTTCTTTTCTAATGAATGTTTTGTCTCCGGTGGGAGTTTCGATTGTGATTGTATCTGAATCGTAGCTCTTTAAATTTCCGGTGAATTCCTTGGTGCCGTCCTGAGCCTTGTAAAGCTTGACGTCAACCTCCTGGCCTAAGCTGTTCTCAAAATGTCTGTCCTTTTTAAGTGCTCTGCCAAGTCCCGGGCTGCTGACTTCAAGGATGTACTCCTCGTCGATGAAGTCATGTTCATCAAGAGCATCGGAGAGCTCGTGGCTGACATCCACGCATTTGTTAATATCAACTCCGCCATCTCTGTCAATGTAAGCTCGCAGGTACCACTGTCCCGCTTCCTTAACAAATTCGACGTCGTAGATTCGAACTTCGTTCTTCTCAGCTATCGGCTTAAGAAGAGCTTCTGTCTTGTTCTCTATTTCTTCTCTTCTGGACATAGGATATTCCTCTTACGCAAGCGTGCATAAATTTCTTTTCAAATGCACTTGCATAGAAAAAGTGGACTCTTGCAAGTCCACTTCTAGTCTGAATTATTATTAAGTTACAAGTGTAATGTAGCACCGCTACTGCTTTTTGTCAAGTAAAGATTGTGTAAAGCCCATATCCATCAAAGTCCCTGCATCATAGGCTTGATTGTTCTCTCTATAGCCTTGAGCATTGCATAAGTGATAAAAGTGTCAATAGGGAGCATTATTGCATTGGATAATACTCTTCCCGGAAGCATCGCAATTATCGCCTGATCGTAGAGCATCTTGAGCCAGAGTGAATTGAGTCCGATATTTACGAAGACTTTGACAATAAGCTGAGCCACAAAGATTCTCGGAAGAGTTATGTTCTTTTTATAAAATGCGAAGCCATAGATGATTCCGCCAAGGGCCGCACTGATTGTAAAGCCCGGGAAGAAATCGCCTGAGGGTTGTAAAAACCACTTGATGATATCAAGCGCCGCTCCGAAGATAGCACCTACCGCAGGTCCGAAGAGATAGTCCACAACCTGATTCGGAAGTCCCGAGAAACCGATTCTGATAAACTGACCGATTCTGATGGTGGCTACATAGCCGAGGATAATCGCTACAGCAGCCATCATTCCACAAAACACTACGTTTCGTAGGCTCTTGAACTCATTCAGGGATCCGAGCCATCTGTTTACACTGATCTCATTTGCTTCATTAACTGTTACATTTTTCTGCATAAAAACACCTCCTAATGCATTCCACAGTATGCACAAGGAGGTGTCTGAAATTACAACACATTCGATATGCTACAGTGGGAACCGAATCCGACACCGCGGTTGCCCTTCGTCCTTCTGGCAGTCCCTGTCCAGATGGCACTTAACGCACCGGATTCTACTCTGCTTGTTTTTGTTTACGAGACTAATTATACCAATAAACCTCGTCCCGTCAATACGTTCAGATAATCTTATCAAAAGTGTCAGCGAGTGCAGGATAAATGTTCTTGAACTGCTGATATCTTGCCTCATACTTCTCTACAAGAGCGGGATCGGGCTTCTCGGTCTTATCAACCTTAACGATAGCAGCCGCAGCATCCTCAACACTTGCGTAAGCACCGCATGCAACCATGGCAAGCATAGCGCCGCCCATGCCGGGTCCCTCTTCGCAAACAGGAACATCTACTTCTATATTAAGAATGTTCGCAATCATTTTTCTCCAGAGAGGGCTCTTAGCACCACCACCGCAGATCATAGTTCTCTCGGGCTTAACGCCGATGCTCTTGGCAACTTCGTACATATCTCTTGTAGCGAAAGCAACGCCCTCGAGCACTGCCTGAGTCATATCCTCTCTTGTGGTATCCATTGTAATGCCTGTAAAGGTAGCGCGGGCATTCGGATTATTCCAGGGAGATCTCTCACCCATAAGGTAAGGAAGGAAGAATACGTGGTTCTCGCCAAGCTTCTCAATACCCTTCTGCTCTGCTGCATAATCCTTGGTCTTAAGAATCTCATCATTCCACCACTTGTTGCAGCTTGCTGCGCTGAGCATGCAGCCCATGAGATGGAAGTGTCCGTCCGCATGGTCGAAGGAATGAAGCGCATTATTGCTGTCCACTGCGAAGTTATTGGAGGACATGAAAATTGTTCCGCTGGTTCCAAGTGAAATGTTGCACTTGTTGTTACCTACTGTACCTGTTCCAACAGCAGCTGCTGCGTTGTCGCCTGCACCTGCTGCCACAACTACGCCGCTCTTAAGTCCAAGCTCGGAAGAAAGCTCTGCTGTGAGCTCGCCAACCTTCTCATAACTCTCATAGAGCCCCGGAAGCTTATCTGTAGTGATGTCGCAAAGCTTGCACATCTCTTCAGACCACTTGCGGTTCTTAACGTCAAGAAGGAGCATTCCTGATGCATCAGAGTAATCTGTGCAGAAAGTTCCTGTGAATTTATATGCAAGATAATCCTTGGGAAGCATTATCTTCTTAATCTTCTTGAAGTTCTCAGGCTCGTTCTCCTTGATCCAGAGAATCTTTGGAGCAGTGAATCCAGCGAAAGCAATATTTGCTGTGTACTCGGAAAGCTTATCCTTACCGATCTCGTTATTAAGGTAATCTACCTGTTTCTGAGTTCTGCCGTCATTCCAAAGGATTGCGGGACGGATAACGTTGTCATTCTCATCAAGAATAACAAGACCATGCATCTGTCCGCCAAAGCTGATGCCGGCAACCTGTGACTTATCAACATCCTTAAGAAGCTCCTTAAGTCCCTCTACTGCCTGTGTGTACCAATCCTCAGGCTTCTGCTCTGACCAACCGGGCTGCGGGAAATATAAAGGATACTCCCTTGTGGCTGTGCCGTGAATCTTACCTGTCTCATCCATGAGTACAAGCTTAACCGATGATGTTCCAAGATCTACACCTATGTAAAGCATATGTAACCTCCCAATTTCTTTTGTGTCTTTTTTTACTTTTTTCATGCCATATGTCCCGGTGAAAAGTCATCACCAACGACACTATCGCACAATGATAATTATAATGATTTTTGTCTATCTTGGCATTACACTTTTTGCTTTTTAATTCCTAATTGTTGCAATAACATTTTTTGCCTTTTGAAAATTTTTTTAATTTTTTTCAAAAAAGTACTTGCATTATTTTGGAAGTTGTAATAATATAATCAAGTCGCCAAACGAAAGGCGACAACAAAAAACAATATGGCTCGTTGGTCAAGCGGCTAAGACGCTGCCCTCTCACGGCAGAATCAGCGGTTCGATTCCGCTACGAGCTACTGACTGTGTAAACAGCCCAACCCTATCGTCCAAACTACCAAGTAGTTTGGATTTTTTATTGTCTATTTTAATATTTTCCGTATACTGGCTTCATCTGCCTCTGGGAGGATTTTTGAAAACTGCCCGAGAATCTTTTCGTAGGATTCCTCGGGTGTTCTTTTGTAGACTTTGTCTCTGAACTTTTTGCCGAAAAATTTCTCGGGAGTTGAATACTCTGCTATTCCCCAGCCGTACTGATTGCCAAACTTGTCTGTCGCGTACTTGAAGTCACTGGTAATTATATAGCACTGCTTCTGAAGTCTTGTGATCATGGTATCATAGCCCTTCTTGCCACCCTTACCGTAATCGCCGAGCTTCTTCAGCGGTTTTGAGAGAATCGGTGCATTGGCATCTATTAGCTCGAACAGTTCCTTGTCGTGGTAGGAAGCAAGTCCGTCATCATATCTGGCATCGAAATCATAGCCGTCTCTGCGAAAATTAGCAAAATCCGGAAACCACTTGGAGCTGATATACATAGCCTTGCCTTTAAGGAATTTCCCGTAGGCGCACTTCATCTTATTGATGACGGGCCCCTTCCACTCCCAGGCATCCCAGAAGCTGTCACTTCCGCCGTACCAACATTTCGGATCAATGTGCTCCTCAATTGAAAAGCCCTCTATCTCATTTTCGAAAAACGGAACAAAACCCATTTCATCGATGATGGCCATAAGATCATCCATTGAGCTTATTACGAAGTCATCTGAAAATGTCATACTTCCTCCCTTTTGCTTTTTTATAAAAAGCACTCAGGAATCTCCTTGATTCCTCTCGCCCTGCAAAGTGCAGAGGTGGGGCCCCTGAATTCGAGCGGTTTTCCATCAATATCCGTAATCGTGCAACCGGCTTCCTGTGCGATAAGCGCAGCCGCAGCATAGTCCCAAAGCTGCACTCTCATCTCGAAATATAAAGCGCATCTGCCAAGAGCGACGCAGCACATATCCCATGCAGCGGTTCCGGATCTTCGAAGATCTACGCAAAGAGGCAGAATCTTCTTTGCGATCTCGAAGGTTCTCTCCTGAAGCCCTGCATAGTAAGGCGCTGTGCCAAATACCACCAGAGAATCCGAAAGCGGCGCCTCGGTAGACATTATTCTTTCGCCGTTCATGTATGCGCCCTGTCCCGCCTGTGCTGAAAACATCATGTCATCAAACGGGTTATAGATTACTGCCATATGCGGTTTTCCATCCTTCAAAAGGCCTATAGAAACCACTGACGGTCTGTATTCATAGATAAAATTGGAGGTTCCGTCTATCGGATCGAGCACAAAACAGTAGCCCTTTTCCATTTTTGATGAGAACACGTCCTGACCGTCTTCCTCACCCAGAAATTGTGCTTCGGGAAGAACTTCCTGCAACTTCTCTATAAGAAACGCCTGGATTTTTTCATCCGTCTCTGTGCAAAAATTGGCATGCCCGGCCTTTTCCATTATTTTGGGACGCTCGGCATTTTTCATTATGTCTCCGGCCCTACGTGCAATATTTTTTATTTTTTCAATCATTGTTACATTCCTTTCAAAACCGACTCCTCGCTCGATTTAAAACCTCCGAGACGTCTTTGGAATTTTCATTATATACGGCCATCCCGATAGAAGCCTCATATCTGTGCCAGGGATTATTATCGCTGCTATCAGTCGATCTCTTGAATGCGTCCGAAAGATCAGCCATCAGTTCACCGCGCGCATAGTAATCGCTGCCCGTTATGACAACAACAAATTCTGTCGGCTTAATTCTGTAAACCTGGGAGTTGATATAAACTCCGCAAATTAACTTGCATGAACCTAAGATATACTCATCGCCCTTATCCTGTCCATGCTTTTTATTAATCTCATCCACATTTTTAAGGCTGATCAAAACTATTCCGAAATTGGCTGCTCCGTGCTGTATATCCAGATTCAAAGATTCCTCTGTCTTTTCAAAAGCGACTTTGTTCTTAACACGAGTGAGCGGATCCTGAATCTCCAAAATAGGATTTTCCACTGAATACCTCGAAGTTATTACTCTGTTTTTTCCACTGTGTTTTCCAAGATACAGTTTCTCGTCGGCATCATGAATTATATCATGTACTCTTTTCCCTTCTGAAGCTGATACCCCGAAAGTCATCGTAACTTTAAACGGCACTCCCTCGTAATCAAAATCCTGCTTTTCAATCTCTTTCCTGATTTTCTCCAAAAACTCATAGGCATTGGGTATTTCGGATGTTTTCGCGACAAACAGGAATTCCTCTCCGCCCCATCTGCAGCACAGCGCTCCTCTGTCGGACAATATTTCGCCAACAGTTTTCAGAACATAGTCTCCGCAGTTGTGTCCATAGGTATCATTAACCTTCTTAAAATCGTCTATGTCGGAAATCGCTATCCAATAATCCTCTTTTCCATTTTGAAGCGTATCAAGGTGATTAGTCAGATAATATCTGTTGGGAAGGCCTGTGAGCTTATCATGAGAAAGCTGATATTCGAGCTGTTCCTCCGATTTATTGGCTATTATAACGAGGAACTGTAGCACGAACAGATTGATTACAAAAACGATAACGCCCCATAGTATCGAAAGCCAGAATTCCGCCTTCTCAGGGAGGGCATACGGCGCGGGATTAAAGTGTAGATACACATATACGGAGAGATAAAAGATCATGCCAAGTATGCACATCGGCATCATACGTATGTATTTCAGTTTCAGAGTTCTCCCCGTGTATTCAGCAAAAAATGCCAGAACATTCATGCCTATAAGAGTGATCTGAAAACCACTGCCCCACCCGGTGAGCAGCGCCGCAAGCACCATGTGAGCCGCAACTTCCAGGTAAACAGCGACCGCATAGAGTTGCAGCCACTCTTTATAAACAACGAAAAGCATAAAAATATAAAAGACAATGCTGAACACGTTAAACTTCGCCATTGGCGTAACGCCGCACTGAATAAAAATACTGATCATAAGTACATGAATCAGCAAAAAGCAGATTGCCATTCCCCAAGCCGTCAGCTTGGCCCTTTTCATGTTCATGAACATAATGCTTCATTGCCCCCTAAATCACGTTGATGCTTTTAGTGAACATAGTTATTCATTATCAAAATTCCGTAATATAAGTATACTATCGTGCAAACAAAATGCTCAAATTAAAGTTTTATGAAAACAATCACCATGAAAGTCTACTTGTGGTTACAAGTTTCTGATAACTGCTAAATTCAGCCTCGTTTGCTGAGGCTCCTTCGAGAATGTAGCCAACAGGCAGAGTTTCTGTTTCGAGTTCCTGAATTTTGTCCATTCTTCCGCCAAGGTAGTCATCCAGGTATAGTGCTATGTCCGCCAGGCGTTGTTTTAATCCACCGATGCGGACTGTCTGCACTTCGAAGCCGTAAGATTTATTTTCATAGAGCCACTGTTTTCTAAAGGCATCGTAGAAATCATCGAGGAGATTGATTATTTGCGGGATTTCTTTTGCTATGACTTTTAACGTTTGTGTGTTGTTTGCCTGGTAGGCCTTTCTAAGTCTGCATCCAAGGTCTGCTTTATGTGCTAATACCAAGCAGAGCTTTCCCATTGAATCAAAAATATGGTCAAAGCGACGCTCACCTTTTCGGGTTACATCGAAAAGTTTCTGGGCAGTTTTTTCATAGTAAGAAGAGATGCCATCCGGAACAAGGCTGTCAAAGGAGCAAAGCAACGGATCGTTAAAAAGCAGTATCTTGGAGAGGTTGTTTTTCTTTTTACCTTCGCAGTTTGGATTAACAAGGTCAAGGAGCATGAATTCTTCAAGCGTGTAACCGGTGATGGCTGTAAATGTTTGCACTTTGTCTTCCTTGGAACCGGAATTGTTGTCAGTAGGTAGTTTTCCGCCAAGTCTTGGAGCTTCATAGAGCACAGGCAGTACCGCAAAAATACTGCACTCCGTGCCGTCATCTCCCCAGGCAGTCATGGCTACGGAATCGATATCTTTTGAAAGACAGGCTTTTATTGCCGCCTTTGTAATAAGAAGACTGTAGGAATTGTAAGGCGCAAAGCCCATCCATCTCCAGGCACCGCCTGCAAATGAGGTATTCGAGGTGAGAGCCTTATGCTGGTCCAGGATCATCTCATAGTGCTTTTCATCCGTGCTGTAATAATCCCAATAGACAAGCTCCAGTCCGTCGGGAATTTTAATTTTGGACAGATTTTCAGATAATTCCTTGGCAGCTTCGCTGTTTTCCGTTCCATATGCTCCAGCTGTAAGAAGTCTGAAAAACATGTCGCTCCACATCTGGGGTTGCAAGCCGTACTTTTTGCATATTTTCACAACTAGCTCAAGGTGTTCAAGGATGATATCAACCCTGTTCCGATAGCCGTGAAGTTCAAGATATTTTCCAAGTCCCACCATGTGAGCTTCATCCATCCCGATATTCACTTTTCGTGTAGAGTAAGTCTCGGAGACGGTTTTAAGGATATTGTCGATTAGTTGTTCCGTGCGCGGATTCCCAACAAGCAAGATGTCATTAACATCTATGCATTCGCTGTATTCCGTGTATCCGGTAATCTGGTTGATGTGTGCAAGCGTCTGTATGTAAGGTCGAAGCTCCATGCCAAGGCTATGCGCATAGGTATCGGCTTCCTGTATTTCTTCTCTCGTATAGCGCCCTCTTTGGTATCCAAAGTATGGCTCACCTGTCACCTCGATGGTGTCCTCGGTATAGAGCCCTATGTAGTCATAGCCAAATTCATGACATATTTTTATGAGTTCCTTTAATGCCGGTATGTTCATGACTGCATTTCTCGAGCAATCTACCATAACACCCAGTTCGCGAAGTTTTGTGATACTCATGGAGGCTCCTTTCTTTCATGGTTAATCTATATTTTTCTTGATGTGAGTTTTTTAGCGACAATGTTTTTCTTGATGTATGTCGGTTATTACCAAGAAAAGAATTGATTTGCTATTTTCTTGGTACTCTTTTTGATGGTTGCTACCAAGATTTCCTTTAATTTTTGTTTATCTTGGTATACTTTTGTATGACCTTTACCCAGATATATGTTGTTTTCTATTTTTCTTGGCTGTAACTTGTTTGATTTGTACCCATATATTTGTTATTTAGTGTTTTTCTTGGTAATGACTTGCTGATTTTTTACCAAGATATTTGCCATTTGATCTTTTTCTTGGTAGCAATTGCTACTTCTTATACCATGATAAATGTGAAACTACAATTATATTGGTAAACAACAAAAAGTCTTGTACCCAGATATTCTATATTTTCCCATTATCTTGGTATTTCGGAACATAATAAGCGCAACCCCCGGCAAATAATCTTCCATAAATCATCTTCTTGAAGTATTATTCAACACGAATCTGATTCAGTAAGTCATTTGACTATATCTACTTCGTAGATTAATTTAGTTATATAGATATCTTATCATGATGTTATTATTTTGAAATATAGTTTACAAAAATTCGTTATTAAGAAATGGCCATGTCCAGTATATAAATTCAGGCATTGGCTTGTAAGAGGAATTTTTGCAAGATTAGAAGAAATTCCACAAAATGGAGACAGAAATATTGGAAACAAGAACAAGCCCAATACAAAATGAAGAATCCTCATTACTGTCACTTCTTCAAAAAATCAGCATGCCTGATGAGGTATCGGATGCTGTCATTTTATGTGCAAAAACAGGTGAGGAAACGTTTCCAGGAGTAAAGAGTCTCACCGAACATCTTCTGATATCTGTAAGAAATAGGGATAACGGTGCATGGAAGATTTTTCCCGAAGAGATATTCCTAGCAACGATGGGGTGTTTTTCAAGATTTGTAAAAGAGTATCATACTTCCTATGGAAGCTATGGCTACGACAGAGCCTTCTGGACCACAAGGCAGGCGGAAGCAAAGCTTTTCAGAATTGGTGAGCTGGAATATGAATTGGTAGAAGAAAGTAGTTCTCTCAGTATGCACATTCCGTCGGATGCTCGACTTGAGGCTGAGCTGTTAAATAAGTCTGTCGCCGCTGCGAAAGATTTCTTCAGGAAGTATTATCCGGAAGTAGATTCAGATACAATTCTGCTTGATAGTTGGCTTTTGTCTCCTGCTTTGAAGGAGTTGTTGTCTCCTGATTCGCGTATCATACGATTCCAGAATGCATTTGATATTGATGAAGTTGATCCTGAGCCCATGGATTTCCTGGAGTGGGTATATCAGCTGGCGGGCGGACAGATAGAGAGTCTTACTAATCAAGATAAGTTTGAGAGGAAAATAGCAGACGGGCAGCTTGAACAGCAAGGATCAAATGAGCAGCTCAGGCATCAGATATTAAATAATAGTACTGAATCTCTATGGCTAAAATCTCTCCCAGAAAACACTACTCTTCAAAGAAACATGAAGAAATATCTGATGGATGGTGGTAAAGTGGGATGTGCAAAAGGAAGCTTGAAACGAATATTTTTATAATACTTGATCTTATAACATCTTGCTCTTTGGATTTCTTTCTCTTATTCTTCTTGGTTATTAGGTTTTAGGTTTTACCGCTTTGTTTTAACTGTTTTGTTGCTTTGTTTGTAATTTGGCTTTTTTATTATTATACCGCATATTTTTTATCTTCTTTTAGTTTTTGGTAAATCCATTTTCATAATTTTATAAAAATAGGTTTATGCTTATATCATCATACCGTAAATAGTTACTCGTATTTTGATATAGCATAAACCTATTTCATTTATTCTCTCAATCAACCACCCATCATGAAGTCAAAGATACTGATCTGGTTGGACTCGGGGATATCTCCGAGAAGTCCCATCTCAGCCATTTTGTCGACAACTGCCTGAGGGCACTTGGTGCGCTGTTTAAAGTCGTCCTTTGAAATGAAGGGGCCGTCCTTAACTGCTTCTACGATCTGGTCGGCAGCTTTTTCACCAAGGCCGTCGATACTAAGAAGGCTGGGCATTATCTTGTCTCCCCAGACTGTGAAGGATCTGGAGGCTGCCTTGAAGATATCGATGGGCATAACTTCAATGCCACGTTCGTACATCTCTTCCGCAAGTCTCATGGCTGCGAGCTCGTTCTGCTCAGCGTTAGTCATCTCATCGCCCTTGTTTCTGTATTCAGTCATCCACATGTGAAGAGTGCCCTCACCCTGGAACATGTGCTCATAGTTCAGCGCCTTGGCTCTTATCGAAAACCATGCCGCATAGAAAGCCTGAGGTACATAAACCTTGAAGTAAGCGATACGCCACGCCATCATAACATACGCAGCAGCGTGCGCCTTGGGGAACATGTACTTAATCTTCTCGCAGGACCAGATGTACCAATCCGGGACATCATGCTCCTTCATATCATTTTTCCAGGCTTCCCAGTTGCTCTCCTTACCCTTGGCAACTTTTCCCTTACGAACCGCCTCCATGATCTTGAAGGACTCAGACTTATCAAGTCCCTTCTGGATCAGGTAGATCATGATATCATCACGGCAGCAGATACAGGTATCGATTGTAGCCTTGCCTTCCTGAATAAGGGTCTGCGCATTTCCAAGCCATACGTCGGTTCCGTGTGACAGACCGGAAATACGAATAAGGTGAGACAGCGATGTCGGCTGCGCATCGATAACCATGTTCATAGCAAAATCGGTACCAAACTCGGGAAGTCCAAGACATCCAAGCTTTGTCCCGCCTATCTGGTCAGGCGTGATGTTGAGCGACTTCGTACTCATGAAAAGTTCCATGACATTCTTATCATCAAGCGGCACCGTCTTGGGATCAAGTCCGGTACAATCCTGAAGGAATCTTATCATCGTCGGATCATCGTGTCCGAGAATATCAAGCTTTAGCAGGTTGTGGTCGATTGAGTGATAATCGTAGTGCGTCGTGATGGTCGCCGTCGTCATATCATTAGCGGGGTGCTGAACCGGTGTAAAGGAGTTAATATCCTCTCCCACGGGAAGTACTATGATACCGCCGGGATGCTGACCTGTTCCTCGTCTAATACCGATGCAGCCCTGAGTAATTCTGTCGATCTCACATCTTCTCTTGCCGACGCCGATACCGTCATAATACTTCTTAACAAAACCATAGGCAGTCTTATCCGCAAGACCAGCAATTGTTCCGGCTCTGAAGGTCTGGCCGTAACCGAAAATAACCTCGGTATACTTATGCGCCTTAGACTGATATTCTCCGGAAAAGTTCAAGTCGATATCGGGCTCCTTATCTCCTTTGAATCCAAGGAAGGTTTCAAAAGGAATGTCGAAACCGTCCTTATCCATCATATGACCGCACTTTGGACAGCGCTTATCAGGCATGTCACAGCCTGAATTACCGCCGTATTTCAATACTTCTTCGGAATCAAAATCGCTGTATTTGCACTTCGGGCATACATAGTGCGGCGAGAGGGAATTAACCTCGGTAATTCCCGATGCAAAGGCAACGAAAGAAGATCCTACGGAACCACGAGAACCAACCAGATACCCGTCCTCCACGGACTTCCAAACCAGCTTCTGCGCAATAATATACATAACCGCGAAGCCGTTCTTTATGATTGAATTCAGTTCTCTCTCAAGTCTCTCCTCAACTATCTCAGGGAGATTTTCACCGTATATTTCGTGAGCCTTGTCATAACAGATTCTGGTAAGAATACCGTCAGAATCCTCGATGACAGGCGGACACTTGTCGGGACGGACAGGGGAAATACTGTCGCATCTCTTCACAATGTCCCGGGTGTTTTCTATTACAACCTCTCTGGCCTTGGCAGCTCCCAGGTAATCAAACTCCGCCATCATCTCAGCAGTCGTGCGCACGAAAAGCGGAGCCGGTTCCTCGTCTGCCATTCCTTTTCCCGCCATTATGACGGTTCTGTAAATCTCATCATCGGGATTAAGGAAATGTGCATCACAGGTTGCTACAACCGGTTTGTTGTACTGCTCGCCGAGCTTAACGATTTTCTTATTTATCTCACGAATATCATCATCCGAGTTTATATCCTCATAGCGCTCTGAGTCCACCATGAAATGATTGTTGGCAACCGGCTGGATTTCCAGATAATCATAGAAGTCTACAATTTTTGCTATCTCATCCTCAGCGCGCCCCTCGACAACAGCGCCGTAGAGCTCTCCCGCACAGCAGGCGGAACCGATAATAAGTCCCTCCCTGTGCTTGATCAGTTCGCTCTTGGGAATTCTCGGGAATCTGGCAAAATAGTCGACGTGGGACTTACTTATAAGCGTATACAGGTTCACACGTCCCACCGTATTCTTGGCAAGAAGAATGATGTGGTGTGTCCTGAGGTGCTTTACAAGATCCGGTGTCGATGCTCCGAGGTCATTGACTTTGGTGAGGTCGTCCGCGCCTTCATTCTGAATCATCGGTATGAACTTCTGGAAAATCTTGGCAGTACACTCAGCATCATCAACCGCTCTGTGGTGGTGTTCGTTAACAACGCCCAGAGTCTTACAGAGTGCATCAAGATTGTGTTTTGCCTGGTTGGGATAAAACGCCCTCGAAAGTCCCATGGTATCAACAGTTGTGTAGTCAACGTCGATGCCAAGCTGCTTACAGTTTTCATTGATAAAGCTGATATCGAAGCTGACATTATGTCCCACAAGAATAGCGTCGCCGCAGAACTCCACGAACTTAGGGATAATCTCATCCCTTGTGGGACAGCCGATTACCATGTCATCGGTTATGCTGGTGAGCTTGGTGATTCTGAAGGGTATGGGTTCAAGAGGATCGATAAATTCCGAAAAACGATCCAGAATCTCTCCATCCTTCATCTTTACTGCGCCTATCTCAATTATCTTGTTGTTCACAGGCGAAAAGCCCGTTGTTTCTATATCGAATACTACAAAGGTGGAACCCTCAAGCTTCTGCCCCTTGTTGTTAATTACTATCTCTTTTAAGTCGTCTACGAGGTAGCCCTCGACGCCCTGGATTACCTTGAAAAAGTCCTGTCTGTCGGGATTCTTGTCACCCGCCTCCTTGCGTTTTGCTTTTTCCGCGCTCCAGAGATCCTCCCAGGCATGGTTCGCATCGGTAAGGCCCTGAACTACGCCGTGGTCTGTAATGGCAATTCCGGGCATGCCCCACTTGTAGGCCTGCTTGACGATGTCCTTTACCTCAGACACTCCGTCCATATCGGACATCTTAGTGTGACAGTGAAGCTCAACTCTTTTTACTTCCTCTTCATCAACGCGCTTTACGGTAAAGTCTGGTATCTTGCGGATTCCGGCAACGCTCTGAATTGATACCTCATGATCGAACTTATCAACCATGGCAATTCCGCGTACCTTAAGGAATGCACCGGGCTTAATATCCTTCTCAAGCTCAGGCACATTCTCCTGTTTTGCGAAAAGCTTAACAGTAATGGTGTCGGTGAAATCAGTCATCGCGAAAATGAGAATAGCCTTCTCATTACGAATATCACGTCTGTCATAGTTAATGATTTTTCCTCTGACAGTAACTTCCCCCATCTCTCCCACGATTTCTTCCATGGAGATAGTCTCTTCATCGAAGTCTCTTCCGTAGATAACATTGGGATCGTCGGAGCGCTTGAATCCAGCGCCGGTGCCCTTTTTGAAAAACTTGCTGCCGCCACCAAATTTGCTGCCGCCAAATTTGCTGCCGGCTGATTGCTGGGAATTCTTTGACGCGTCTTTTCCTGCACTTGCATCGGAAGAAGCTGCTCCTTCTGCCTTTGCTTTCTTTGCAGCAGCCGCCGCTTCCTTTTCCTTGTGCTTCTGCTCGGATCTCTCCTCGGCCTCTTCAAGTCTCTTGGCAAGCTTTGAAGTTTCCTTGGAATAATCTATTTCCTTCTTTTTAGCAGTCGCCTTCTTATAGGTGATGCCCATTTTCACAGCAAAACCGCAGCGTTCATTCAGGATTTTTTCCAAAATGCGCTGTATATCTTCAGATTTTTTCTCAGCAATAACAGACTCCTCGAGAATCAGTTCCACTCGGTCTGATTCAGGAAACGAGAAGTCCGCGGATTTTAAAATCGTATATTCTATTGGATCATAGTTCTTGAATTCCAGCAGAATACTGTCCTTGTACATCTCCAGAAGATTCTGGGGTGTGTACTGGGCAGAGAGAAAGAACCTTTCATAAATCTTGACCTTCAGGTTGGTCTCCTTGAAAAGTTGGTTTTTAATTTCCTTCTCTGCCTTTACAACATCCGCCTTTTCGATAAGGCGGTTGCTGGATAAATAGATGCGTACGAGATCCTTTTTCTCGGTGGTGGATATTTTCTCAACCTGCACATCTGACAGTTCTTCTTTTGTGTGTTGGTCCAGTTTTAAGGTCTGGAAAACCTCCAAGAATGGTTTTCTCATACGATGGTCTCTTTCGATATATTAATCGTTCCAATGAACAAGTTCATCGCGCAGGGCGCTAATGAGCTCAGCCTCCGGAACTTTTCTAATTACTTCGCCGCGTTTGATAAGGAGCCCCTCACCGATACCGCCAGCCACGCCTATATCGGCTTCTCTGGCTTCACCGGGGCCGTTTACTGCGCAGCCCATAACCGCAACCTTGATATCAAGCGGGAATTCCTGAACCATCTTCTCAACTTCATTGGCAAGTCCAATGAGGTCAATCTTGGTTCTTCCGCATGTGGGACAGGAAACCACTTCGATTCCGCCCTTTCTAAGGCCAAGTGTCTTAAGTATCATTTTGGCAGTGCGAATCTCCTCTGTAGGATCGCCTGAGAGGGATACGCGGATTGTATCGCCGATGCCCTCGTTAAGGATAATTCCAAGTCCGATAGAAGACTTGATATTTCCTCCGTAAAGAGTTCCTGCCTCTGTAATTCCTACATGAAGCGGATAATTTGTCTTTTCTGCGAGCTTTTTGTGTGCATCTACGCAAAGCATAACGTTGGAAGATTTGATGCTGATAACAAGATTGTCATATCCGAAGTCCTCGATAATGCCAACCTTATCAAGAGCGCTCTCCACAAGGCCCTCTGCTGTCACGCCGCCGTATTTTTCCACAAGCTCTTTTTCAAGTGAGCCGCTGTTAACGCCAACTCTGATGGGGATGTTTCTCTCCTTTGCGGTTTTAACAACTGCTTCTATTCTATCCTTTGAACCGATGTTTCCGGGATTTATTCTTATCTTATCTGCGCCATTCTCCATAGCGGCAATCGCCATTTTGTAATCAAAATGGATATCTGCCACCAGCGGAATATGTATGCGCTTCTTTATCTCTTTAATGGCATTTGCTGCTTCCTGATTCGGAACGGTACTGCGAACTATGTCACAACCTGCCGCCTCAAGAGCAAGTATCTGCGCTACGGTTTTCTCTACATCCTCAGTGGGTGTGTTGGTCATGGACTGGATCATAATCGGGTTGCCGCCGCCGATGACCTTGTTACCAATGTGAACTACTTTGGTGTTGTCTCTGTATGCCATGGGTGCCTCCTTACTTCATGAATTTAGATACGTCACTTATTACTACAACAAGCATGAAGGCCATAAGAACTACCATTCCGACGAGGTGAACCATGCCTTCCTTCTCTCTCGGAACGGGCTTTCCGCGAAGTACCTCGACGAACTGGAACACAAGTCTTCCACCGTCCAATGCGGGAAGCGGAAGGAGGTTCATCACTCCGAGGTTAACGGATAACAGTATCAAAAGTTCAAGCATTGTAAGTATAACTGAAGATAATCCATACGGGCTTACCGCTTCGTAGGTATCGTCAACAATTTTCACCATTCCGACAGGACCAGACACGTCACCAAGTGACAATCTTCCCTGTATCAAAAGTGCAAGACTTCTGTAAGTAGATTTAAAGTAATAAAGGACATCGTACCACGCATAGGCAAGAACCTTGGGTCCTGTAACCCTCTCATATTTTCCGAGGTAGATTCCCATAAAGTATCTGCCCTGCTCCTCATCATAATGAGGCGTAAGTTCTGTGTGGTAGAGCTGTCCGTCGCGCTCGTAATCGATCTGCATAACTCCGCCCTTGCTGAACTGAGATATGAGTGTAACTTCGGAAGCAAGATGAATTCTCTCGCCGTCGACTTTTACAATGAGGTCTCCCTCCTGAAGTCCTGCCTCTGCAGCTGCGGAGTTCTCATCCGTGATACCTGATACCACCGGGAATGCCCAGGGTGAATTGGCAACTACAACTACCGCAAGAATAATTGCAGTGATGAAATTGAAGAAGGGACCTCCGAAGAGTACCGCGATTCTAGCCCATACATTAGCATTGGGGAAAGAACGCTCATCATAACCATGATCTTCCCCGTCTATATCATCCTCGCCTTCAAATCTGCAGGCTCCGCCGAAAGGGATAAGCCTTATGCTATATAATGTCTCACCTCTCTGCTTTTTAAAAATCGCAGGTCCCATTCCTATCATGAATTCCAAAACTCTTATGCCGTTTGCCTTGGCAATAAGGAAATGGCCCAGTTCATGGGTGGTGACAAGTATTCCGAAAATTACAAAAAAGATTATTAAACTAACAAGCATTTATTTATTCTCCAGATATTTGTAAGTGTCAGCCTCAGCCATGAGAATCTCCTCAAGATTAGGGTTCTCAATTTTTTGATGGTGAGACATCGCACTCGAAATCATCTCGTAAATATCAAGGAATTTAATCTCCCTGTTTACGAACTTCTTAACAGCCATCTCATTGGCCGCGTTGAATACTGTAGGCATACTTCCGCCTGCTCTGGCAGCATCATAAGCCAGTTTTAATCCAAGGAAAGTATCCGTATCGGGCTTCTCAAAAGTAATCTGAGAAAGCTCAAAGAAATCTAGCCTCTTTTCATCCATAGGCATTCTGTCGGGATAGAAAAGTGCATACTGAATAGGCAGCTTCATATCCGGAACGCCAAGCTGTGCCATTACAGCTCCGTCAACGAACTGTACCATTGAATGGATTATGCTCTGAGGCTGAATGATAACCTGTATCTGATCAAGTGATACATCAAAAAGCCATCTTGCTTCCATAACCTCAAGGCCCTTATTTACAAGGGATGCGGAATCGATTGTAACCTTTACGCCCATATCCCAGTTGGGATGCTTTAAAGCATCATCCACTGTCATGGTTGTAAGTTCTTCGCGCTTTTTCCCTCTGAAGGGACCGCCCGATGCCGTAAGAAGTATCTTCTCGAGTTTGCTTTTCGGCTCGCCGTTAAGTGATTGAAAAATTGCACTGTGCTCACTGTCAACGGGAAGGATCTTCACGTTCATTTTTTCCGCAAGAGGCATAATGATATGACCTGCGGTGACGAGCGTCTCTTTGTTGGCAAGCGCTATGTCCTTGCCGCTTTCAATTGCTGCCATAGTTGGACGTATGCCAATCATGCCGACAACAGCCGTAAGAACCGTATCTGCTTCCTCTACCTGTGATATTTCAACAAGTCCGTCCATACCGGATAATATCTTAACAGGCATATCGGATAGTCTTATCTTGAGGTCCTTTGCGGCATCCTCATCATACATTGCCACATACTTGGGTCTGAATTCCCTTACCTGCTGTTCAACCTTGTCAACGCTTCTGTTTGCAGCTATGCCGACAATTTTAAGTCCGTCGGGATTGGCTCTTACAACGTCAAGAGTCTGCGTTCCTATGGAACCGGTTGAACCGAGTAGTACAATTTTTCTCATAAATTTACCTCGTAATTTACTTTATAAACAGAAGTGCCAGGAAATAGATGGCGGGAGTGATAAAAATCACACTGTCAAATCTGTCCATAATACCGCCGTGTCCCGGGATGAGTTTACCGTAGTCCTTGATATCATGCTCCCTTTTGATTCCGGAGGCGATCAAGTCTCCCACCTGAGACAGACAACCCGCCACAAATGTGATAATAGCAAAGCTGGTCATACAAATCTGCGCGGAAAGTGTTGTATCTGTATATTTAGAATAAACGTATCCGAAAATAACTCCTGCCACAACGCTTCCAAGCACGCCTCCCACAGCTCCCTCAATAGTCTTCTTGGGAGAAAGAAGCGGGCAAAGCTTATGCTTGCCGAAAGCACTGCCTGCAAAATAGGCACAGGTATCGCATATCCACGCAACAAACGGAATCCATGCAAGTAAGTGCCCCTCCGGCTTCGCCCTCAGCAGATAAATAAATGCGAGCATCACCGGTGCATATATAAACGAAAATACGGATCCGATCATCTGATTAGCTTTATATTTCGGATATGAAAAAACGAAAATAACAGCCTCTGCCACAAAAAGCGACATTATTACTACCACTAAAAAGAGCATATCTCCGCCCTTCAACAAAAGCAGTATGTAATAAAGAGTTACCGCAGCCATTCCGATTAACTCCGGAAGATTCATCTTTTCATCCGCAGCGCGAACCTTCAAAGCACCTGAAAGTTCATGGTATCCAACAAGTGATACAAAGAGCAAAACTCCTGCAGTCACATAACCGCCGCTCACAAGCGTCAATATAAGCAGAACTACCAGTACTGCTCCGCTTATTACTCTAGTCTTCATATATTTCCCCTTTTATGTTTTACTCTTCCGGCTCTGTTTTCAAACCGCCAAACTTACGGTTCCTGCCTGCATACGCATCCACCGCTTTCTGAAGCTCTGCTTCGTCAAAATCGGGCCATGCAATATCTGTGTAGTAAAACTCTGTATAAGCGCACTGCCATAATAAGAAATTACTGAGGCGCTGCTCTCCGCAGGTGCGGATAAGAAGATCGGGATCCGGGATATTCGAAGTATCCAGATGCTCCGATATCATCTGCTCTGTTATATCAGCCGCCGCAATTTTGCCATTGCTGCACTCCTGTGAAATTTCTCTGACAGCGCGTACAATTTCATCACGACTTCCGTAGTTAATTGCTATAGTAAAAGTGAGACCGGTGTTACCTGCTGTTGCGGTCTCGAGCTCATTGATTGCATCCTGAATGTCGGCTGAGAGCTTGCTGCGCTCGCCGATAACCTGACAACGTACGTTGTTCTTCATTGACTTCTTGATACTGCTCTTAAGATACTGTCTGAGTATCATCATCAGGGCTGTAACTTCAGTCTCGGGTCTGTTCCAGTTTTCTGTAGAGAAAGCATACACTGTCAAATATTTAATGCCCATATCTCTTGCAACAACAAGGATATCCTCTACAGCCTTAGCTCCCTGTTTGTGTCCGTAGTTTCGGGGAAGGCCCTTTGCTTTGGCCCATCGGCCGTTACCATCAAGTATTATAGCGACATGTTGTGGTATTTTTGTGTTTTCTTCCATATTTACCCTCATCCGCCCCTTCGGGGCACCTTCCCCCAAAGGGGAAGGCATTATTTTTTCTGCATTCATCCCCAGAAAGGAAGGCTCCTATAAATGTAAGTAGAGCCTGTGCTGTAACCCACAGGCTCTTTTTCTTATAATTTTGAATAAAGAGGTTCCGAAATCAGACTGTCATTACCTCTTTGCTCTTTTCTTCAACCGCTTCGTCAATCTTCTTAACGAACTTATCGGTCATCTTCTGAAGATCTTCTTCAAGTTCAGCAATCTCATCCTCTGAAACGTCGGTGCCCTTTAATTTCTTAAAGGAATCATTTCCGTCACGACGAATATTTCTTACTGCAACCTTAGCATCCTCACCTTTCTTCTTGATATCCTTAGCCAGCTGCTTTCTGCGCTCCTCAGTGAGCTCAGGGAAGATAAGACGGATAACAGCACCGTCATTGCTGGGTGTGATACCGATGTCGGATGCAAGTATAGCCTTCTCAATATCTTTGATAAGACTCTTATCCCAGGGTGCTATCTGAATCATGCGCGCCTCGGGAATGGAAACATTACCAACCTGCTGAATAGGTGTGGGTGTTCCGTAATAATCCACCTTGAGTTTATCAAGAACATGCGGATTAGCGCGTCCTGCACGAATAGAAGCAAGCTCCTGCGCAAGGAAATCAAAAGCCTTCGTCATTTTCTCTTCGTAGATTTTAACTTTTTCATTCATACACTTATCCTCCGGATTATTTTTTTATGCGGTAACAGTGGTTCCGTTGAAGTTGCCACTTGCTGCCTTTATTATACTATTTTCTTCCTGAAGAGCGAATACTCTCATAGGAATATGATTCTCTTTAACCATGATGGACGCTGTCATATCAACAACCTGCAGATTCTGTGCAACCACATCGTCAATGCTTATTGTGTCATAGCGCTTAGCGTTCGGATTGGTAGCAGGATCGCTGTCATATACTCCATCGATAGCCTTGGCAAGAAGGATAACGTCTGCCTCGATCTCGATAGCTCTGAGAGTTGATCCCGTATCTGTTGAGAAATAGGGATGTCCTGTGCCGCCGGCAAAGAATACAACCATTCCCTTTGAAAAATATTTATTTGCTCTGTCCTTCGAGAAAAGCTTGGTAAATGAACCACATTCAAAAGGTGTGAGAATGTTTGTCATCATACCTACGCTTCTGAAAATCTCGGACACATAAATGCAGTTCATGATTGTAGCAAGCATGCCGATCTGATCTGCTTTTACGCGGTCGATGTTCTCGCTTGTGCGTCCTCTCCAGAAATTACCGCCTCCGATGACGATACCTACTTCAACTCCGTCATCTACAAGCTTTTTAACCTGGAGTGCTACTCCGCGAACTGTCTCTTCATGAAAGCCGGTTTTGTTAGGTCCGGCAAGTGCTTCACCACTAAGTTTTAAAAGTATTCTCATTATTTCTGTCCCTTAAGTCCATCAAAGAATGCGGAAGGATTAACCTCAGCATAAGACTGAGAGCAGTTACCTTCGATAACGGCACCGTTGTTGATCTGTACTGACTGAGACTTGATGTTACCCATAACGATTGCAGTAGTATCAAGAACTACAGGACCGGGAACATCGATGTCACCCTTTACAGCACCTGCGATAACAGCGCTTGTAGCATAGATGTTACCGATAACTACTGTACTCTGTCCGATCTTAACGCTTCCGTTACTTCTAACTTCACCTGTGATTCTGGCTGCCTCTGCATAGATCTCTGCTGCCTTGGAATCACCCTCAACCTCACCTGTAACGTTGAGCTTACCGAGACAGGTTACGTTACCTGTAATCTTACCAACAAGGTCAAGTGAGCCTGTTGTCTCAAGATTACCAACTATTTTCATACCCTCTGTAATGCTGGCTACTTCATCTGTAGGTGTCTGCTGCTGAATGTCCATTGATCCAAATCCCCCATTATTATAATTTGTTGTCTTTCTCTCCTGGTATACAGGCATCTCCTCTGTCTTCTCCTTTGCAATTGACTCAATTGCACTAAGTGAAGCTGAAAGATCTGCTACTGTATCCTCCTCTTCCTCCTCGATTGTGCTGAGGTCCTCAATAACATCCTCAGGCTCCTCGAAAATTTCTTCCTCTGCTTCAGGCTCCTGTGGAATCACAACCTCTGCTACAGTCTCTTCCTCGGTCTCGATGACCGCTTCAGAAGACTCTTCTGACTCACCCTCGTCGAGCTTAATATCGTCAAGGTGATCAAGCATATCGTTCAGATCCTTCTTAACCTCTGCCTCTGTCTTGGTCTTAGCTGTTTCAACTTCTTCTGAAGCAGCTTCCTTTTCCACAGTTGCATTCAGGATCTTAGCTTCCTCACCTTCCTCAGGCATTATTGTCTTTGCAGCCTGAGAGAGATCACTTTTCAGCTCTGAAAAAAATCCCATTTCTCTTTCCTCCGTTCCTTACTGAGAATTGCTGATATGTTGAACCGGTAACGTATCATCTGTTATCGGAACTATCACTGTGTTATCAAGCGCCTGAACCTGTTCGATAATTTCAGGCAGCGCCTCCACTGTCGCGGGCTTATCCGCCGCATCATGAAGCAGTATTATCGCTTCATGGAATTTAGGCACCCCGGTCATAACGTTGGCAACTATCACATCTTTATTGATGCCGCTGTCATCACTGCTGGCCACATTCCAGTCAAAATATGTAATGTGCTCAAGGTCAAGATAATTTATCAATTGATCCATCGGAGCCCTGCTCACGGTATTGGAGCTTCCTCCGGGGAATCTGTAATACTCTGACCAGACACCTGTTATCTCATATAAATATGTTTGCAGTTTATGTAAATCAGCCGAAAAGCTTCCGAGTGATTCGTACAGTTCACTGTATTTGTGACTGTAGGAATGCATCCCCAGTGTATGACCTCCCGCTGCTATGCGCCTGTAAAGCTTCTCGTTCTCTTCACCCTCCTTACCGGTTACAAAAAACGTCGCCTTAACCCCATAGCTGTCAAGAATATCAAGTATCTGATTTGTTGATGAACTGGGCCCGTCATCAAAGGTTATATAAACTCTTCTTATGCCGTCCCATTCCTCCTGCTCTCCATCCGGCGCCTCATCGGATGATTCATCCTCTGTGGACTTAACATCCTCACCGGCAACTCCGCTACTGATCTCAGGATCAACCGCCGGAGTGTCATCCTCTGTCTCATCCGTCTCCTGTACTGCTATATCTGCTGTCTCATCTTCAGAAGCATCTGCGTCAGGATTATCAGGATCTCCGCCGGCAAGCGTCTCCTCCCCGAAATGCTCCTCGTACCAGCTAAGTTCAGATTTCGCCTTATCAAGCATCTTATTGGTACGAATATTTTTGATCACAAGGAAAATGCAAAAACCGGTGGGAATGAGGCATGAAGCTGCAATGGATACGAGAATCAGTCTTCTTAAAAAACGGATTCTCCGGGAACGATCCGTGCTCTGTCCGTGACCCCCCGTATTTGTTGCCATAATAATTACCACATTTCCAACTTGCTGTTATGTCTAAAAGGCAGCCGGGCCACGCAAAAAAACTTCTTCCACAGCCTCCCATGCTACCTACATAGCCAAACAAGATTATATCATATTTTAAAGGGTACAAAAAGAGAAAAATGCACTTAGATTTCATGCATTAAGTCCTGTCCTGTGTTTCTGTTGTCAAGTGGAAAAAAGTACTAAAGATAAGGCAAAAATTTTGTAAGCCGAAAAGCCCCCAGTATATAGATTTTTTAGATTTCCTTTATGGTGGATTTATTATCGTTTGCTATTCTAATTACACCAAAGAAACAGGAGGAAAAGGGGTATGAGGAAAATCTACGGAATTATTATCACAATCGCTGTTTTTATCAGCATTTTCGCAAATTCTTCATTTACAATTACGGCAGCCAGCGGACAGGGTATGGCAGACGGCCTGCAAATTAACGGCGAGTATCTTATCATGGACTCCGATAATCTGCACAGTGAATATGTTGTGATAGCAACAAACAAATCCGGAAAGGATCTGTCGGTAGTTGCAAAATTCTTTGCTGTCGGAGGAAACGGGAATCCGATAAAAACCGTATACGACAGTGCTTCGGCAATCAAAAATGGCCAATCCTTTATTCTCTATGGACAGTTCAAAAACTCAGAATTAAAGGACGTTGCAAGCTATTCCTATACCCTTATGACCGGCATCACAGAAGATTGCAAATATGACTCTGTCAATGTTGATGTGGAATCACAGGAAGGTGTGCTTGAAGTAACCGGTACAAACTACTCCTCCGAGGATACCAGTCTTGTAAATGTAAGAACCATATTTTTCAAGGATGGTTCCCCTGTTGCCTTCGATCACGTAAATCTCGGTGACAGCGCTTACTCCTTAAGAAGCGGCAGTTCCAACACCCAGGAACTCGGTCAGCTCCACCCCGAGTATGATAATTATCTCATTACATATTCAGTAGCCAGTGATATGTAAATTGGCGGGCGTCCTATCTCAATAATCAACCTTCATGAGACATAAGCCCTGCGGCGGTGCCGTGGGGCCTGCTTTTTGTCTGTCGCAGGCTTCTATGATATCCTTCATCTCCTCAGGTTTTATGTTGCCATAGCCAACCTCAAGAAGAGTTCCTGTCATTATTCTGACCATGTTTTGTAAAAAGCCGTTTCCATGGAAATACAACCTTATCTGAGGGCCGCTCTCCTCGATTTTGATATTGTCTACGCATCTTACCGTGGACTTTTTCATCTTGGTATTCCCGCAAAAGCTCTTAAAATCATGCGTTCCGATTATATATTCGGCCGCTTTTTTCATAAGCTCCACATCTGGTTTGTTCTCAAGAACAGTGACATACTTCCTGTCGAATACCGGCTTGGAATTACCAAAATAACAGGTGTATCTGTAAGTCTTCCCCAGGGCATTATATCTGCTGTGAAACCTCTCAGCGCAAGCTCTGACATCATTGATGCTGATATCCTCCGGAAGATACTGATTCATATAGTTCTGAATCTCCTCTTCCGTAAGATCTGTATCAAGCATAGCATTAGCCGTCATAGCCCTGGCATGAACTCCGGCATCTGTTCGTCCGGCACCTATTACCTGAACTGATTCTCCCTCCGGGAGTCCCACCATTCTGGTAAGCACTGCTTCGAGCTTGCCCTGGATGGTCATGTCTTTATTTGGTTGTCTCTCCCAGCCAAAGAACCTGGTTCCGTCATAGCTGAGTGTAAATTTATAATTTCTTTTCATTAAGCCTTGAGTTGTTCCTTAATTGCTCCGAGCAGTTCGTCGTAGGTCTCGAATGCAGGGAACTGAGGATAATCCTTCTTAATCTGATCTGTTGTTCTGAAAAGGAAGCCTGCCTTGCTGGCCTCGATCATTCCAAGGTCGTTAAAGCTGTCTCCGCTTGCGATAGTTTCGAATCCTATGCTCTGAAGAGCCTTGACAGTTGTGAGTTTACCCTTTTCGCAGCGCATCTTATAATTCATGATTTCGCCGTTATCCGCAACTTCAAGACTGTTGCAGAAAATTGTAGGCCATCCCAGTTTTTTCATAAGAGGTGTTGCAAACTGTGTGAATGTATCGCTAAGAATAATAACCTGTGTTATAGATCTGAGTTCATCAAGAAACTCTTTTGCACCCGGCAGGGGATCGATTGTTGCAATAGTGTCCTGAATCTCCTTAAGTCCAAGTCCGTGCTCTTTAAGAATTCCGATTCTCCACTTCATGAGCTTGTCGTAATCAGGTTCGTCTCTTGTGGTTCTCTTAAGTTCGGGAATTCCTGATGCTTCAGCAAAAGCAATCCATATCTCAGGAACCAAAACACCTTCCAAATCCAAACAGGTAACGTACATTTTTTCATCCTCCTCGTACTATTGTGCCTTCCCCCTAGGGGAAGGCGTTATTGTTAAGTAGTTTACCATATATTTTGAAAAAATGAATATAAAATCAGCATTTTATCTGCATTTTTCCCATGTCATTTCCTGGAAAGTCGTATGTTTCCTGCTTTCTTCCATGGGCTGCGGTTTTCCGAAATGATAGCCCTGGGCTTTATCACAACCGATTGTTTTCAAAAACTCGAAGTGTTCTTCGGTCTCCACACCCTCTGTCAAAGTGACATGTCCGAGGCTGTGTGCGGCCTGGATAATAAAACCGAGTACGGTTCCGGCCTTTGGATTCCTGTCATACTGCCTTAAGAAGGCAAGGTCAAGTTTTAGCGTATCAAACTTGTAGTCAAGGATCGTGATCAGGGAAGAATAGCCGCTTCCGAAATCATCAATCCACACCTGATAGCCAAGCTCCCTGAAGTGATCGATTTCTCTTTTTATAAGCGCATCATCCTCCATGAGGGCGCTCTCGGTAACTTCAATATCCAGCATATTTACCGGCATTTCTACGTCATTTCTGTATTTTTCAATCTCATCAATGACATTGCAGAGGTTGAAATCAAGCCTTGAAAGGTTTATGGAAACAGGAACAAGCATCTCGCCTCTGTCCCTGAGGTCGGCATAGTCCTCGCAGACCTTTTTTACCATAAACATATCAAGCTTATGAATCTGTCTGTGTTCCTCGAGAATTTCAATAAAGCCACCCGGCGGGATCAGTCCCTTCTCGGGATCCTTCCATCTTGCAAGAGCCTCATAACCGCAGATTTCTCCGGTTCTGGTACGAATCACAGGCTGATAGAACACCTTGATACTCTCATTCTCCACAGCATCATCGATATTATCGAGGACAAACTGCTGCATCTGAAGCTTAGAATGAATATCCTCGTTATAAAAAGCATATGGTATGTCATATCTTTTCTTGATATTCTTGCACGCAAGCCTTGCATGGTCACAGGCAAGGCCGATATCGTTGCAGTCCTGTTCAACCTTATAGATGCCTGCCTTTATCTCAAGCTTTGCACCCGGAACAAGCTTGGCCACATCATCGTGAATCTTAAGTACCGTTGATTCAACATCTCTTGAAAAGGTACATACCACGAAATGATCCTCGGAAAATCTCGCAACCATGCGCTCCAAAAAAGAGTGCCACAGAAGTCTTGCAATATCGTACAAGAGCTCGTCACCCTTCTGGAATCCGTATTTTTCATTAAAAAGCTTGAAATGATTAAGATCGAAATAAATGACGGTTATTCCCTGTCTTCTGATTTCCATATCCGTCATTTTTTCCTGAACAGCCTGATAGAAGTGCGCCTGATTCCACATGCCGGTAAGAGAATCCATCTCCTGATTCATCTCAAGAACCTGTGACTCGGCGTAGCTGTTCTTATTATTGTTGTAATATTCGTTCTGATCTATATCCACTATGTAGACATAGTAATAGCTCACCCCGCCCTCAGCATGGACAAGGTGACCAAAATCCTCTACATATCTGAGTTTCCCGCTCTTGGTCTGTATCCGATAACGCACGTAATCGTGTCGCATGGCACCAAAAACGGTCTGCTTGCTTATGGCTCCCTGGGTTGCTCCGTAGTCCTCAGAATAGACCATTCCACTAAAACACCCGCCGGTAAGGTTCATGAAATCGTCCAGTGAATCGCATTCGTAGAGCTTTACTATATTTTCATCCGCAAAAACTATTTTCCCCGGATCCTCGGCATTGTATATGAAAAATCCGGCCGGTACTCCCTGGGGAATACCTCCGTCTTTAATCTTTACAGCTTTACTTCTTGTTCTTTTCTTAACTTCAGTCATCCGCTACCCCCTCATAAAAAACGCTAAGTATGGCATTTCAAAACCCATACCGCCATTTAAATTGTAGCCTATGCGGAATGATAAAAGAATTAACTTGAAATAAAAAAACAATAATTATTTTCTGTAAAGAAACTTACTTGCAGCCCATATCGCAATCTTGTAAGGAAGCGGTCTAAGCGCTTTGTCGGCGTTCTTAAGCTCCTCTATTATGTGTATGTGCTGAGGACAGTGACTCTCACATTTTCCACAGCCGATGCACTGAGTGGGAAGCGCCGGCTTCTTCTGCAATCCTATGGTCTGCATATACTCCCATCTGCCGGAATTCTTATTTTCGGTGTACATCGTGTTATAGCATCTGAAAGCAGTGGGAATGTCCACTCCTCTGGGGCAGGGCATACAGTAGCCGCAGCCCGTGCAGCCAACCTTCATTGACTCATTGATGCTGTTCTTTATCTGTTCGATAAGAGCAAAATCCTTTTCGGTAAAATCGCCCACTTCCGCATCCGATGCCACGCGGCAGTTTTCATCAACCATTTCAAGGCTGTTCATTCCGGAAAGGATACAGGTTACCTGAGGCTGATCCCAAAGCCACCTGAATGCCAGTTCCGGCGCGGTTCTGTGTTTTTCATCTTCGGCGATGAGTCTCTTGGCTTTCTCGGGAAGGAGATTAACCAGTTTCCCTCCGCGAAGAGGTTCCATGATGATAACCGGAATTCCCTTCTCTCCTGCTGCCTCAATGCCCTTTCTTCCCGCCTGTGATACCTCATCAAGGTAGTTGTACTGAATCTGGCAGAAGTCCCAGTCATAGGCATTTAAGATTTCTATGAACATATCGGAATTGCCATGGAATGAGAAACCGATGTTTCTTATCTCACCCGAAGCCTTCTTTTCGGCAATCCAGTCCTCAATTCCCAGCCTCTTTAGTTTCTCCCAAGCTTCAATATCAGTGAGCATGTGCATTAAATAATAGTCGATATAATTCGTACGAAGCCTGGAAAGCTGCTCTTTGAAATATTTATCTATAGCTTCCCTACTGGCTATAAGATATTGCGGCAGCTTTGTCGCTATATTGATTTTATCCCTGATATTATTTTTCTCAAAAATCTCACCTATTGCTGCTTCACTTCCGGAATAGATATAGGCGGTATCATAGTAGTTAACACCCTGCTCAAAGGCTCTCATTATCTGATCGTTCGCCTTTTGCATGTCGATACCGCCGGTTGCATTTTTCTGAAAACGCATGCATCCGAATCCGAGAGCAGATATTTCTTCCCCATTTCGGTTTTTCCTATACTTCATAGTCACCTTCTGTTCCTGTTAAATGAGCTTCTCAACGCATGCTGCGACGTTTTCCATCTTCTCAGTGGGCTCGAAGCGTGCAACAACCTCACCGTTTCTGTCTACTACGAACTTTGTGAAGTTCCATTTGATGTCAGGATTGTTCTTGTAATCCTTATCAATCTTCTTAAGCATTACGCCCATTGCAAGTGCTGCGGGGCCTTTGCCAAAGCCTTCAAAACCCTTCTGCTCCTTGAGATACTTAAAGAGCGGAAGCTGATTCTCTCCGTTGACATCAGACTTCTTCATCTGAGGGAACTTTGTGTTGTAATGAAGCTGGCAGAACTCGTGGATCTCATCGTCTGTTCCGGGTGTCTGGCCTGCAAACTGATTGCAGGGAACATCTACAACTTCAAAGCCCTGATCGTGGAACTTCTCATACATATCCTCGATATCCTTGTAGTGAGGTGTAAAACCGCAGCCAGTAGCTGTGTTTACAACAAGAACAACTTTCCCCTTAAAGTTCTCCATTGAAATCTCTTCGCCCTGCGCGTTAGTTACTGAAAAATCATAAAATCCCATGGTATAAACCTCCATAAATAAAAACTGTTGCGTTGATAGCAATAAATCATCGTCTTAATTTAATGCTATTATATTGCGCGCAATCTATATTGTCAAGAGTTTTATTTCCAAATTCTATTTTGTCCGGATTTTCAAGCTTTTCAGGTACTCCTTCTGCTCAGGTGTAATCCGATAGCTTTCGACCGATTTCTGTATTGCTTTATTGTGAGTCCAGGGCTCGAGACGTTTATCTTCTATAAACGGAAGTATCGCATCATACTGTTTCGCAAGGGCTGTTGCAAAATACCATGCGGTCATCATATTGACGTAGTACTCGTCAGACCTGATTTTAGCTACCATCTCCGGGTATGATATATCGAAATCGTCATCCAGGAAATGTTGCATGAGCATACCGGTCCCGAATCTTATGGTGTAGGTTTTGTCTGAAGAAATCCATTTTTTTATGTAAGAAAGAAGCTCTGTCTTATTTTTTTTAAAGACCTTTGGTGACATCTGATCACAGGTTGCCCAGTTATCAACATAGGGAAGAAATCTTTCCACCTCCTCTATACATTTTCCATAATCCTTTATCTCGGATATCACGAAGGCATGTATCTGATCCTCGTCAAAATATTTGTGAGGAAGGTCAATCAAAAAATCCGCTATGTCCTCTTTTTTAGAAAGCTGCTTCGCATACTTCCTTAAGTCCGGTGTCCGGACACCGATCATTACTTCGGTGTCCTTTCCGGGAATCAGTTTTACCTGAAAATCGCGATATTTTTCGTCCTGCAATTTAAAGAGTTCTTCTCTTATCTCTTCTGTAATTTTGCTCATGTTTCCCCCAGTGAACGATCTGCTTAAACTCTTATCAGCTCGTACTCTCTTGTACCAAGTCCAATCTTTTCTCCATGCTCAAGCGTCTCTTTCCACTTAACATTGGGATTGGAATCAAGGAAGTGATCGTGGTGATGATGCCATCCCTCCTGTGCAAGGTGATCGCCAAGCTGGCTGTTTCTTATAGGCTCTGCCTGCTGGCAAAGATCAGCGCAGGCCTGGTCAAGCGCCACCGGATCGTAGGATGCCAGCATTCCGATATTGGGAAGAATCGGCGCATCATTTTCACCATGGCAATCGCAGTTTGGCGAAACATCCATGATAAGCGAGATGTGGAAGCAGGGCTTTCCGTTGCAGATAGCTGCCGTGTATTCAGCCATCTTCGAACATAGGGATTCAAGAGCCGTTCCACTCTGATTCGATATGGCATCAAAAGCGCAGGCACCAATGCAGCGTCCGCAGCCTTTACAAAGGTCCTGATTTATTACGGCTTTGCCGGTTTCATATGAGATTGCATCAGAACCGCATTCCTTAGCGCACTGCTTACAGCTTCTGCAAAGGTCGGGATGCACTATAGGCTTGCCATCGTTATGCTGAACCATTTTTCCTGCGCGGCTCCCGCCGCCCATACCGATGTTCTTGATAGCTCCGCCAAAGCCTGTCATCTCATGACCCTTGAAGTGCGAAAGCGAAATAATAACATCTGCATCGTAAAGCGCTCTTCCGATATATGCTTCCTTGCAGTACTCCCCGTTCGGCACCGGAACTGTAGCTTCATCAGTGCCCTTGAGGCCGTCTGCGATGATAACATAGCATCCGGTTGTCACACTGTTAAAACCGTTGACCTCCGCATTGTACAGATGATCAACCGCGTTCTTGCGGCTTCCGGGATACAGTGTATTACAGTCTGTCAGGAACGGCTTACCTCCAAGTTCCTTGATGACATCTGCAACCGCCTTCACATAGTTTGGTCTTAAATAGGAAAAGTTGCCAAGCTCTCCGAAATGCATCTTGATTGCAACAAATTTTCCTTCAAAATCAATATCACCGATTCCTGCCTTTCGGATCAGTTTTTGAAGCTTTACGCCCTGGCTCTGATCCAGTTTTGTTCTAAAATCCGTGAAATAAACCTTTGCCTTGCCCATAAAGAAACCTCCTGACATATAATATCAATTTTGCCCTGTTAAATATTATAACGTTTCCTTGTCATATATAAAACATATGTGTCATCAAAAACAACCCTATTTCCGGCTTCAATAACCGCGCTCCTTATTCCTTCATAAAATTTTGTCTTGTAGGGCTCCGGAAGCACTATGTGGTCGCAGTGAGTTCCGCAAAAGGCTACATATTCGTCTGCTGTAAACACGCGCTGTCCATAAAACTCTCGCTTTTCAAAATTCGCATAGCCGTAATTCACCGCATTCTCGCAGCGAAACGAACCATGTGTATACTCCGTTTCCGGTTTGAAATACTCATCGTAAACCTTTTGAATATTGCTATACAGTTCTTCATTTGAGGTCTTGTAATCAGATTTTGTAAGCATCATTGCCAGGATTCCGCCGGGCTTTAACAGATCAAAAGTTTTTGAAAAAGCTATCTGCTCCGGAATCCATTGGATAGTTGCTGCAGAGTATATGAGATCATATTTTTCATCTGTGAAATCATGGGTAATGAAGTCATCATTTACGATATGGAAATTCTCATACTGTCCAAACTTCTCTTTCATCTTCTGATAAAGATGTTCACCGAGTTCTATGGCATGATAGTCACATCCTGTCTTCAAAACAGGTTCCGTCGCCTGACCGGTTCCGGGGCCAAGTTCCAGAACTGACTTCCCTGGGCCAATCTCTGCATAGCTAATCAAATAATCAAACAGTTCCTGGCTATACCTTGGACGGTACTTATCAAACTGCTCAGGTATAGTATCAAATACTTTTCTGAATTCCATCTCCGGTCTCCTTTCTCCACTCCGGTTATTCCCTTAGAATTGTGTCTTCTCTCTGAAACGAACTACTTTTTTCAGTTCTGTATTTCACGTAACATATATTCCGCATATCGCTTTGCGAGAGCATGATCGTAAGCGGTTTTCGCGGCATCAGCATATTCACACATAGCCGCTCTAATAAGTGTATGATACTCTTCGGGAACGTTATCAAGAGCCCATTCCCCGCCTTCCTTTTTGGAGAGAATCAGTTCTTCTTTCCTGTATGCCAACACTCTTGCTAGATTAAGAGTAGTGTACATCGTGCTATCTATGATGTCCTCCTGTGCTTCAGCTATATCTTCCCATATCGAGTCCAGATAATCAGCCTTAGGAACAGGTTCAAAAACGTCTTCTATAGGTAGTCCGAACAGGCACTTACCTCGTTTACTGATTATAGTAAAATGAGCCGCTAAGTCCTTGTCTGATCCCTTCATCTTCAGGATATAATCTTTCGGATTGTCCCTATACCATCCTTTGTGCATTTCTGAAAAATGAAGTTCAAAGGGCGTAGGATAAACAAAGGGCTTGCACACATTTTTCGTTACAATGCTCATCTCAATGCCCTTAGCAGGACCTTCCTCATTAACTTCCACGACCATATCCATGAATCTTCGCTTTACGTCATCCTGCACAGGTTCATTCACGACCACAATCAGGTCCAGATCACTCTTTTCAGGGTTAAAACATCCCATCACGGCTGAACCGTGTAAATAAATGCCTGTCAGATTATCTTGTAAAATCTCCCGCGATTTCCTGACAAATTTGTATAATAGTTCCTTCATACCATTCCTTTCTCTGGCGCAGGAAGTTCACCTAGCACCGCACAGATATCCTTCTCACTGCTGAATTTCTGATTAACTGTTCCTGCCCATTGTAGTGAAAGCTCAAGGCAAGATGCGATGCTGCATTCTTTTTCTTTAGCCTTTTTCAAATATCTTCTAAAATCTATTTCTGAAAGTTCTGGATCAGATTCCTCATCATTTTTCGGATCAATAGCATGTATTTTTCCAAGTATCTCCCCAGCTTTATTACACTGCTCTTCTGAAATATGGTTCCAGTCTGTTATTTGGCCTTCCTGCCATTTAAAGATGTAAAAATATCTACCATCTGCTTTCAGCATCTTTTTGCCTTTAAAAGATAAAGCCGTAACTATCGGAATGTCATTGTCCTCAAGGATAGCTTCCAAAGCTTCCGCCCTTCCATAATTATCAAAGACTCCCGGCCTCTTCATAATTTCCGGATTCAGGCACTTTACCGCATAGGTTCCCTTATCAGTCTGAACCTTAAACATTTTGTGCATTAGGCCGCCGGATACCGGCAAAATATCGCCAATCACCCTGCCTAACGCATATCCTTTCTGAGAATAATTCGTAAACAGATCTGTAATAGCCAAATGATTCTCTGAACATTGTTCTTCTGTCATTGTTTATCCCCTTTAAACTTGAAATTCCGCATTTCTCTTTTTCTTTACAACAAATCCCAATAATAATCCCACACAAAATCCTGTTAAATGAACAACAAATGTTCCTAACCCAAGGAAATTAGATAGAATCATATAGAATAGCAGGTAACGATTCCCACATAATTCCTTATATTCATGCAGTAACGAACTATCCCTGATAAACCACATAGCCATCAATCCAAGAAAACAAAATATAGCCGGAGATGCGCCATACATGTATCCATTCGGAAATATCAACAAAAAAACTGCTCCCGAAACAAATAGTCCGACATGATATATAAGACAAATGAATGGCTTACTCAATTTTTTCTCAATATATAAACCCACATACCATAGTGCATAAACATTGGCTGCCAGATGCCATACAGTTGGATGCAAATATCCGTAAGTAACTAATCTATAAAGCTCCCGTTTATTAAAAAGAGTCTCCTTCGATGCTCCCAATAAATCTACAAGTTTTCCGCCACCGGTTAAAACAATCATAATCAAATTGTATTTTCGTGATAGTCCCAAGTTGACCAGGAAAACTGCCACAAAAATTATACTTATCACTGCTGCAAAACTGTTTTTACAAATCTTACTCATCATCCAATGTTCATCATGCTTCTGTCTGCCGGCAAACTTTTTGTTCTTATAATATCATGCTAAATCTTGTATCTCTACGGTTAGTAGAGCACAATGTAGCGCCAGGGTATAGTCACTTTCCTTTGCGTAGGGTTACAATGATAATGTATCTGCTTTACGCTATAGTTGTAACCGAAAACCTGTGGATAGGAGGCATTTATGCTCGATCAGACGAAAACCGGAATGTTCATATGCGATTTACGGAAAGAAAAAGGTCTTACCCAGAAACAACTTGCTGATGAAATTGGCGTTAGCGACAAAACGGTTTCAAAATGGGAAAATGGCCGCGGAATGCCCGACACTTCAATCATGCCTGATTTGTGCAGAGTTCTGGAGATAAATATCAACGAACTATTATCCGGCGAGCACCTGACCACAGAGAATTATAACGGAAAGGCGGAAGACAATATGGTTCAACTTATTAAAGATAGTGAAAATGAAAAGAAAAGGGAAAAAGGCCGAGTTATCGGGACTGTTATAGGGCTCATTCTTCTGGTAATGTTTCTATATATTATAGTCATAATATCAGGCGGTGTCGGTCAGGTGATATGGTTTATTGATGCACCTTCTCTGTTTGCTGTTCTTGGTATTCAGCTTATAGGTCTTGCGGCATCAGGACAGTTTTACAATTTCTTCAGAGGCATTAAACTTACATTCGCACACAAGTCAGTTTCTTCGGAAGAACTTCCGGCATTGGCACAAAGATCTGCAGATGCTATAGGTTTGGGAATAAAGATTACAATTCTTGCAGGCGCAATCTCAAGTCTCATTGGTTTTGTTCTTACTATGCAGAATCTCTCCGTCCCTGAAGCCATAGGCCCCACTTTGGCAGTATGTGTATTGACGCTGTTTTATGCTTGTCTTATTGCACTATTTTTGTATGTGATCAAAGGACGCCTACATAGATTATGTGAAAACTGATCCAAATAAAGTATCAAAAAGTCCGTTTCATTTTCGCTTGAAACGGACTTTTTTCATAATCATTTCGTTAACTTTTACTTAAATTTCGGTGCAACAAATTCAACGCCTTTCATAAGTCATTCATCCAGAAACTGTTTGTAATATCCGGGCACCATTTCTTCAGTTTCATCATGATACTGCTCTACATTCTGTCCCCACGCAAACATGATTACCGGAATATTCTTTTCTTCCAGATAATCCACAATTGCAGGCGTATTCCTTGTTGAAAAATCATCCATTGTAAGTAATGCTCTTATCATTGCTATTCCTCCAATCAGAACCACCGGCTTAGCCGGTGGTTTGTTCTGGCCCTATAAGGGCCTGTTGCCGGCACTGAGTCTAAAGACTCGCCGAATGGTTCGCCAGCCGCAACATCATTTTCCTACAGAGCCCCCTGGGCTCATTTTTATTTGTTTTGCTTTACCGGCTCACCCGTGAACGGGTCAATATACTCTTTTAGTGTCATTTGGTCGTACTCTAAATCCTCTTTTAACTGATTCTTTATGTACTCCTCGATTTTCTTTGCATTCTTACCTACAGTATCTACGTAATAGCCTCTGCACCAGAAATGTCTATTGCCGTACTTATACTTGAGATTTGCATGCCT
>NZ_ATVV01000031.1:0-44628 GCF_000420905.1 Butyrivibrio sp. AD3002 | reverse complement strand
CGGTCTTATTCATGAGTTCCTCAATCCATCGAAGGAATGTAAGGAATCCCATTCGGTCGTTACTAAACTTAAACACTCTTCTGGATAGCTCAAATCCCCTCCAGTCAAACGCTCTACAGAAATGTGTCTGTGATCCAACATCAACCCCAACAATCAGTGTATCTGCAGTTACTTGCTTAAGTCTGTCATTCTGTGTAAAATTCATTTTGAGAAACCTCCGGTTAGCATAAGATGTTTTTTCATCCGCCAAGATGAACACCTTTATCTTACTTAGAGGTTTCTTTTTATTCAATTGGCGTTATTTCTGAATTACAGGAATGCTCCTATCAAAAATCGCAATCGTTCCTATTTTGCTTTATTTTTCATGGAATGTAAAGGAATACTTTAAATACTCTTAAAAAAACATAAAAACGCACTTTAAGCTTAATTTTCGTTGTAGAATAAAAATGATGTATAAGGGAGGATGCTATGAATATCTATCTGTGTAAGCCTGACGAAACACTTGAGCAGGCACTTGAAGCTGTTATGGAAAAAGATCCTGACGGAAGAAAATTTACCTGTGATGAAGAAAAGGACAGGTGCTATATCGGGGATGAGGCATTTGCCAATGCGCCTGTAATAGTAAATAAAAATAATCAGTACTATGCACTGAAGCAAATATGATACCTTAGTGGGGAAATTATGCTAAAGAACGAAGAGATTGATCAGTTAACCGGACTTCCTAATCTTTATTCTTTCAGGAAAAATGCGCAGAATCTGATGGATGGCCGCGCGAAGACCGAGCGGGAATTTGCCATCATCTATTTTGATGTGCAGAATTTTAAGAGCTACAACTCGCGCTATGGCTTTGAGGCCGGTGACCGCTTTCTTCAGAATCTGGCAAAACATATTGAGAAGATTTTTCCGGAACTTATGGTGGCAAGATTTTCCGATGACCATTTCGTTGCACTTGCATATTTTTCTGGAATAGAGGCGAGAATTGAAGACCTCCGAAGAAGAGTTATAAGCTACAATCCCGATGCGGGAGTTGATCTCCATGCGGGTATTTATGAGCTTGAACCCGATGATACGGACATCAGTATGGCCTGCGACAAGGCGAGAATTGCCTGCAACAGTATAAAAGCCAATTACGACAATATCTACAGATACTATGACAGAGAGCTGGGCAACCAGCTCGATCTGGCACATTACATAATTCACAATATAAGCGATGCGGTTCTGAACGGATATATTCAGGTTTACTATCAGCCCGTGGTAAGGGTTATCTCGGGAAGAGTATGCGGTTTTGAAGCGCTCGCACGATGGGTGGATCCTAAACACGGATTCCTTATGCCCGGAGTTTTCATACCTATTCTCGAGGATGCACACCTTATCTACAAGCTCGATGCCTATGTGATAAGGCAGGTCTGCGAGGATATCAGGGAATACATGGATCATGGCTATAAACCCCAGCCTGTGTCCATCAATCTTTCCCGCACCGATTTTCATCAAAAGGATATGTACCGCGTTGTTAACGATGCGGTCAGCGTAAATAAAATACCCAAGAACCTCATACATATTGAGGTTACCGAGAGTGCCCTTGACGACAACCAGGACGTACTGAAGGGAACAATAGATAAATTCAGGAGAGGTGGCTACCAGGTTTGGATGGACGACTTCGGAAGCGGCTATTCATCACTGAATCTTCTTAAGGACTATGAATTTGACGTCCTCAAATTCGACATGAAGTTTTTGCAGAACTTTGGATCCAATCCAAAGGAGACCGCTATCTGGGAAAATGTCATCAACATGGCAGAAGAGATAGGAATCCAGACCCTTGCAGAGGGTGTGGAAACCATGGAAGCATGGGATTTCCTAAAGAGAGTCGGCTGTGAAAAGGCTCAGGGCTATTTCTTCGGAAGACCTATGTCCAAATCCGAATGCATTGATTATCTCGATGAAGCCAAGAGTAACGAAAGGCCTTCAAAAACCGCAATGGAAGAGGATGAGAGTGCGCTCTCACACAACAAGAATATTATTGAACTCAAAAATGAGGAGCCCGAAGAGGATGAAATAGACAGGATCGGAACAATTGAGGATGAGCAGTTTATGGCGCAGTCCCCGGTGTACCTCACTCTGGCAGCAAGAGGGTTTGTGTCGCTGCTTGAGTACAATTCCTATTCCCAGTTCCAGAAGCATTCATTTTTCATAGTTGCGAATCTGTCTGAGGATAAGCTGGTAAGACTCCACCTTAGCAGCAAGCGCAAGATACTGGACAAGGAATATCACAGGCAGGAATCCTACCAGGAGATGATAGATGACATAGTCGAGAATACGGTTATCGACGAGGAAAAGAGAAACGTTGAGGAATTTTTCAGCAAGGACAGACTGATTCTTGCTTATCACAGCGGAATTAATTTTGATGAGATTGAATTTCACAGGATAGTTGATAAAAAGATGGCTCCGAGATGGACGCATACCATCTATCAGATAATGGAGGAAGAGGGAAGCATCGTTGCGTATTTCCTGTCTTTCGATATCGATGAGTATAAGAGATCTAAGGATCTAGTGAGACAGATGGCCGAGCGTGATTCACTTACCGGGCTTTACAACAGACATACCGCTGTTCCGCTTATCAGAAACAGGCTTTACAGGCATCACGGCGGGAAGTCGGTGCTGATAATGGTCGATGTGGATAATTTCAGAGATATAAACGATAGGTTTGGAAGTTTTGCGGGCGATGAGGTTTTGAGAAGAATTTCCGCAAGGCTGGATGACTTCTTTGGAAGAGATGGCATTGTGTGCCATATAGATCAGGATGAGTTCCTGATTTTCCTTGAAAATATTCAGCCGGTGAACATAGAAGACAGAATCGTGGATCTTTGTGACAACATTTTCAGTTTAAGATACCATGATGACAAAATTACGTTCACAGTCTCTGCGGGCTATGTCATTCATCCCGATCAGGGCAGAGGATACCATGATCTGTACCGCAAGGCAGACATGGCGCTTTGCATGGCGAAAAATGCAGGAAAGGGAACAGCAGTCAGATATTCCGAACAGTGACCGTCTTAAGAGGATACTGTAATTATGCGTAAACGTGACCGCAATTTTTATATCAGGCATATTGTTCTGATAGTTCTGTTTGCTTTTGCAACAGTAATCACAATTAAAAACAACTTGCATATTGATAACGGTGATGAGCTTTCGGGATTACAGTTCTTTAGCGTGTACCTGTTTAAATTTTCACCGCTTCTTATTTTTGCGGGGCTTGAGGGTGTTACTCCCGCTGTTTTTTCATGCTTTATTCTGTTTGGCGTAAAAACTGCAGTCAACAAGGAACTCGCCTTTGTTACCGGTATTTATCTTGTGGGTGCGGCAACCACTCAATACTTTTCAATGAGCGGAATGTTTGAAAAAAAGCGCAAAGCTTTATTGGCAATGCTTTTTTACATGTTCTTCTACGGGAGCGTGTGGGGAGGCTGCCTTGGAATTCTGGCAGGGAGACGCTTTATCGAGTTTATGCCGACCAGAAATATTTGGTTTTTCCTGAATGAGTTCCCGGAAGCTTTTATTACTGTGGCAATTTTGTATCTGATTCTCGGAAAAGGTTCCAACAAATTAAAGGCGCTGTTTTTCAGCGGAGTTTATTACAGAAGTGATGTGGATGAGCTTTCCAGAAAAATGGCTGATATCAGAAAGTCAAAGCTCAGCAGATCGGTATCCCTGATTATTTCAATACAGGCGGTAGCACTGGGGATTGCGGCTGCAATATATGCCAATACGCTTATTCCCAATATGAAGCAGTCATTTGAGTCCGGTATTATTAAGCAGGTTGATCAAATTTCGCAGTCTATCGACTGGAGTAAAATGACCAACATAATCCATCTCGAGCAGGTTGTCAGTCAGATAGAGAGTGTAAAGCAAACAGGATACCTGCGGCTAACACTCAATAATGACACTCTCATTTTTGATACAAAGCTGATACTTCTGATACTTATAGTCATTATTCCTATGGCGGTTATTGCCAATCAGTATGCGCAGTTTCGAATAACGAGGCCAATAATGATGCTTGCGGATTCCGTGCAGTCCTTCTATGACCTTGGCGCGAAAGGACTCGACGAAAACCTACGAAGACTGCAGAATTTGAACATACACACGGATGATGAGATTGAGTACATGTACTCGACTTTCACCAAGACTGCAGAGACCATGGTCAGCTATATCAAGATGATTCAGGCGCAGCGGTCACTTGCTGATGAACTGCGTGCTCAGCAGATGGCGAATGAGGCGAAGAACAATTTCCTTTCAAGTATGTCGCATGAGATCAGAACGCCCATAAATGCTATGCTCGGCTTTAATGAGATGATACTCAGGGAGAGTAAGGACGCTGAGATACTAAAGTATGCTTCGAATGTAAACAGTTCGGGTAAGCTGCTGCTCGGACTTGTAAATGATATTCTCGATTTTTCCAGAATTGAAGCCGGAAAGACGGAGATAATACCTGTTGAGTACGACCTCAGCTCGCTTATCAACGATCTCGTAAATACCGCACACATGAGGGTACAGGGGAAAAATCTTGAGCTTAAGACCAACATTGCAACCGATATTCCCTGCATACTTTTCGGAGATGAGATCAGAATAAAACAGTGTGCAATGAATGTGATAACCAATGCCGTAAAATATACAAATGAAGGCAGCGTTACCATAAGTGTCGATTACACCAAGATAGATGATGATAACATATCTCTGAGATTCAGAGTGAAGGATACCGGAATCGGAATCCGCAAAGAGGATATGGACAAGCTCTTTGCACCCTTTGAGCGCATTGAAGAGAGCAGAAACAGGACCATCGAGGGAACCGGTCTTGGAATGAATATAGTAAAGCAGCTCCTGTCTCTCATGGATTCAAGACTTCTTGTCAGCAGTGAATACGGAAAAGGCAGTGAGTTCTCTTTTTCCATAAAACAGAAGGTGCTCAACTGGAATCCTATCGGTGACTTTGCAGCGACCTACGAGGAGACGCTGCTCGGACAGGATACCTACCACGAGAGCTTCCATGCACCTGAGGCGAAGATCCTGGTTGTCGATGATACACTTGCAAACCTTACGGTTATACAGGGCTTATTAAAACAGACCCAGGTTCAGGTAGACGTTGCTGAGAGTGGTTTCGAGGCTCTTGAGAAGGTCTGCGAGAACAAGTACAACATTATTTTCATGGACCACAGAATGCCCAAGATGGACGGTGTCGAAACCTACAGGGCGATGAAGGAACTGGATGAAAACCTGAATAAGGATGTTCCCGTATTTGCGCTTACTGCAAACGTAATAAGCGGCGCGAGGGAAATGTATATGAAGGAAGGCTTTGCGGGGTATATCCCGAAGCCTGTTGATTCAGGAAGGCTTGAGGATGCGATATTGAAAGCTCTTCCTGAAGAACTGATAATCAGACCTGATGATGAAGAATTTAATTCCGTGATAGAGGCTGAGGAGATAGGAGCGGAGGATCTTGAGGCCATCGGAATTATGACCAATATCAAGGGCATAGACTACGAGACCGGTGCAAAGAACTGCGGTGGGCCCTCCGCACTCAGGAAGGTTGCCACAAACTTTGCTCTTGCTATAGAGAATAACTCAAAATCCATCGAGGATGCCTGGCACTTCGATGATTTGGATAATTACACGACCTATGTGCACGGGTTGAAGAGTTCGGCCAGGGTCATAGGTGCTATCGAGCTTTCAAACCTCGCCGCTTATCTGGAGCAGTGCGGAAATAAGAAAGACAAGGATGAGATAGAGAGAAGAACTCCCGAGCTTTTGGCGAATTACAGGGAGTACATCGATTTCCTGAAGCCGCTTATTGATGAAGCTACCGCGGAAACCGAGGAAGACATGAACAAACCTCTGATAGAACCGGAGGAATTAAAGGGAGCTCTTCGCAGTCTCAAGGAATTTGTGGAAGGCAGCTATTTTGACAGTGCTGACGATGTCGTCTCCATGATGGACGACTATCGAATGCCGGAGGATTTCAAGGGGACTTACAAGGAAATCAAACGGCTGCTCGCTGCTGTTGATAGGGATGGACTTTTGAAGATTTTATGATTGAACTATGAACCTTCCCCTTGGGGAGGGAGAAAATAAAAGCCGTCTCCCCTGGGGGGAGGGAAAAATAAAAGCCTTCCCCTTGGGGAGGGAGAAAATAAAAGCCGTCTCCCCTGGGGGAGAGGGAAAAATAAAAGCCTTCCCCCTTGGGGGAAGGTGTCAGCGAAGCTGACGGATGAGGGGAAAATATGGACAAAAGAGTACTTCTTATTGGAGCATCCAAAAGTTTTATGGTAAGTGCTATCGCGAAAGGCCTTGAAAAAGACGGCTTTGAGATAGTTCACTGTGAGTTTACCAAGGCCGCACTTACAGCGGTTGAGGATAAACCACAGCTTTATGTGCTTTACCTGGGAGACATCGATACTTCCAATCCGGAGAAAAACGGTATAGAACCGCTGAAGTATCTCGATGAAGCAATAGACAGAGAGAGGTTCTTCCTCTATGAGGTCGGGAACACTGACGAGCTGAATTATGCTTCCAAGTTCCTGTCCAATATAAAGGTCACTGAAACTTTCCTCAGGCCTCTTGATGTGCAGCAACTCTCGGATCAGCTCATGTCAGCTGTTCAGAGCAACGAGATATCCGAGGATCAGAAAAAGAAGATTCTTGTTGTGGACGACGATGGAACAATGCTCAGAATGATCAAGACCTGGTTGTCTGTGAAGTACAGAGTTTACATGGCAAGCTCCGGAAAGATCGCGTTGAACTTCCTCCAGAGCAATGAGGTTGATCTCGTGCTTCTTGACTACATGATGCCGCAAATGGACGGCCCACAGGTTCTTCAGGAGATCAGAAAAAGCGAAAATCTGAAGGCGCTTCCTGTTATGTTCCTTACTTCCAAGAGCGACAAGGAGAGTGTTGTCAGCGTGGCAGCCCTTCGCCCTGAAAAATACCTGCTTAAGACAATGCCTAAGGCGAAGCTCATAAAGAGTATTGATGAATTCTTCTTCGGTCCGGAGAAGCAGTGATGGCTGAGAGAAAGATAGAGATTTTGATTACGAAGAATAGTGCAAACTTATGAAAAATAGTGCAAGCTTACGAAAAATAGTTCAAGCTTTTGCTGGCGGAGGCTGTGGCCTCCGCCTGTTTATGCTTTTGGTACTTTGTTATGGGTACTGTTTATGCTGTTGGTACTTTGTTGCGCTAAGGTTTTGTGGGTACAACAAAAGTGACGTTGTTGTTTTGATTTGTTGTTTGGATTCGCTTGGATTTTTTATTGGGACAACAAATATGGGTGTATCTGTCTATTATGTTGTTTGGAAAAATCGCAGGTGCAATAAATGTAGGCTTATCTTTCAAGTTTGTTGTTCGGTATTTTGGTGCAAACAACAAATAGAGGAGCTGCTATTCAATTTGTTGTTTCGGAAAATAGCAAGTGCAACAAATTCGGGGATATCCATCTGGTTTGTTGTTTGGCATTTTTGCCTGTACAACAAACCGTTGAAGTACCATTTGATTTGTTGCATTACTTCTTTTTTCCAAAGTGCTTATCAAGAAAATCTTCAATGTTTTGCGTGGTAAGAGGCATCTTCTGGGTTTCCATTGTGATGAGTAGTTCTTCACCAAGATAGATTCCGGTTTTTTCATAATCTCTAAGCTTCTTAAGATTCCAGGAAATATAATCCGTGTCATCAACTTTGCCTAGATGTTCAAGCAGTACAACTTTTCTGGTATGAGTATTAAGTATTGTAAAATCAGGATGTCTGATTTCTCCATTATAAAGCGTTACAGGGTATTCATATTTGTATGGAATGGACCTGGCAAACAAGGCATTTGCTATCATTTCTTCTGCCTTTGATCTTACCTGTTCGCCTCTGGCAGTGATATGAAAGGGAACACCCTCGTCTATTCCTTTGGGTTTATATTCGATATTCTGCCAATAAATTGCATATTCCTCATCTGTCATCTCGGCTATATCCATTTTTGCCTTGATTTCCCATGGGAATGATTCTGATATACCGGCCGGGTTGAAATTGTAATGATTTAGAAAACTGTGTAAAAGCTTTAACTCTTTTTCGGCAGATGAGATGTATTTTACGTCATACCTTTTCTGGGCTAGTTCAAGAATAGTTTTGGGTTTATCTTTGTGAATATATTCACCGTTAGGCTCCCCTTTGTTACGCTTGTAATATTGATAACTATTACGATTTCTGATGATTTTGAGATCACCTTCAGGGTATTTATTCAAACGTTTCTTTCGCTTTTCAATTTCTTGTGTTAGATTTTTTTCTCTTTCTATTATCAAATCGTAAATATTATTTGTGTTTATTTGCATATAATTAGTCCTCAATTCTTTTCGTTTTTATCCTCATTATTCACAGTAGCGGGGTTACATGTTTTGGAGTTCAAACTATCTGGCCATATATTTTGAGTCCAAATTTGTAAAAAGTATTGTGAAAATAGCATGCTGAACGCATACCAATCGCTCGAAGAACAACAAGATTATATTTTACTCATAAACATAACAGTGTCAAGCATAAATATGAATATATGTGATTTCAGCGGCGAAAAATACGGTTAAGCGTATTTATTTACACTTGATTTATGAGGAGCTTTACAGAGGATCTACGGGGATTGACAGAAATCTACGGGAGATTAACAGAGATCTACGGGGATTGACAGGATTCTTAGGAGGGGAATGATCTCCGAGAAAATATAGATACAACAAATGATAGAATTCATTACGAATTTATTGTGAGAAAAACCTGAAGATACAATAAATAAGAGTATATCAGACATAATTGTTGTATGTGAAAAATTGAGAAACAATAAATGAAGAGATATTTGATGGATTTGTTGTTTGAACGAAATATCAATGCAACAAAACCAAGCAGTACAGCATGATTTGTTGTTTGGAAAAAAACTAGACACAACAAACCAAACAGATGAAAACTGATTTGTTGTTTGCAAAAATATGAGACACAATAAATCAGATAGATGTAGTTATATTTGTTGTATGGAGATATATTCGGAACAACAAATCAGACGTCCGGAATCAGATTTGTTGTGAGGCTGGATTTTTAAGTGCCTAAAGTGGAGCTATAGTCGGCTCCACGTTTAAACAGCCCCGTCTCCAATTTGAGAGATTCCGCCAATATTGCTATAATTGCCTGGGGGAACAAATTAAGGAGGAAACGGTATGAAAAGAATGACTAATTGTCGCACTAAAAGGGTGGTAGCCTGTTTAGTGACGGCTGCTTTAAGTATATCTATTGCCGCGCAAGTTACCGGATGCGCAGCATCTGTTTCAAATAAGGCTACTCAGCCGGAAGAAATCATAGAAAGTGAAAAGGAAACAACCCCTTCTGAAGAAATCATAGAAAGAGAATCCGTTTACGATTTCGATGACTTGGTAAACGCTCAGTGGAAAGAAGAAACCAAAGCCAAACTCAATGAAAACGGATACAGTTACTATTCTGTCGTCACTGAGAGGTCAGAGGTGCTTGACGATAGGATGGAGGAAATATTTGAAACAGATATTTCATCACTTCCACAGGGCAGTGACATTTACAAAGTGCTCTATGTTTACAATCAGATTCTGGATGCAAAGTGGGAAGGAACGGATGCCAAAAAGGAGATAAAGAGTAAACTTGACCTGATTGACGCTGTGTGCACCCGTGACGATTTATACTCGCTTTTCACAGATAAATACTGGGGACGTTATAATCTCGGAATGTCAAGAAGAGTTGATTTTGTGAGAGGTGATATAACAAATGACATTGATCCGCAGACAATCATAGGTAACGGGAGAATGACAGATGAACAAAAATCTGTGGCGCAAAATTACCTGATTAACCTTGGCTTTTCGGAAGACAGAGCGAAAGAAATCATCAGTAATGCTGATGAGATGGATAAGATGATTGTCGACTATCATGACGGTTTGTCTGAGGATACACTTTGGGGATTCATTGGAAGAAAAACGCTTGAAGAGAAAAACGTTCAGTTCCCGATTCTTGATATCTTAAGTAATCAGGAAGCACTAGGAAGAGATAAAAGCTTCTATTCTAGTTTGGACTACCTGAGCTTTCTGGATGATTATTATACAGATGAGAATATTCCGAAAATCAGAGATCAGATGATCGCCTGCGCGGCAGTGACACTTTCCAGACTTGATAAAGAAGACGGTGGCGAGACCAGCTTTGCATTTTATCCGTACGCGGAGAAACCTGATTTTGACGAGTGCCTTAGATATGCCATGTTTCAGGCGGGTGGTTACACAATCGAAAAAACATTCAAAGATAAATATATTAGTGACAAGACTATTGATGACGTAAAAGAGATAATAGAAGATGAAAAAGCAACAATGCGGAGCATGATAGCTGATACAGACTGGCTTTCTGTGCATGGTAAGGAGCAGGCGAATCACAAGATTTTTTATCTTAAGGAGTACATTGGTGAAAATGGTCACACTGACGATTTGTCCGAAGTGGAACTCACTGAGAATCCATTGGAAAACTACATTGCGCTAAAAACAAGTTTGAATGACTTTCGAGATAAGCAGCTTTTAACAGATAAAACAGATAAGGAATTGTTCACAGGCTCATTTATACAGGTCAATGCATTTTACAATGCCTATAATAACAGCATTATTGTTGGGGATGGTTATCTGGAAGATGTTACCGATGCATCATATGAGGAAAAACTTGCATATCTGGGAGTTACGCTGGCACACGAGTTATCTCATGCGTATGACCCCAAAGGCAGTAACTATGACTATGAGGGCTATAATGATCCCTGGATGTCTGAAGAAGAATACGAGGAGTATTCGAATCGGACTAAGAAAATTGAAGAATTTTTCGACGGGATGGAAGTCGGAGATGGCATAAAGCTTGACGGGAAACTGGTTTGCCAGGAAGCCTTCGCTGACTTAATGGGAATGGAATGCTGCCTCAGAATTCTCGGGGAAAGAGATAATCCTGATTATGACGCATTTTTCAAAGCCTACGCAAGAGAAAATGCCTGCTACTACACACAGGACGGCTTAAAGGAGGCGGTGAAGGATACACACCTTCCTTATAAGGAACGCATAAATTATATTGTTGGCCAGTTTGATGAGTTTTACGAGACCTATGATGTTGATCCGGACAGCCCTTATTATGTGCCCAAGGAGAAGAGGTTGTCGACGTTTTAATAAAAAAACGGGGACGATAAGCACATCTAAAAAAATTCAACAACATGCGGCTTGCAAGACATGGCTTAAGATAGAATACTATGGAGGAGAAAAATGTCAGCAGCAATCGACAATTACAGAAAAACAGTAGAGCAGCCCTGGGGAAAGATGTTCTACGATTTGATATACAGACAACTGAATATTCCGAGTGATAAAAAATTAAAGATACTCGATTTCGGTGCAGGTTTTTGCATAACCGCAGGCCACTATGCAAAAAGCCATGAAGTGACTGCGGTTGAGCCAAGTGAAGAAATGTACAGCCTTCGCTTTTCAGACAATGATTACACCCTGGTTCCACAGGGAGCGGAGTACCTGGAAACACTTGAAGATAACAGCTACGATGTTGTTATCTGCCACAACGTTCTCGAATATGTGGATGATAGAGAGGCCTTGTTGCAGCAGCTTGTCAGGATTCTGAAAAAAGGTGGAATGCTGTCTGTAGTAAAACATAATGATCCCGGCAGAGTTATGATGTACGCAGTACTGAATGATAATCCGAAGGCAGCCCTTGAATTGTTAACGCAGGAAGGCAGTGAGAACTGCGCATTCGGAACCCGGAATGTCTACAACAACGAAACGCTTACAGCATCAATTGCAGACAAAGCAGAACTTACAGCTATGTTTGGTGTGCGAACCTTCTTTGGACTGTCCTCCAATAACGACATCAAGTTTACAGATGAGTGGTATGAGGCTATGCTTGACCTGGAAACGGAAGCAGGCAAGAAGGAAGAATATAAAAAGATTGCCTTCTTTAATCACTTGATTTTCAAGAAGAAATAAACAGCAAAATAGATTGGAAGAAAAAGATGAGAATTTTATTTTTCAGACATGGTGATCCGGACTATCAGATAGACGGACTTACAGAAAAAGGAAAGGTTGAGGCAGAGCTTCTGGCTGCGCAGATTAAGTCCTTTCACTTGGATGATGTATATGTGTCGCCGCTTGGAAGAGCGAGGCAGACCGCGGAGTATTCACTTAAGGAATTAGGGAAAGAGGCTGCGGTTTTAGATTGGCTCAAGGAATTCCCGGCGCTGTTTGATGCAAATAAGGCGGATGAAGAAACAAGACTTGCCTTTCCAAATGAACTTCATATAAATGAAGCCACAGGAGAGTATGATAAGCGCATAGTCTGGGACATCATTCCTTCATATTATATGAATCATCCTGAATTGTTTGATGCGAAAGCGTGGAGAGATTCCGAATTCGTAAAGAGTACTGACATGCCACAGATTTATGATTATGTCATAGACAGCTTTGATAAGTTTCTTTCAGACTATGGATACGAGCGCGATGGCAGCGTTTACAAGGTTAGGGAAAACAATGACAAGGTTATTGGATTTTTCTGCCATTTCGGAATCACTTCAATTATGTTGTCACATTTGTGGGGAGTGTCACCCTTTGTCACCATGCAGTTTCTTGCGATGGCGCCGACTTCCGTAACAGAGATTGTTACAGAGGAGCGCGAAAAAGGGATAGCCATTTTCAGAACCCTGAGAATCGGTGATATCACCCACCTCACTATGGGGAATGAAGCACCTGCGTTTTCAGCAAGATTCTGTGAGCGGTTTGAGAACACAGACGAGCGCCATTAACGGTAAATACATCATACCGGATACTTAACTTATCTCCCAAAATCATGTATACTGTCGAGAGATAAAAACGCAATCTACAAGATTATTCACAAGGAGAGTTCCCATGATCAAAAACTTAATTGACGGTATCAAAAAGACTGAGGCACCAATTGTTGTAGGACTTGATCCCAAGACTGACTTCATTCCGAAGAGAATTTTGGACAAGGCTCTTAATGAAAAAGGATACACAGCGGAGGCGATAGCTGACAGCTTCTTTGAATTCAATAAAGAGATAGTTGATAGCATCTGCGATCTGGTTCCGGCCGTAAAACCGCAGGTTGCAATGTATGAGCAGTTCGGACTTCCCGGACTCATCGCCTATAAGAAGACAATTGATTACTGTCATGAAAAGGGACTCCTTGTTATAGCTGATGTAAAGCGCGGCGATATAGGCTCAACCTCAGAATCCTACGCGCTCTCACACCTCGGAGCATCCAAAGTGGGAGATACTCTCATCAAAGGATTCGATGCTGATTTTGCAACGGTTAATCCTTACCTTGGATCAGACGGCGTTAAGCCCTTCATCAACGTCTGCAACGAGTTTGACAAGGGAATCTTCGTACTTGTAAAAACTTCAAACCCCTCAAGCGGTGAGCTTCAGGATAAAATAGCGGACGGCAAGCCCCTCTACGAGACAGTCGGAGAGCTTGTTGAAAAGTGGGGACAGGATTCTATGGATGGTAGCTACAGTAACGTCGGCGCCGTTGTAGGTGCTACTTATCCCGAGATGGGCAAGGTTCTTCGCGACATCATGCCTCACGCTTTCATCCTTGTTCCGGGCTATGGAGCACAGGGCGGAAAGGGCTCAGATCTTGTTCACTTCTTTGATAAGGACGGCCTCGGAGCAATCGTAAATTCCTCCAGAGGAATTATCGCTGCATGGAAAAACGAGAAATACGGCGATCCCGCAAAAGAAGCCGTAGGAGAGGCAGCTAGAAAAGCCGTTCTCGACATGAAGGAAGACATACAGAACGCATTAAAGTAATGACCTGCGCACTCAATAAATAAAAGAAAAATACGCATTTTATCGTTACAAATCTTTAATATTTAGTTAATTGTTTATGCTTATTTCAATGTGATACAATGCACATAGCAATACAATAAAAGGAGTATGCTCAAAATGGAGAGGTATAAGGAAGAATTTATTGAATTTATGGTGGACAGCAACGTTCTTAAGTTTGGAGAGTTCACATTAAAAAGCGGACGCAAGTCTCCGTTTTTCATGAACGCCGGTGCTTATGTTACAGGAGCTCAGCTCAAGAAGCTCGGCGAGTATTATGCAAGAGCAATACATGACAATTTCGGTCTTGAATTTGATGTATTATTCGGACCTGCTTATAAGGGAATTCCGCTTACGGTTGCAACAACTATCGCCATAAGCGAGCTCTACGGAAGAGAGATAAGATACTGTTCAAACCGCAAGGAGATCAAGGACCACGGCGATAAGGGAATTCTTCTCGGAACCAAACTCAGAGACGGGGACAGAGTTATGATCATCGAGGATGTTACCACATCAGGTAAGTCCATCGAGGAGACAGTTCCGATCATAAGAGAGCAGGCAGAGGTTGATATAGTCGGAATGATGGTTTCTCTCAACAGACAGGAGAAGGGACAGGATTCCGACAAGAGCGCACTTGAGGAGATAACAGACAGATATGGATTTGAGGCCGGTGCGATCGTTTCAATGTCAGAAGTGGTTGAACACCTCTATGGCAAGAATTTTGATGGCGAGGTTATTATAAACAAAGAGATTAAGAAGGCCATCGATGAGTATTACAAGGAGTATGGCGCAGCAGGGGTATCTGCCGGCTAACTGATATATGGAGGAGAGAAAAAAGAGGCGAAAACTTAATATTAAGCTTCCGTCGTTTGGGCGCGGCAGGTACGTGTTCACCGACAAGAAGCATCCTGAAAAAGGAGTCCTTTCAGCTGCACTGGGGCTGATTTCCGTAGCCACAATCGTGTATGCCGTCATTCTAAGCTACAGGAATGGTGGGCAGGCAGAAGCAAAATACGCGGTGGCCGTGATGTTTTGTCTGGTTTATTCAATTGCAGGTCTGGTTCTTGGCATTATGTCGAGGATGGAGAGGGATATATTCAAGCTTTTTCCGAATCTGGGGATAATACTCAATGTGCTGTCGCTCATATGGGTAGGGTTGCTGTTGTACTTTTCTGTATTGTGAGGTGCAGTTTATGGACAGAAACAAGCGGAATGAGGAAATACGCAAGAGTATACAGATCGTAATACTGCTTTGCTATAGCTTGTATTCTGTTGGCCTCGCTTTGGTATCAGTACTAAATAAATGGGAGTTTTGGGCAGTTCCGATTATCTTTATCGGAACTGTCATCTGCTGGAGTCTTTATGTGTCCGGACAGTTCGAGTATAAGTTCAGGATATATGTTTTTGCCGGTTTCGTGGCACTATCTACATTCTTTTATGGTTCCCATATTTCCGAATTTTATAATTCCACACTAATAATAGTTCTGGCGATGCTTTTGTTCTCACTTACCGAGGAAAAGCCTGCGCTCAGGATTTTATTCATGATGTATGTAATGCTCTTTGCCTATCACATGATTCTCATGGCGACCGGTATGGAGAATTTCAGTGACCTGTCTGTTTCGATACTGATTCTGGATATCCTGTCGGTTATTCTGGCTGACAGGGTGGGCGGATACATCTGTGAAATGTTCTCGATTTCCAAGAAAATGGCCGATGACCTTGAGTTGGAACTAAATGACATGAAGCAGAAGTCCGAGGACTTCATGGCGAACATTTCACACGAACTGAGAACGCCCATAAACGTTGTTACCGGTCTGTCAGGTCTTATGCTCGAAGATGAGAAGGAAGAAAAAAAGAAGGCCGATTTAAATGCAATTCAGAGTGCAGGTAAAAGACTGTTTTCAAGGATTGAGGACATCCTGGACTACACCGAGATAGATACGGGCTCGCTCCTTCTCTCCGAAGAGGAGTACCGTATTTCCTCCATAGTTAACGACATAGCGACAGAGTTTCGAACCTTCAGAAGCGGAACCTGTGAGATAGTCATTGATATGGATGTTAATCTCCCTGCGAGAATGATTGGAGACGCTGGCAGAATAAAGAGAATCATAAGACATCTCATGGTAAATGCGGCGAAATTTACTGATAAAAACGGCTGCGTAAATTTACATCTTTTTGCAAGAAAAAAGGAGTACGGAGCTAATCTGTGTATCGAAGTTACGGACACAGGTATCGGAATGACGGATGATGAGAGACTTCGAGTTATAGAGGGAATGTATCAGATAGATTCCGGACGAAGCAGAAGGGCTGAGGGTATTGGACTCGGTCTTTCAATCGTGTTCGGATTTGTAAAGCAGATGGGCGGCTTCGTGAGACTTGAGAGCGAGGTGAAAAAGGGCACCAGGGTGACTGTAAGTATACCCCAGAAGGTTGTGGACGATAAGCCCAGCGTTATCCTTGATCATCCCGAAAAACTCGAGCTTGCCTGCTATCTTAGAAACGATAAGTATAAGAGCCCTGCAGTCAGAGAGTACTACAACACGATGATAATGCATACTCTTAAAGGCTTGTCGGTTCCGATTCACAGAGCTTCCGAATTTGAGGAGCTTAAGAAGCTGTGCGCCGCAAATCAGATAACTCATGTCCTCATAGCAGAGGAAGAATATCAGGAGAACAAGGATTTCTATGAAAATATGAAGTCTGACGTTTCGGTTATTGTGTCAGTTTCGGGAGGTTACAGAATACCTGCCGGCAGCAAGGTTACCTTTATCAGAAAGCCTATTTTCAGCCATTCAATTGTAAATGCTGTTAACAGAAAGATGACCGTTTGGGAATTCGATCCCGAGACCAGTGGAAAGAAGCTTGTATTCAACGGCGTAAATGCGCTGGTTGTTGATGATGAGGAGATGAACCTGCTTGTTGCGAAGGGAATTCTCGCCGGGTACGGAATGGACGCGGATGTTGTGCTAAGCGGAATGGAAGCTGTACATCTGTGTGAGAAAAAGAGCTATGATGTCATTTTTATGGATCATATGATGCCCGAAGTTGACGGCGTTGAGGCTATGAAGATGATAAGACATAACCTTGGCCCCGACGATCACACCGCAATTATTGCGTTTACCGCAAATGCCGTGAGTGGCGTCAGAGAAATGTTCATGAAGGAGGGGTTTGATGAATTTCTTGCAAAGCCCATTGAGATATCGGAGCTTGAGAGAATCCTTAAAAAGCTGCTTCCTTCAACGATGTGGGAGTATGTCACCGTTGAGAGAGATGATGAGGAAGTGGTACAGGCAGAGGGCGGATCAGGCATTAGCAGAAGCAGTGAACTTGTTACTTTAAATACCGAACAGGGTGTAAGAATCTGCCGCGGAAGCAGCGATTTTTATGAGGAAGTACTGCTTGAATTTGCCAGGGAAGCAGACGCGATTGCCGGTGAGGCGCAGGAACTCTATGACGCGAGAGACTGGGAGAATTACAGTATAAAGCTCTCGGGACTTAAGTTGTCTTCAAGAATAATCGGCGCAGACGATCTTTCCAGAAAAGCGGGAGAGATTGAGAGGGCTGCAAAGGATAAGTGGGAGGCATATATTATTGCAAACCACGAGGATTTAAAACGACAGATAGGCGCTGTAAAAGACGATATTATTCGTGTTTACGGAGGTAATGCATCATGATTTTAAAGCGCTTGTTCAAAGCTGCAAGTGATCATAACAAGACACTTCAAGAGAGACTATTCACGGTTATTCCGGTGATCGGTCTGTTTTCCATGTTCCTCCTTATTTTTATAGGCATCTTTGTTGAGGATGACATAAAAAACACATTCATTATTTCGCTTTGCCTTATAGCATTTATAGCAATAGTTGTCATTTCCAAAAAAAAGCGCAGAGTGCAGACCGGAGCTACCATAATAGCTGTGGTGCTTGTGGTTATAATGCTTCCGGCAGCATTCATATACGGAGGCGGAATCTATGGTGGATCCCCGATATGGTTCGTATTCGGCTTTGCATATATAGGAATTACGGTTGAAGGCAGAAGAAAATATGTCCTTCTTGTAGTCGGTGCGATCATGACCGGTATCTCCTACTATATCGCTTACACATTTCCCGAAAAGGTGGCGCAGCATACGCTGGAGATGGCGCACCTTGATTCCTTTGCAAGTGTTGTGCTTGTGAGTTTCCTGATTACGATAATAGTTCTTTTCCAGAATCAGGTTTACCAATCGGAAAATGATCTTATCCAGCAGCAGAAGAAGGAAATCGAAGAACTGTCCCAGACAAGGAACAAATTCTTTTCGAATGTCAGCCACGAGCTCAGAACGCCCATAGATTCAATTCTTGGATTCAATGAGCTGATCCTTAGAAGTGCAAACAACGATGAGATAGCGGAGAACGCCGAGAATATCAAGAGCGCCAGCAGACTCATGCTATCTCTTATAAATGACGTTCTGGATATGAATAAGCTTGAATCCGGAAAAATGGAGATTGTTCCTGCGGAATATGACCTTGCCGGAATGTTGTCCGAGACAGTCAATATGGTATGGGAGAGCGCTTCGAGAAAAGGGCTTGCCCTTTACGTTGACGTGGACAAGACAATCCCCAGAAAACTTATCGGAGATGACATGAGAATAGAGCAGATTCTTATCAATCTCCTTAGCAATGCCATCAAGTTTACGAATGAAGGAAGCGTTAAGATTTCCGTAAAATGGAAACCGCTTCAGAACAAGCAGATATCTATCATCTTTTCAGTAGAAGATACAGGTATGGGTATCAAGAGAGATAACATGCCATATCTGTTTGATGAGTTCAAGAGAATAAATGTCGAGCAGACCAAGGGCATTTCAGGTACGGGACTTGGCCTTGCGATTGTAAAACAGCTGACGGAGCAGATGAACGGTGAGATACAGGTCAACAGTATCTATACAAAGGGTTCGACCTTTACCGTATCGATTCCACAGGAAATTGTTAGGGATGAGCCCATAGGTGAGATGGCGCTAGAAACTCTTAAAAAGCGCGAAATGGGGCAGTTCTACAGACAGAGCTTCGAGGCTCCCGCCTGCAGGATTCTTGTTGTCGATGACAACATGATGAACAGAATCGTCACCGTCAAACTCCTGAAGGATACCAAAATGGTTATCGACCAGGCAGAGAGCGGCGCAGAATGTCTTTCAAGATGTAATGATGCAGAATATGATTGTATTTTTATGGATATCGAGATGCCCGAGATGGACGGAGTGGAGAGTCTTCGCCAGATACGCTCTCAGATTGGTGGTCTGAACAGAGAGACGCCTGTCATTGTTCTGACAGCGCATTCGTCGGCCGATGATCAGGCGATGTACAGAGCAGCGGGCTTTGACGGCTACCTGCTAAAACCGATCTCCGGAGAAATGCTTGAAAATACACTGCTTCGCGTGCTTCCGGGAGATAAGGTTCACAGGATAACTCCCACTTATATTGATCCGGAGGATCAAAAGCTCCTTTCAACCAGAGAGAAGCTTCCGATTTTGATAACGACAGAAAGTGCTGTTGATATACCTAAAGAAATGATATCTGAGCTCAGAATTCCTATTATTCCGCTCTATATCAGGACGCAGAACGGACTGTTCCTTGACGGAGTTGAGGCTGAGACCGATGGCGTCTTGAAGTACATGAAAGAGGGCGGAGCAGATAAGCTCTTTGTGGATGTTCCGTCTATTCAGGAGTATGAGGATTTCTTTGCTTCGCATCTTTCGGATGCTGAGAATATCATCCATATCAGTATGTCGGGAAAAGCCGGTGGAGCATATCATGTGGCAAAAGAGGCTGCAGCTTCTTTTGATAAGGTCACTGTGATTGATTCCGAGAGTCTATCCAGTGGTATAGGACTTCTTGTGTTTGAGGCAATACGTCTTGCCAGGGAGGGGAAAAGCGTTCAGGATTGCGTAGAGCAGCTTAATATTATAAAGAAACGTATACACACCAGCTTCCTTATCGACAATATCGATTACCTTATCAGGATGGGAAGAATCAAAAGAAAAGTCGGAGGTTTCAGCAGACTCTTTATGCTTAAGCCGGCGGTTCTCTTCCGTGACGGCAGAGGCAGCCTGGGAAGAATGATGATGGGCTCTGTGACAAAATGCCGCAAAGCCTACATTGAGGATCAGCTGACCAAGTTTGCACCTATTGACAGAAGAAGACTGTTTATAACCCATAGCGATCTTTCATCCGCGGAGATTGAGGAGATCAAGAAATGGGTAAACAATATAATGTCCTTTGAAGAGATAATTGTTCAGAAAGAATCCGCATCCATGGCAGCTATCCATGGAAGTGCGGCCTTCGGACTTTTGTACATGCTTGGAGAAACCAGAAATAATGGCTAAGGTTTTGATTGTTGATGACGCCGAAATGAATGCTGAGCTCCTTGCAGAAATCGTAGGAATGTTTGGAGTGGATTCGATGACTGCTTCCAATGGAAAGGAAGCGGTCGATTTGGTGCGCCGCGAAACCTTTGACCTTATTTTCATGGATCATCTAATGCCGGTGATGGATGGACTTGAGGCCATGGCGATTATTAAGAAGGAAAAGCTGTGTCCCTCCACGCCTGTAGTCATGGTAACCGCAAACGATTCCGCAGCTGACGGAGATATTTATAAGGAAGCCGGTTTTTCCGAGTACCTGAAAAAACCGATACCTTCTAAGGATGTCAGAGCCATTTTTATGAAATACGGCATCATCGGATGCGATGGCGAAAAGGATGAATGGAGGAAATTTTCAAAGAAAATAAAAGGTATAGATATCGAAGGGCCGATGCAGTATTTTTTGAACGACTTTTCTTTTTATACGGAGGTTTTATACGAGTATTCAAAGAACAGCACCTTCGACTGGGCTGAAAAGATGCTCACCTTTCAGGAAGTGTCGGTACTTCTGCCCGGTGTGCGCGCTGCCAAGGACGCCGCAAGGCTGATCGGAGCAGTGCAGCTTGCAGAGCTTGCTCTATCAATGGAGAGGGATATAGAAGACGGAGACGAGAAATCTTTTCTTGAGCATTTGGGGAGCTATCGTTTATTGGAAAAAAAGCTCAAGAAAACCATTTTAAAAACGGAAAGTTTAGCGCATTCTCATAGTTGATTATACAGTACATCTTATGGTAGGATTTCCGTGGTTACGTTTTTAATTTTTTGTACCATTTTATTTGGAGGAGAGATATGGCACAAGTTGGGATCGTTATGGGCTCTGACTCGGATATGCCGGTCATGGCCAAGGCAGCAGGGGTGCTTGATGAGCTGGGAATCTCGTATGAGATGAATATTATTTCAGCACATCGTGAGCCCGAAGAGTTCTTCGAATATGCGAAGAGCGCAGAAGATAAAGGTTTTAAAGTCATCATTGCCGGAGCAGGAATGGCAGCACATCTTCCTGGTATGTGCGCCGCAATTTTTCCTATGCCTGTTATCGGAATTCCCATGCATACAACTTCATTAGGCGGAAGAGATTCGCTCTACAGTATTGTACAGATGCCTTCAGGCATTCCGGTTGCTACTGTGGCTATTAATGGCGGTGTAAATGCCGGTCTTCTTGCTGCGAAGATTCTTGCAACAAGTGATGCAGAGCTTTTGGGAAAACTTAAGGACTATTCAAAAGGCCTGAAGGAAGCGGTTGTCGCAAAGGACGCACACCTTCAGGAGGTTGGATACCAGAACTATTAATATATACGGAGGAAAACATGTCAGAGCTTAACTACAAAAACGCAGGTGTCGATATCGAAGCAGGCTACAAGTCTGTTGAGATGATTAAGGGCTATGTAAAGGAGACCATGAGACCCGAAGTCCTTGGCGGCCTTGGTGGCTTTTCAGGAGCCTTTTCCCTTGCAAACATTAAGAATATGAAGGATCCGGTACTCTTATCCGGAACCGACGGAGTTGGAACAAAGATAAAACTTGCATTTCTTCTTGATAAGCACGACACCATCGGAATCGATGCTGTTGCAATGTGTGTAAATGATGTTATCTGCGCGGGTGGTGAGCCGCTGTTCTTCCTTGATTACATCGCTTGCGGCAAGAACTATCCGGAGAAAATCGCAGCAATCGTTAAGGGTGTTGCTGAGGGCTGCAAGCAGTCTGAGTGTGCACTAATAGGCGGTGAGACAGCTGAGCATCCGGGACTTATGCCCGAGGATGAGTATGACGTGGCAGGTTTTGCAGTTGGCGTTGTAGACAGAGAGGACATGATCGACGGTAGCACCATTAAAGCCGGCGATACACTTATCGGCGTAGCTTCAAGTGGCGTTCATTCCAACGGCTTTTCACTTGTAAGAAAAGTATTTGACATGACTAAGGAGAGCCTTGAGAAGTACTACGATGAGCTCGGATGTACACTCGGCGAGGCGCTTCTTGCACCTACCAAGATTTATGTGAAGATGCTCAAGAGCATTAAAAATGCAGGCGTTAAGGTTAAGGGCTGCAGCCACATCACAGGCGGCGGTTTTTATGAAAACATCCCGAGAATGCTTCCCGATGGCTGCAAGGCAGTAGTGAAGAAGGACAGCTACGAGGTTCCCGCTATCTTCAAGCTTATGCAGAAGACAGGCAATCTTGAGGAGAAGATGATGTTCAATACCTTCAACTGCGGACTTGGAATGGTTATCGCTGTAGATCCTGCAGATGCTGACAAGACCCTTGAGGCAATCAAGGCTTCAGGCGAGAAGGCATGGATCGTTGGATCTGTAGAAGCAGGCGACAAGGGAGTGGAGATATGCTAAACATTGCAGTCCTTGTTTCCGGCGGCGGAACCAATCTTCAGGCGATAATTGATGCTGTGGAGAGCGGCAAGATTACAAATACTAAAATTGGCATGGTTTTCTCAAATAACCGAAATGCCTACGCTCTCGAGAGAGCAGCAAAGCACGGAATAAAAACCGAGGTTCTTGTTCCGAAGGAATTTGAGAACAGAGATGCTTTTAATGAAGCTTTTTACAATCTTCTGATTTCAGAGAATCCTGATCTTATCGTTCTTGCGGGCTGCCTTGTGGTGATACCCGAGAAGATCGTCAAGGCATTTAGCGGCAGGATAATCAACATCCATCCTTCGCTCATTCCGTCATTTTGCGGAACCGGTTTCTACGGTCTGAAGGTTCATGAAAAAGCGCTCGAGCGCGGCGTCAGGGTTTCAGGAGCAACGGTTCACTTTGTTGACGAAGGTACCGACACAGGCCCGATCATCCTGCAGAAACCTGTCATGATAAGACCTGACGATACAGCGAAAACTTTGCAGCAGCGCATAATGGAGCAGGCAGAATGGAAGATTCTACCCAAAGCTATCGACCTTATTGCGAACGGTAAGGTGAAGGTGGTTGACGGTAAGGTTGTTATAGAAGGTTACGACCCGGATACAATATAGTAGCCTTCCCCCTTTGGGGGAAGGTGGCACGAAGTGCCGGATGAGGGTTATAGGAGGAGAATATGAATGTATTAATAGTTGGCGGAGGCGGCCGTGAGCACGCTATAGCTGAAGCAGTTTCAAGAAGTAAACACCTTGATAAACTCTACTGTGCACCCGGTAATGCCGGAATCGCAGAACTTGCTGAGTGTGTTTCCATTTCACCCATGGAGTTCGACAAACTTGTAAGATTTGCCAAGAACATGCAGATCGACCTTACTATAGTAGGAATGGACGATCCGCTTGTTGGCGGAATCGTTGATGCTTTCGAGGCAGAGGGCCTCAGAGTATTCGGACCCAGGAAAAATGCAGCAATTCTTGAAGGAAGCAAAGCTTTTTCCAAGGACCTTATGAAGAAATATGACATCCCCACAGCTGCTTACGAGACTTTTGATGATCCGGAAAAAGCGCTTGAGTATTTACAGAGCGCAAAGTTCCCCATCGTACTTAAGGCTGACGGTCTTGCACTCGGAAAGGGCGTTCTCATCTGTGAGACAAAAGAGGATGCAGAGGCCGGTGTTCGCGAGATCATGGAGACCAAGAAGTTCGGTGATGCCGGAAACCGTATGGTTATTGAGGAATTCATGACAGGACGTGAGGTTTCAGTCCTTTCATTTGTTGACGGTAAGACAATCAAACTTATGAGTTCTGCTCAGGATCACAAGAGGGCAGGAGATGGCGACACAGGTCTTAACACAGGCGGAATGGGCAACTTTTCACCCAGCCCCTTCTATACGGAGGAGGTTGATAAGTTCTGCAAGGAACACATCTACCAGAAAACTGTTGATGCCATGAGAGAAGAGGGCAGAGAGTTCAAGGGAGTTATTTTCTTCGGACTTATGCTCACCGAGGACGGCCCCAAGGTTCTCGAGTACAACGCAAGATTCGGTGATCCCGAGGCTCAGGTTGTGCTGCCGAGATTAGAGACTGATATGATTGAGGTTTGCGAGGCAGTTATCGATGGAACTCTCGATCAGCTTGATCTTAAGTTTGAGGACAAGGCAGCAGTTTGCGTGGTTCTTGCATCTGACGGCTACCCTGTAAGCTATGAGAAGGGTAAGGAGATCACAGGCCTTGAGAACTTCAAGGGCAAGGATGGTTACTACTGCTTCCATGCCGGAACGAAGTTCGATGAGAACAGCAAAATTGTGACAAACGGCGGACGAGTTCTCGGCATAACCGCTAAGGGAGACACTCTTGCCGAGGCCAGAAAGAAAGCCTACGAAGCAACCGAGTGGGTTAACTTCGATAACAAGTACATGCGCCACGACATCGGAAAAGCCATAGACGAGGCTTGATAGAATGGCCCGCCCGCGGTATAGGTGACGTAAATTTGCGTTTTCGTCTGCGGAGTGATTTGCGTAAAAAAATAAAAAGGATGTATGCTGACTCTCGCGTTGCTCGAGGCAATCAGCATGCATCCTTTTTATTTTTTTGCAAATCATCTTCCTCGTCCGAGAACTGCAAATTTACGTCAGCTATACCGCGGGCAGGCTAATCTACCAAGTCTTCCCCCTACGGGGGAAGGTGGCACGAAGTGCCGGATGAGGGGATTTAAATGAAACCAGCAAAATATTTCAAAAATATTACAAATAGGCTGTAAATGTAGTGGTTATGTGTTATAATGACACCAAATATTGAGTTTTTCGATATTTGAATTGAATAATTATGTGCAGATGTATAAGCTGCACTTGTTACCGGAGGTAGAAAAGTATGTTTAGGAATAGAATTGGAAATGTGATGATTAGTGCAGCTTCCGTTCTGACGGCAGGAGCATTGGCGCTTAGCATGCCGATATCAGCACTCGCTGCCACAGGAACCATAACCTCATCCAATGTTAAGGTCAGATCCGAGGCGAGTACGTCATCTTCACAGGTATCAAGTCTTGATTCGGGGGACAAGGTTGATATCGTTGATGAGACCACTGATTCTCAGGGATATGTATGGTACAGAATTTACATTAACGATACTGAATTCGGATATGTAAGAAGTGATCTGGTTTCCAAGGAAGGAGCAACACCGAGTACTGATGCTGCAACTTCAACAGCAGCTCAGCCTGAGACACAGGTTACAGCTGTAGATGCACAGACAGCTACAATTACAGTTGCAAGTGCAAATGTCAGAAGCGGAGCAGGTACAGGATACAGCTCAGTAGGAACAGTTAAGAACGGCGATGCAGTTACCGTAACCGGTGAGGCTACAGGAACTGACAATAATAAATGGTACCAGATACAGTTTGGAACCAGCGGAAGAACAGGTTTTGTTCGTTCAGACCTTCTTCAGATAGGTGCTCCGGCAGCAGCTGACGGAGGCGAGGCAGCTCCCGCAGATGGTGAGCAGCCGGCAGAGGGCGAAGCAGCACCTGAGGGTGCAGAAGCAGCTCCCGTAGAGGGAGAACAGCCTGCAGAACAGCCCGCAGCAGAGCCTGCAGTTGTAGGAAACGGCGAGTTTTCACTTGCATATAAGGATGATGGAACAGGCACCGAAGTTTGGTACCTTTATGATAATGTTGAAGGAACACAGGTTAAGCTTAGCGACCTTCTTGATTATGCTAAGGCAGGACAGCAGTCCAAGGCACTTGAGGCACAGGTTAAGAAGCTCAAGGGTGCCCTTATCGGTATGGCAATTGTAATTGCTATTCTGGTTCTCGGAGTTCTTCTTCTCATCTACAAGCTTCGTGATTACATGTACTACGAAGATGAAGAAGATGAGGGAACAGCTCAGAAGAAGCACAAGTATGACGATATTCCGTCCCAGAAACCCGCTAAGAAGTTCTTTGACAGAGGTGAAACAGATCGCGGCAGCAACGGCAGAACAGTAGCTGACAGCAAGAGAACAGTAAGCCCTTCAGCTCCCAGAAAGAGCGCACCTATGGGTTCCGCAGCTTCTCTTCTTACACCCGACAGACCGTCAGGAAGAACGGCTTCTGAAGTAAAACCGGAGCGTCCCGCACCTTCACGTGAGCGTGCAGAGCAACCCAAACCGGGACAGACCATCACACCTAATAATAAGGGTAGAGGCTCTCGTAACTTCCTTCTTGATGATGAGGATTTCGAGTTTGAATTCCTTGATCTGGATGATGATGACAAACCCTAAATACTTAACGAGGTACTAATTACACGAAGTATTCTTCTACCGCACGGCGCGCCGTGCGGTTTTTTTGGTTGTATTTAGGAAATTACTTCTATTGACTTTAAATTCCTCTTTGTTATACTAGACGTATCACAGAAAAGGAGGCGAAAATGGTAATCCAGATTGATTTTAACAGTGATGAAGCGATATATGTACAGCTGTGCAATCAGATTATTATGGGAATTGCCACGTCTCAGTTCAGGGAGGGTGAGCAGCTCCCCAGTGTGAGACAGCTTGCTGAGATGATTGGTATAAATATGCATACCGTCAATAAGGCGTATTCCATATTGCAGCAGGAGGGATTCGTCAAGATTGACAGAAGAAGAGGTGCCATCATTGCAATCGATTTGAACAAGCTTGAGGCACTGGATGAGGCGCATGACATGCTAAGCGTCGTTCTGGCGAGGGCCATGTGCAAGGGCGTCACCAGGAATGAGATTCACGAGCTCGTTGACAGCATCTACGAGCAGTATGAGTGATGAATATCTCATCAAACAATTCTAAGAAATAATACTTGAACAGGTTACCCACGGGGCATTTTTTCATAAGAGAACCCTGATACAGGTAACAGGAAGGAGTTTACTTGAATAAAGAATATACAGAGAAGGCCCAGGAAGCGCTTAAGCTCGCAAGGAAGACAGCGAGAACCTTAAAGCTCAACTATGTGGGTACCGAGCATCTTCTCATAGGACTTATAAAAACCGGAGGCTGTGTGGCTTCCAGAATCCTTATCGATAACGGCATCAATGAAGATAAGATGATGGACATCATAAGGGACCTGATCGTTGAGGGCGGCAATCTGACGCTTCTTGATAAGGAGGGCTTTTCACCCAGAGCCGAGAACGTTCTGGAGGAGGCCGAGAGACAGGCGGACAGATTCCATGCAGATAGAATCGGTACAGAGCACATCCTTCTCGCACTTATTAAGGAAGGCGAGAATGTTGCGGTGCGCCTTATCGGCACCATGAATGTGTCTATCCAGAAGATATATGCGGAGACGCTGGCAGCAATGGGTGAGGACGCCAATCTGGTAAAAGAAGACCTCGGAAGGAAAAACAATTCCAAGAAAAAGGCTTCAACCCTTGAACAGTACAGCCGCGACCTTACTGCACTCGCAGCTGATAACAAGCTTGATCCCATCATCGGAAGAAATAATGAGATTCAGCGTGTGATCCAGATACTCAGCCGCAGAACCAAGAATAATCCCTGCCTTATCGGTGAGCCCGGTGTAGGAAAAACGGCAGTGGTTGAGGGACTTGCCCAGAGAATTGTGGCAGGAGATGTTCCCTTTACAGTACAGAATAAGCGTCTTCTGACACTGGATCTTTCAGGAATGATTGCAGGTTCAAAGTACAGAGGAGAATTCGAGGAGAGAATCAAGAGAGTTATTCGCGAAGTTATCGATGACGGCAACATCATCCTTTTTGTTGACGAGATGCATACACTTATCGGTGCGGGCGGTGCTGAGGGTGCTATCGACGCATCCAATATCTTAAAGCCTTCACTTGCGAGAGGCGAGATCCAGATGATCGGTGCGACCACCATCACTGAGTACCGCAAGTATGTGGAGAAGGATGCCGCTCTTGAGAGACGTTTCCAGCCCGTAAACGTCGAGGAGCCCGACAGAGACGAATCTCTTGCAATCCTCAACGGAATTGTGGGCAAGTACGAAGAGCATCATCATGTGAAAATTACACCTGAAGCAATTCAGGCAGCGGTTGATCTCAGCAGCCGTTACATAAATGACAGAAACCTTCCGGATAAGGCCATCGACCTTATAGATGAGGCTTCTTCCGCAGTAAGGCTTCGCTTAACCGGAGCTCCTTCGGGCATCCGTGAGATGGAACAGCAGATTAGGGAGATGGATTCTGAGGTTGAGAATCTTCTGGCGAAAGAGGATTTCGCAGGTGCCGGAGAAGTGCATCGCAAACAGGAAGCCCTTATCAAGAAGTACAACCGTAAGAAGAACGCTGAGAATAAGAGAGAGAAGAATTCCGACTACATCGTTACCGAGAATGACATCGCGGAAGTTGTTGCTATGTGGACCAAGATTCCGGTTAAGAAGATTGCGGAGAAGGAATCCGAGAGACTCCTCAAGCTTGAGAAAATCCTTCACGAGAGAGTCATCGGCCAGGAGGACGCAGTTGTTGCGGTTTCCAAGGCAATCAGAAGAGGCAGGGTAGGCCTTCAGGATCCCAACAGACCTATAGGTTCTTTCCTTTTCCTGGGACCCACCGGTGTAGGTAAGACAGAGTTGTCAAAAGCTCTCGCTGAGGCGATGTTCGGCGACGAGAACGCTCTTATAAGAGTTGATATGTCGGAGTACATGGAAGGCCATTCCGTATCCAAGATGATCGGTTCACCTCCGGGATATGTGGGTTATGACGAGGGCGGCCAGCTTTCAGAGAAGGTCAGACGTCATCCCTATTCCGTAATCCTCTTTGATGAGATAGAAAAGGCGCACCCTGACATCTTCAATGTGCTGCTGCAGGTGCTTGACGACGGACATATAACTGACGCCAAGGGACGCAAGGTGAGCTTCAAGAATACGATCCTTATCATGACTTCAAACGTCGGAGCCCAGAGAATCGTTGAGCCAAAGAGACTTGGTTTCGACACCGCTTCCGATGAGAAGAAGGATTATGAAAACATGAAGAGCGGGGTTATGGAGGAGGTTAAACGACTTTTCAAACCCGAGTTCATAAACCGTATCGATGAGATCATGGTATTCCATCCTCTCAATGAGAAAGAAATGATGGAGATCGTTACCCTGCTTAGCAAGAATCTCTCCAAGAGATGCAAGGATCAGCTGGGCATCGACCTTGTGATGTCACAGTCTGTAAAGCAGTTCCTTGTAAAGAAGTATTCAGATGCCAAGATGGGTGCTAGACCTCTTAAGAGAGCTATTCAGTCCGTAATTGAGGACGCGATGGCAGAGGAGCTTTTGAAGGGCAAGATTAAGCGCGACAGCAAGGTTACGATCGGCCTTAAGGATGAAAAGGTAGTATTTACGCAGAAGGATGCGGAGAAGCCCGCTGCTAAGAAGGCTGCTGCAAAAAAGACTCCTGCAAAAAAGGCTCCCGCAAAGAAGACTACAGCCCGGAAAACTCCGGCTAAGAAAGCTGTCTCCAAGAAAACCAAATGATTCATAAATATTTAATATAATTATTGATTCGGATGCTTTATAATTATATCAGTAAAAACATTTTGTACTATTACAAAGGACGTCAGCAGTTCCTCAAATGCTGCTGATGACCGGAGTAATCAAAACAGGAGGTAGAAAATGGCTGTCGTAGAGCAGTTGCTGAGGACGGAAGCTGATGGAACCTTCAGCTTTGGTAATTATGAGTTGCCTGAGAAGAACAAGCTCGATAACTTCGAGTATGAGGGCAATATTTTAAAGGTTAAGACCTTCAAGGACATTACCAAGCTTGAGCAGAATGAGATGTTCCTATATGAATCAGTTCCGGGAACAACGGTTACACACTTCAAGGAAAAGGAGGACGGTGTTTCTTTTGAGGTTGAAGGACCGGGAGATGCACAGATAACAGTCGGACTGGAGGAGAATACTGATTACCACATTCTTGTGGACGGTAAAAATATCGGACCGATGCAAACAGGAGTAGGAGGCAAGCTGAGCTTCAGTGTTCCGCTTGGAAACGCTCCATCAAAAGTAGAAATTCATAAATAAAATATGAAAGAGGGCTGCGATGCAGCCCTCTTTATATATGATACAAGATTGGTGTAGAATGAAGACTATGATGCACTTCAAAAACTATGGAAAGCAAGGATATTTTATATGCCGGGAGAAAAAATGGCACTGATTCAAAATCGCATAAAAGAGGATATCCGGCATAATGGCCTTCCGATATTGGTAATTGTGTTTGCATGGTTTGCGGTTACTTTGATTTTTCATCGTTTCTGCCCCATGGTGATTGTGACAGGCTTTCCGTGCCCCGGGTGCGGGATGACGAGAGCACTTATCAGTTTCATCACGCTCCATCCGATAAGGGCGATGCAGTACAATCCTTCGTATCCGTTTTGGATCGTGGTGCTGATAATCGGAGCTTATCAGCGATATGTTAAGGGGAAGAGTTTTAACGCTCTTAAATATCCGCTGTTAATAGTAGCAACCATAACCATAGGTGTTTACATATGGAGACTTACGCACGTGTTTCCCAGCACTGAGCCGATGGTTTATACTCACCAGAATTTTTTGGCTTTTATCAGTCCTAAGTACGATAGTGCAGTAACATCTTTTTTTCAATAAAAAATACAAATATAAAAGAAAAGGTAATGAAATAAATTATGGCAACAAAGATAAAAACAGTATTCTTCTGTCAGAGCTGCGGTTATGAGTCCGCAAAATGGATGGGGCAGTGTCCCGGCTGTAAGGAGTGGAACAGCTTCGTGGAGGAGACGATAAAACCCTCGGTGACAGGAAAATCGTCCAAGAGAAACATTAGCGGTATTGCAGGAAGCGGCGAGGCGCAGAATAAGCCTATGAAGCTTTCGGAAATCACTCTTAATGAAGAGGACAGATTCGACACCCACATCGGTGAACTTAACAGAGTTCTCGGAGGAGGCCTGGTCAAGGGCTCCCTTACACTTGTGGGCGGCGATCCCGGAATCGGTAAATCAACCCTGCTTCTTCAGACAGCAAGGCTCCTTGCGGCTGACAAGAGAAAAGTTCTTTACATTTCGGGAGAGGAATCGCTCCAGCAGATTAAACTTCGTGCCAACAGAATTGGCGAGTTCACAGACGATATGACATTGCTGTGCGAAACAGATCTCGGAACGATCGAGGAGACCATCAGAAGGCAGAATCCGGATGTAGTCATTATCGACTCTATTCAGACGATGTTCAATGAAAACGTGAGCTCTGCTCCCGGCAGCGTATCCCAGGTAAGGGAGTCAACGGCTGTTCTTATGCGTATTGCCAAGCAGCTTGGGGTCTCGATTTTCATTGTTGGACATGTGACAAAGGAAGGAACCGTGGCAGGTCCCAGAGTCCTCGAGCACATGGTGGATACCGTGCTCTACTTCGAGGGTGACAGACATGCCTCATACAGAATATTAAGAGCTGTTAAAAATCGCTTTGGCTCCACAAACGAGATAGGTGTATTCGAGATGAGGCAGGAAGGACTTGCGGAAGTCGAGAATCCTTCGGAGTTCATGCTTGAAGGAAAGCCGGAAAATGCCAGCGGTTCAGTGGTTACCTGCTCCATCGAGGGAACAAGACCGATTCTTATAGAGATTCAGGCGCTGGTAAGTCACACCAATTTTAATTTCCCAAGACGCCAGGCGAACGGAACCGACTATAACAGAGTTAATCTCTTAATGGCAGTTCTTGAAAAGCGTGTAGGTCTGGAACTTTCCTCCTATGACTGTTATATAAACCTCGCAGGCGGAATGAAGCTCATAGAGCCGGCACTCGACCTTTCGATGTGTATGGCAATTGTATCGAGTTTCCGCAACAGACCTATTCCGGATGACGTGATTGCCTTCGGTGAAGTCGGACTCTCGGGAGAGGTGCGCTCTGTCAATATGCCTGACATCAGAGTGTCAGAGGCAGCAAGACTGGGCTTTAAGACCTGCCTTGTTCCAAAGTCCGCAGAGGCAAAACTTAAGAGTGCTTTCAAGGATATTAAGATCATCGGAGTTTCTTCAATTCAGGAAGCGGTTGGCATGATAAGGTGATTCGTAAATTGCTGTCGGCCCAAATGGTAGTTGACATAATTACTTTAATACTGTAAAGTTTTAACTAATTACATTGTATACATGTATAAGCAATTATAAATGTGCGTAACATAGTATATGTAACATTCGTAAAAACGAGGAGGACAAATTATGAAGAAGATGAAGAGTGTGATCAGTTTACTTGCAGCATCAGCACTTCTTGCAGGAACAATTGCAGGTTGCGGCGGCAATGCAGGCGGTAACACAGCATCTACAGGAGAGGGCACAGCTACTGAGAGTTCAGCAAGCGGAGCTACTTTTAAAATCGGTTCAATCGGACCTCTTACAGGTGGTGCTGCTGCATATGGTCTTGCTGTTGTTAATTCGGTAGAACTTGCAGTAAATGAGATCAATGCTAACGGTGGTATCAACGGATATCAGGTTGAGATGAAGGGTGAGGACGACGAGCTTAACGCAGAGAAGTCCGTAAACGCTTATAACACACTTAAGGACTGGGGGATGCAGTTCCTTGTTGGTTCAACAACAAGTGCTTGCTCACTCGCAGTTAGTGAGAACACACATGAGGACAATATGTTCCAGCTTACACCTTCAGCTTCAGCTGCTGACTGCGTAGCTTATGACAATGTTTTCCGTGTATGCTTCTCAGATCCTAACCAGGGTCTTGCTTCCGCACAGTACATCGGAAGCCACAAGCTTGCATCCAAGGTTGCTATCATCTACGACAGCTCAGATGTATATTCATCAGGTATTTATCAGACATTTGCACAGGAAGCTGTTAATCAGGGATTTGACGTAGTTTCTGCTGAGGCTTTCACAGCTGATTCCAAGACAGACTTCTCAGTTCAGCTTCAGAAGGCTAAGGACGCAGGCGCAGAGCTTCTGTTCCTTCCTATCTACTATACAGAGGCATCACTTATCCTTACACAGGCTAACACAATGGGATATGCTCCTATATTCTTCGGTGTAGACGGTATGGATGGTATCCTTACAGTTGAGAACTTCGATACATCACTTGCAGAAGGACTTATGCTTCTTACACCTTTCGCAGCTGATGCAACAGATGATCTCACAGTTAACTACGTTAAGAACTACAAGGAAAAATACGGCGAGACACCTAACCAGTTCGGAGCAGACGCTTACGATGCAGTTTACATCATTAAGCAGTGCCTTGAAGAGGCAGGTGCTACACCTGATATGAGTGTCAGCGATCTCTGCGAGGCTGTAAAGGGCAAGATTGTTACAATCACAGCTTCAGGTCTTACATCAGACACTATGACATGGGATGCAAGCGGCGAGCCCAACAAGGAGCCTAAGGCTGTTGTTATTAAGGACGGCGCTTACGTTACAGCAGAATAATAGTGTTATAAAAGATTATTTTTTGATATAATTTTCATATCGCGAGGTGGCGAGGAATGCTGTCAAAGGCATTCCTCGTTCCATATTTACAAATCTTTGTTGGAGGAAATATGAGCTTCTTGATCTATCTGATTAACGGACTTAGTCTGGGGAGTATCTATGCTATTATCGCCCTTGGCTACACTATGGTATACGGAATTGCCAAAATGCTGAATTTTGCACACGGTGATTTCATCATGGTGGGATGTTATGTCATTTTTACAATCTGTTCCACATTAAGTGGCAATACCGTCGTGGGACTTATCGCCGCAGTGATTCTGTGTACACTGCTCGGAATCACAACGGAGAAGGTGGCATACAAGCCCCTGAGAGGCGCAGCTTCTCCTCTGGCTGTTCTTATAACTGCAATTGGTGTCAGTTATTTTCTTGAAAATCTTGCTCTTCTTATTTTCGGAGCAGATATCAAATCGTTTTCATCGGTTGTTTCATGGCAGGGACTTTCCTTTGCAGGTGGTGATCTGAAAATCCAGGGAGTAACAATTATTACCATCCTTTCAAGTGTGGTAATCCTTATTGTGCTTCAGCTTTTCATCCACAAGACAAGAGAAGGACAGGCTATGCTTGCTGTTGCCGAGGACAAAGGCGCAGCTATGCTCATGGGAATAAATGTAAATAAAACCATTTCCCTTACCTTTGCAATAGGTTCAGCTCTTGCTGCTATCGCGGGAGCACTTCTTTGCTCAGCATATCCGTCGCTTTCACCTTACCTTGGTGCGATGCCCGGAATCAAAGCCTTCGTGGCAGCGGTATTCGGCGGAATCGGATCAATTCCAGGCGCAATGATCGGAGGACTGGTGCTCGGTATAGTTGAGATTCTCAGCAGAACCTACATCTCCTCACAGCTTTCGGATGCGATTGTTTTCGGAATCCTCATTGTAGTGCTGCTCGTTAAACCTACGGGATTATTAGGTAAAAAGATTCAGGAAAAGGTGTAACCGCCATGACAAAGAAAAAATTCAAAGACCAACTTATAACTTACGGAATCGTGATCGCGTTATATCTGATCATGGAGATACTTATGAAAACCGGCAACCTTTCAAGCCATTTGAAGGGACTACTCGTACCCATGACCTATTATGCGGTTATTGCCGTTGCGCTTAATCTCTGCGTCGGAATCCTTGGAGAACTCAGTATAGGCCACTGCGGATTTATGTGTATAGGTGCATTTGCGAGTGCTGTTTTCTCAAAACTGACTCAGAATACTCTGCCGGCAGCGCCGAGATTTTTCCTCGCATTTGTTGTGGGAATCGCATTTGCTGCGCTGTTCGGATTTTTAATAGGAATTCCCGTACTAAGACTTAAGGGAGACTACCTCGCCATCGTCACTCTGGCGTTTGGTGAGATTATCAAAAACGTTATAAATGCAATCTACTTCGGTGTTGATTCAAAGGGACCTCACATTTCACTGAATAATGTAATGGATCTCGGAATGGAGCCCGACGGACAGGTAATAATAAACGGAGCCATGGGAATCACAGGTACCCCCAGAGATGCGAACTTTACCATCGCAATTGTTGTACTTTTGCTTGCACTTTTCGTGGTACTTAACCTCATGAACTCGAGGGACGGACGTGCTATCATGGCAGTTCGTGACAACAGTATCGCGGCTGAATCCGCAGGCATCAATGTCACCAAGTATAAAATGCTTGCCTTCACAATTTCGGCTGCAATTGCAGGTGCTGCAGGCGTGCTCTTTTCACACAATATCACATCACTTACGGCGACCTCACAGTACTTTGGATATAATGCTTCCATCATGATCCTTGTGTATGTGGTGCTTGGCGGAATCGGAAATATCAGGGGCTCAGTCATTGCGGCTGCGATCCTGTACCTTCTTCCTGAGATGCTCAGAGGTCTTAATACCTACAGGATGCTTATCTACTCAATCGTGCTTATTGCAATGATGCTCTTTAACTGGGCACCCGCAGCGATAGAGTGGAGAGAAAAAGTAGCACACAAATTTATTAAAAGGAATGCGTAATTATGACATTACTTCAGGTTAACAATTTAAGTATTGCGTTTGGAGGACTTCGTGCCGTTGATGACTTTTCCCTTGAGATACAAAAGGGCGAGCTCTACGGACTCATCGGACCTAACGGTGCAGGAAAGACCACGGTATTCAACCTTCTTACAGGTGTTTACAAGCCGAACGAAGGCATTATCCGCCTCGACGGTGAGGACATCACAAGGAAAAATACCATCGAGATAAATCACGCCGGAATCGCAAGAACTTTTCAGAATATCAGACTGTTTCACCAGATGTCGGTGATCGACAACGTTAAGGTCGGACTGACCGAGCGCTTCAAGTACAGCACACTTGAGAGTGTCTTGCATCTCGGAAAATACAGAAAGCTTGAAAAAGAAATGGACGAGGAGGCTTTAAAGCTCCTCAAGGTGTTCGATCTAGATAAGGAGAGGGACGTCCTTGCAAGCAACCTCCCCTACGGTAAGCAGAGAAAGCTCGAGATCGCAAGAGCTATGGCAACATCACCGAAGCTCCTTCTTCTCGATGAACCCGCGGCAGGCATGAACCCTAACGAGACAGCAGAGCTCATGGAGACCATCGCCCTAGTCCGCAAGGAATTCGACATGACGATCCTGCTGATCGAGCATGATATGAAGCTCGTGTCCGGAATCTGTGAGAAGCTCACAGTACTCAACTTCGGCCGGGTATTAAAACAGGGCGAGACCAAGGAAGTTTTGCAGGATCCGGAAGTAATTAAGGCGTACCTTGGTGAATAACAGATAGAATACACTCTCTGCCTTCCCCCACTGGGGGAAGGTGGCACGAAGTAATACACTCTCTGCCTTCCCTCACTGGGGGAAGGTGGCACGAAGTGCCGGATGAGGGGTTAGGAGAACAAATGTCTTTACTTGATGTAAAAAATCTAAGCGTAAACTACGGCGTTATAAAGGCCCTCAAGGGCATCTCTTTTCATGTAGATAAGGGAGAAATCGTAGCTCTTATCGGTGCAAACGGCGCCGGAAAAACAACAACACTTCATACACTCTCGGGACTTCTTAAGCCCTCGGAGGGTGAGATAATCTATAAGGATAAAAATCTTGTGACAACACCGGGGCACAAAATCGTATCTCTTGGAATGGCGCAGGTACCCGAAGGCAGACGCGTTTTCGCGGATATGACCGTTTTACAGAATCTGAAAATGGGAGCTTATACCAGAAACGACGCCGCGGAATTCCAGTCAACCCTTGAAATGGTATTCAAGAGATTCCCGAGACTTGAGGAGAGGCAGAACCAGATATCGGGAACACTCTCAGGCGGTGAGCAGCAGATGCTTGCAATGGGTCGCGCACTCATGTCACATCCTGATATAATATTAATGGATGAACCTTCAATGGGACTTTCACCGATATTTGTAAATGAGATTTTCAGTATCATCGAGGACGTGAACAAGGATGGCGTTACCGTGCTCCTTGTTGAGCAGAACGCGAGAAAAGCACTTACCATCGCTGACAGAGCTTATGTCCTCGAGACAGGAAGCATCGTCAAGGAAGGTCCGGCAAGCGATCTTCTCAACGACGAAGCAATTAAGAAGGCATATCTGGGAGAGTAAACATGAAAAACATCGTCATCACTATTGCAAGACAGTACGGCAGCGGCGGACGCACCGTAGGAAAAATGCTCGCCGAAGAGCTTGGCATTCACTATTATGATAAGGAACTTTCCAAGGTTGCATCAGACATCAGCGGAATAAACGAAAGCTATTTTGTCGATGCCGACGAGAAAGTGAGAAACAACTGGAAGAACAAGATAGCGCTGGGGCCCAAGGTTTATGACGGAAAAGTAAAAAAGCCCGGCGATTATAATGTTGCCTCAGATGAGGACATTTTCAGCTATCAGGCAAATGCACTTAAGATGCTTGCCGTAATGAAAGAGCCCTGCGTAATCATCGGACGCTGTGCAGATTTTGTGTTGAAGGATTACGACAATGTCATGAGCGTATTTGTTCATGCTGATCAGGATTTCCTCATGCAGGAAGCAGGCAAGGTTCAGCCCCTCACGGGAAAGGACCTTGAAAAATATATTGCTCAGATTGATAAGGCAAGAGCAGACTACTATGAATATCATACAGGCCATGTCTGGACCGATGCTTTGAATTATGACCTCTGTCTCGACAGTGGTAAGCTTGGTTTTGAAAAGTGCGTTGAAGCTATCAAGGCCTACGCAAGAGTCAGATTTGGCGAGGACTGCTTTGACTGATAATTTAGGATAATTATATAAAGCAAGAAACCAGACATCGCATATTAAGCGGAGGTTGGGGGATAAAATGAAGAGCATATGCATCGATGACAGTTGGATTTTCAGAAGAAGCTTTATTGATTCACTTGGAATGCTGGAGGAGGACCCGGGTGAAATAGTTAATCTTCCTCATGATGGAATGATAGGAACACCGGTTTCACCGGATGCGCCTGCTAAGTCTGACAGCGGGTATTTCAAAGGCGGTCTCACAAATTATACTAAAAACATTTTTATTCCCAAGGAATGGGAAAAAGGCTGCGTAGGTCTTTCTTTTGACGGTGCAATGATGAATGTGACAGTTGATGTAAACGGGTGTAAGGTTGGCAGCCGGCACTATGGCTATGCTCCGTTTTATGTAGATCTTACGGATTACGTAACCTTTGGAGAGGAAAACCGGATAACGATAAACTGCAATACCAGTATGCATGTTAACTCACGCTGGTATACAGGATCAGGACTTTACAGAGGAGTTATGATCTGCTGCGGGCCCAGAGTGCATGTTGTTCAGAACGGAGTTTTTGTATACACGAAGGAAGTGAGTGAGGGAAACGCTTTTCTGGAGGCCAATGTGGAAGTTCAAAATTCCACGACAGAAAACAGTCTGGTTGAAGTTACTGTGTCAATTTGTGAAGAGGATACCGGTGCTGTAAAGACTACTACGAAACGCGTTATACAGATAAACCCCGGAAAAACAGAGAACGCCAGAATGGCAATGATTTTAAATAATCCAAAACTTTGGGATGCGGATAATCCGAATCTATACAGAGTAAAGACAAGTGTTAAGAGCCTTGGAGTATACCGTACACATTTCATTCCAAAGAAAAACGATGAGATTGATGAGGCTGAGACACTTTTTGGAGTTCGAACAATCACTGCGGATGCAATAAGAGGACTAAGGATTAACGGGAAGTCAGTAAAACTCAAAGGCGGCTGCCTTCATCATGACAATGGACTTCTTGGTGCTGTTTCTTTATATGAGACTGAAGCAAGAAAGATAAAAAAGCTCAAGGAATTAGGTTTCAATGCTGTACGAACTGCGCATAATCCGCCATCTGCAGCTCTGATAGAGGCTTGTGACAGACTTGGAATGTATGTATTCGATGAGGCCTTTGATGCGTGGGGAATGGCAAAGAGAGGTGGAGATTATAGTCAGTTCTTTGATACAGACTGGAAAAGGGATCTGACTGATTTTGTCCGAAGAGATAGAAATCATCCTGCTGTTATCCTATGGTCAACGGGAAATGAGATACCGGAGAGAGGGGGACTTGATAACGGCTATACACTTGCAACGCAGCTTGCGGAGACTATCAGAAGACTGGACGGATCAAGACCTGTAAGCAACGGAATTTGTTCCTTCTGGAGTGGCCTGGATGACAAACTTATGAAAAATCAGAGTCAGGAGCAGAATTCCGCAAATGGTCTTAATGACGGAAGCTGGGAGACGATGACGGAACCCTTCACCAACGGGCTTGATATAGTGGGATACAACTACATGGAGGATATCTATGAGCGCGATCATAAGATGTTTCCTGAAAGAGTAATACTGGGATCAGAGAATTTTCCTAAAGAAGTAGGCTTTAGATGGCCTCTTGTGGAAAAACTGCCCTACGTAATAGGAGAGTTCACGTGGACTGCATGGGATTATATCGGAGAAGCCGGAATAGGAAAGGCTGATTATATTGAAGCCGATGACGAGCGTGTAAAGACAGGTGGCTGGTATCTTATGCCTCCGAGCGGATCACCATATCCCTGGCGTCTTGCCAATGATGCCGATTTTGATATTACGGGACACATGCTGCCACAAGGTGCGTACAGAAGCATCGTCTGGGGAAGCGGGAAAACACATCTGTTTTCAATGCATCCTGATACTTATGGAAAGACTGAGATGATGACACTGTGGGGATTCCCGGCACTGGCTTCATGCTGGAATTATGCAGGATATGAAGATGAGCCGGTAAGACTTGCCGTATTCTCAAATGCGGATGAGGTTGAAGTATTCGTGAACGGCAAAACACTCGGAAGAAAGCCTGTATCTGTTGAACGTCCTATGCCGAATTGCGCATTCTTCAATACAACATATGAACCCGGAAAAGTGGAGGCAATAAGCTTCTTAGACGGAAAGGAAGTAAGCAGGGATGTTTTAACAACTACAGGAGAGCCTGACCGTATACGTCTTGTTCCCGAAAAGAAAGAGATGAAGGCTGACGGTCACGATCTTATTTATGTCGGAATAGAAATTGTTGATGGCGAAGGAAATATAATTCCCGATGCAGAAATTGCAATAGAAGCTAAACTGACGGATGATGCTGAGACCGAGCGAAATGAGGAGAGGCATGATATTGCAGTCCTTTCAGGGTTTGGCTCAGCAAATCCGGTAACCGAGGATAATTACACCGATGGAAGAACCGTAACATTCCGCGGCCGGGCGATGGCTATTATCCGCGCCGGATATGAAAAAGGCCAGGTAACGCTTGAAATCTCTGCGAATGAGCTTCCTTCGGTTGAAGAGCATTTTGATATAGCATGAAAAACAGTTTAATCACCCAATTACCACCATTTGGCGGTAGTAAGAAATAATAGATTCTTTTACAATGGTTATATATCATTCTATACTAAATATCGCAATTTTATCGACGAAGTATTAGTGATACAATATTGTGGAAGGCTATTATTGCCGGGGGAGGGTGTGATTGGACAGATTTGGGTTAACAAATAAAAAAGTGCTGGCTATCCTTTGCGGGATAGCTGTAGCGGCTTTTGTTTTCGATATCTATAAACCACTGTATCCATATGTTGATCATATTTCATCCATTTTGTACAGCATGCTGTTCATCGCCTGGGGACTGATGGTCAGGCGCAGAATCCTTAATGGTGCAATCAAAAAAAGACTTCTCTATGTCTGCGGCTTTATGGTCGTTCTTTTTGTTCTGCGCGTATCCAGATTTAATTTCTTTGATGATTGTCCTATTATAAGCACATATATCTGGTATGGTTACTATATTCCTATGACGGCAATTCCGCTCCTTGGCATGATGGCGGCACTGTACACTGAGCCTGTCAGAAGCATAAAGCGTGTCCGGATAGCTGAGCGGATATTAATGGTGGCAGAGGTCATGCTGGTGATATTTGTCATGACGAATTCTTTTCATAAGCAGGTATTCAGTTTCTACGGTGAGGAACCTATTGAATACAGCAGAAAATGGGGATATGTTCTTGTCTTTGCATGGATGGCAGTACTGGGTATAGGCTCACTTGTTGTTTTCATGAAAAGATGCAGCATTTCATCAGCCAGAAAATCCTGGTATATTCCTGCAATATGGCTTGTGATAGGAATGTCCCTGCTTGTTATTTATATTGTTGTAGGCGGTTCGCCGGTTCTTTTTGGACAAAAAATATATCATCTTCAGGAAGCATTCTGCTTCCCGTTTATCACGATTTTTGAAAGTGGAATTCAGATAGGCTTTATTCCCGCAAACACTGGGTATGAGCTTTTGTTTGATTACTCCGGAATAAATGCGGCTATCTGCGATGCTGACGGCAGGGCAATTTTGACTTCTAAAAACTGGAATCCCAATGAAAAGGACAAGGATCATAGAATAAAAAAGGAATTTATTTCGGGAGGATACATAAACTGGGTTGTAGACATGTCATCTATAAACAGGCTGAACGAAGAAATCTCGGAGGTAACCGAGGAGCTTGAGGAAGAGAATGACCTCATTCGTCAGGAGAATGAAGTTCGCGCCCAGCGTGTGAGATTTGAGACCAAGAACAGACTTTACAACAGTATAGCTAATGCTGTAAGGCCGCAGGCTGCACGTGTCTATGAGCTTTTGGAAAAGGACGAAAGCGGAACTGTTTCAAGGGCGAATTTGATTTATGCAACTTTCTTAAGTGCATTCATAAAGCGTATGGGAAATCTTATGCTTATATCTGATGAGAACCCTATTGTTTCAACTGCGGAGCTATGCCTGGCTATCAGGGAATCCATGGACTATATGGGGCTTAACGGTATTAGCTGCGAACTTATGGAATACATGGTGGAAGATATGCCATCTTCGTTTATAATATTTACATACGATCTTTTTGAGAAACTGATGGAAGATGCATGGGACAGCATTCATTCATGCATGGTCAGACTAGAGAAAAACGAACGCTTTGAGATTACCATAATCTTTGACTCGCCTGTATGCACTATTACTCAGGACTGGAAGAAGAGCGAGCTTACGGAGTTTGGAAGCAGGCTTTCTATCCGAAACGAAGATGATACTTTTTATGTGACTGTTTCAAAGGAGGTGGAAGTATGACCTTTGGAAATCTTTCGTTAGCCTCAAGAGGAATGATACTCACTGTAACGTATATTATTCTGATGACTTTTATCTATAATACGATAAGGTCTCTGTTTTTAAAGAGAAGCAGGATAAACATTATAGCTTCAATTGTGGCGACACTTATTACCAATCTGCTGTTACAGATTCTTGATATGCACCATATAGGTTTATATGTGATAAAGTTTGAGCTTCCGCTTCCGGTTCTTTTGGTTATTCAGATACTTCTTCTTTTCATTGCGGTAGCACAGCAGTATATAATAGGGAAATGGCAGGAGACACATATTTCTGCAATGTCGGTGAAGGAAGCTTTTGACATGCTTCCGACAGGCCTTTGTTATTACAACGATAATGATGGTATGCCGCTTATGGTAAATCAGACCATGCAGGACATAAGTGTGGATCTGTTCGGAAAAGGGGTTACCAATGGAAACGAGTTCTGCAACAGGCTAAATGAAACAGAAACTGCAATGGCTGTTTCTGAGGGGAAAGCTCCACTTGTAAGATGCTCGGATGGCAGAACCTATAGCATAAGGAAGCAGAAACTTTTCATAAAAAATAAGGAAATACCTGAGATAATTGCGGCCGATGTCAGCAGAGAATATGCTCTTACTCAGGAGCTTGAGGAGAGGCGAACAAAGGCAGCGCAGCTAAACACCAGACTTAAGGCTCTGCTTGGAACAATAGAATACCTGACCATGAGCCGTGAGCTTTTGCAGCTTAAGGTTGCGCTTCATGACAATATAGGTCAGAGCATTCTCATAGCAAGAAGGTACCTTGCTGAGCCGCAGAGCGTTGACAGGGATGAACTTCTTTACCTTTGGAAGGATAATATCAGGCATCTTTTGAACGAAGAACAGGAAGAATGGGAACTTCCTTATTATGTGATTTCCAAGGAGGCTGACAAACTCGGCATTAAACTGCAGATAGTAGGAGAACTGCCAAAGGAAACTAAGCTCATTCCGGTGGTTGATTCAGCAATATCAGCACATATTGGAAATACGTTAAAGCACGCGGACGGAAAACTTGCTACAATAAAGGTTAAGGAAACCGGCGGAAGTTATATCCTTACATTTCTAAATGATGGAAAGAAACCGGAGAAAGAGATTGAGGAAAAGGGTGGCCTAAGGAATCTCAGACATGATATTGAGAGCGTGGGCGGAAGTATGAAAATATACACATCACCCGAATTTTGCATGGAGATTATTTTGCCCAAGGAGGATTAGTCAGTGTCGTACGGGGTTGTGATTGCTGAAGATTTCAGGATGATCAGAGAGATATTCGAGAGCGCTGTGGATGGCATGGAAGGCTATGAGATGCGAGCTTCTTTTGCCACAGCCACAGAAGCACTTGATTTTCTTGAAGCGCATGACGCAGACCTTGTAATACTTGACGTACTGTTCCCCGGGAGTATGAGCGGGCTTGAGGCCGCAGAGAAGATAAAGAAAAAAAAGCCGGGCATTAAGATTATCATTGTGACGTCCATGCCGGAACTTTCTTACGAAAAGAGAGCTAAGGAGATCGGCGTCGAGAGCTTCTGGCAAAAGGAGGTTCAGGAACAGCCGATACGCGAGATAATGGAGCGCACGATGAAAGGCGAATCCGTCTATCCAAGCAAACATATGAAGGTCACGGTCGGAAACGCGCAGAGCACTGATTTTACTGAGAGAGAAACCGAGATTCTAAGAGAACTTGTGACCGGTGCCTCTAATAAGGAAATTGCCGAGAAGCTGTGTGTTGAAGCATCCACTGTAAAGATGCATATTTCAAATATGCTGCAGAAGACAGGCTATCACACAAGGCTTGAACTTGCGGTTAAAGCAAGAACACTGGGGCTTGTGATTAATGATTAGAGAGATTGGTGCTTGGGTATAGTGGTGTATGAGTGTAGGTCTGAGAAGGCGGACGCTATTGCTTGATTGCGTGAATGTGGTGTGTGCGTTGTCTGAGGTGTGCGGACGCCACCCTTGACAGCGCAAAAAATAACTGCTGTGGGTTTGTCACCGACGGCGAAGAACTCAGGAACAATAGGTTTTCCCGTCGATAGCAGCAGTGTAGCAGTTATTTTTCGTGCCATCAAGGGCAAAGCCGCTACGCGGTGGCTGGGTTATTACCTCCGGCTCTGAATCTAGGAACAATGTGGCGCGTGGGGAGGCTATTTGTGTATGTGGAGGCTTTTACGCATATGAAGGTTTTTCACGTATGTGGAGGTTTGTGGACCAAGATATTTGTACTTTGGTTGATATTTGGGTATGAATTTTTGTTTGTTGTACCAAGATAGAGTGGATATAGTGAATATCTGGGTATGAGATTGTGCTTGTGATGCCAAGATAGAAGAGATATAGCGGATATCTGGGCATGAGGGGTAGGCTTTTAATACCAAGATAGTTGATAAATGGAAGATATATGGGTATGGATTTTGGTTTGTTGGACCAAGATAGAGTAGATATTGTGAGTATCTGGGTATGAGATTTGGCTTGTAGTACCAAGATAGTTGAGATA